>JAHFLT010000008.1:0-46342 GCA_023264635.1 Candidatus Woesearchaeota archaeon | reverse complement strand
TCCAGCGGGAAACAACAACAATCTCAACCACTTATTTCCGTGCAGCAAAAAAAATGCAGGAGAAACTTCCATTAGATTACACAAAAGTTATTCCTTTTAAAGAATTCGAGAAACACCAAACATTCGCGCCATTGGAATTAGTCGTATTCTATCTCCATACAACGGAATCATTACCTTTCAAAAATATTGCTCAAACATTGAATCGGGACTCAAGAACAATCTGGACAGTCTATCATCGTGCTGTATTAAAGGTGAAAAGGGAGTGAAAAAGCATCAAAAAAGAGGTCTGCAAGAACTGTTTTTTGTAGCAGTAGCTCTTAGTGTATTATTCACACTTGCTTTCTTTTCTCCAGTGCCTCATCCAACAGGTATGGTAGTTGCAACAGAAGGTGCTTGGGTGGATGTAGAAAACAGTAACTATGTCAATGGAAGCGCATTAATCTCAAATACCAACGGCAGTTACCTTGTATACAAGTTCAATGGTAGTAAGCTGTTTATCATTACACAACAACGTGATGACTTTGGCATAATGGATATTGAACTGGACAAGATCTCATTCCATGTTGACCTGTACTCACCAGAAACTACCTACAAAGTAATTAGAGAAATCCCGGCATTCGGTAGCTGGGAACATGAAGCAACAATCAAAGTGAGCGGTGAGAAGAACAATGAGAGTGTAGGTACCTACATACTTATTGATGAGTTGTTGGTTGACAATTTATCTGCCACTCCAGCAGAGATGCCGCAGAATATAACTATCCAGTTTCCTGCAGAAATAAACAAGCCAGTTGTATGGGTAAAGAAAATCACCACTGATGGGCCACTGAATGTGGAACTGCCTCCATCACAGAATGTGACTGTTAAAACTGTGGTGGGAGACATATATCGGGAGATTCCAGATAGTGATATTGCAATTAAGCAACATGCACAGAATATTCTCCTCTCCTCATATAAATCACTGTCTGCCACAACAAGAGTAACAACTGAAAACATAACAGTCACGACACGTACTTCTGCAAAAGAGTATGAAGTTTCGTATGAAACACCTCCGCCATTAGTAACTGAAAATAATCTTTCTGCCACTCAGAAAAAAATTACTGTGTACAGTGATTACCACTATGAAAACATCACGACATACACCACGCTACCCAAAGAATCACCTAAAACCTCCATTAAGCTATATCACCTGGTGAACGGTTCCAAGGAGCTGTTCACCGGGGGTATCAGCTATTTTGATGAGAATAACAATTTACTCATCGATAAAATTGAATGGGTTGTACCCCACCTCTCCAACGAAACTTATCTCATCGAAATCAATATCCTCAATGTTTTCTCCTTCCCCCACAGTGGTGAGAATTGGACGGTGTTTTTCAATACAACTGGAACTGCAAATTTGACTGTTCTGCCTGTTAACAACACGCAGTGGGACAGGGAGATTTCGTTTGTTGAATTGAAATGCGGTGTAGATAAATTACATCCGACTTACGACAACATATCTGTTTCCCAACAGGATTATTCTTGTAACAATACCGGGCAATTCACAAGTCATGTCTACATTCCCGGAACAGCTGCATTAGAATTCCACTTCGGTGACGCTGTTGCGTATGCATACGACCCGCATAGTGGAGGCCTCCATAATCTAACAGGGGAATTTGACTTCAACTGGACATTGATAAGACCGGGCACTGCTCCAAGGAGACTAAGAAATACTCTGCGTAGTAACAACTTTGTTTACGACATTGCGAATAGGGTAGCAATCCTGTTCGGAGAAAACGAGGACGTAGCACCAACAGGAACAAACAACACATGGCTCTTTAATTCCTCTACAAATAACTGGACAATTTTGCAGATAAATAGTGCACCAACCCCTAGATATTCTCCTATGATGACGTATGACAGTCTCAATAATGTGACTGTTCTCTTTGGTGGGTTCAGAAATAGTTCTACAAGTGATTTCATCAACGAAACATGGATCTATAATTTTACAGCAAATACGTGGACAAATGTTACTCCGGCGATATCACCTGCAGTAGATACAAGCTCTACTAGTAATGGACATATATTTAGCATCGCATTTGATCGAGCAAACCAGTCAGTTCTCATTTTCGGGAGGGGGGATTCAAGTGGAGTTAATCAATTATGGTCATATCGAACAGACACCAATTTGTGGAGACAACTATCTCCTGCTAACGCACCACCATCTGCGAGAATGGATCCGGCATTAACATACGATGAAAGTGTGAATCTTACTGTTTTATTTGGTGGTATTCTTGGAACAAACATACACAATGAAACATGGGTCTATAACGCAACAGATAATAGATGGTCGCGAAGAGCTGTACCTGATACACTTCCAGCAAACAGAAGATATGCCTCAGCATATGACGCAGTAAGAAAGATAATTATTATTGCTGGTGGAGAAAAAGGAAATGATAATGGTGGTGTTAGTGGCGCAACAAATGATACACTTGCATACAATACAAGCAGTGATACATGGATTAATCTGAGTGCGAGAACAACATCGGGCAAAAAAGCAGGTGGCTCTGTTATGGCATTTGACAGAGTATTTAATCACATCATCCTCTTTGGTGGCGGAGGAGGTTTAAATGGGGCTGACTCATCACTAAATGAGACATTTATATTCAATTTCACTTCATCAAGCAGCCTAGATACAGCACCCCCGGGAGGGGGTAGTGCTGTTACAAACTTTACAACGATCAATGCAGGAGATAATGCTCTTTTCAACGTGACATGGACAGACAATGTTGCTCTGTCAAGCTTCATTTTTAGTATAGATGACTCAGGTGCGTTTGTCAACAGAAGCTCTACTTCTCTCACTGGTACTACTAATGTCAGCAGTGTTGCAATAACCATTAATACAACAGTAAGAGAAGAACAGATTATACAATGGCGTGTGTATGCAAATGACACAAGCAACAATTGGAACACAACAAATACTTTTTCGTTTAGAATACCAAGACGTTTCGGCAATCTCTCTGGCTTTGACTTCAACTGGAGTTTTATTAATACAGATAACCGCCCCATTTCCGTTGGGAATAATGTTTTCATACCTAACCAGAATTTTATTTATGATATTGCTAACAATATCTCAATCTTATTTGGGGAATCAGACAACCAACTAGGTATTGGTAATGGTGCGGGTTTTACTAATAGAACGTGGTTTTTCATTTCCGCAACTAGGGCCTGGGGGACCGCTACAGTAAACAATGCACCATCTCATAGGAGAGCACCTTTGATGACATATGATAGTATCAACAACGTCACTATTCTCTTTGGTGGAATTGTGAATGGAACATCTATTCCACTTAATGATACGTGGATATACAACTTTACAGCTAATACATGGACAAACGTAACCCCATTAATTTCCCCACCTAGTGGGAACTCAATCCCCTCTCTGGGACATATATGGGGTATTGCCTTTGATGTAAGCAACAGATCAACCTTGATATTCGGAGGAGGAGGGGCTAATGGAGATAATCAACTTTGGTCGTATAGAACAGACACAAACACATGGAGACAACTTTCTCCTCTCACAAGTCCTAGTGCGCGGGGAGCACCACCTTTTGTATATGATGAGAGTGTGAACTTATCTGTTTTACATGGAGGGGGGATAAATCCCGGTGCATCCGCTACCAATGAGACTTGGGTATATAACGCTACTAACAACCAATGGAGCCCTAGAATAGTTCCAGATACTCTACCCGGCCATAACGGTCATGCTGCAGTATATGATTCAAATACGAAACTCATAATTGTATTTGGAGCACAAGCGGGAAATTATGGAAATAACACATATGGATACAATACAAGTAGCAACACCTGGTTTAATCTTACAACTGCACAAATTTCTCCACCAAGAGTAGCAACACATGCAATGGCATTTGACAGAAGAATTAACCAGGTTATTTTATTTGGTGGTAGAATTTCATCTAGAGATATTAATGAAACGTGGCTCTTCAATTTCACTTCACCAGCTGGTGCAGATATATCTCCACCAGGTTGGAGCAACAACGTTACCAATTTCACTACAATCCGTGCAGGAGAGAATGGGTTGTTTAATGTAACATGGACGGATGAGACTGCGTTGTCAAGTTACATTTTCAGCATTAATGATAGTGGACTATTTGTTAATGATACAACCGTACGATTTAGTGGTACAACAAATGTTTCCAGCGTGGCAAAGACAATCAACAGTACAAAGAGAAGAGGAGAGGTTATAGGGTGGAGAGTTTATGCTAACGACACGAATAATAATTGGAATAGCACGAGTATCTTTACGTTTATTGTGGGAAATACATTACCGAATGTATCGTTAGTCAACATCACTCCTTATAGTCCCACAACAGCAATGGATGTAGCCGGCGCATGGAACTACAGTGATGCAGATAATGATGTGGAGAACGGCTCAGTCTGGACGTGGTTTGTTAATGGGAGTGAAGTATGGTTAACGGATAAAACACTAGTGGGCTATTGGAGATTAGATGGCAGTGCAGTAGATAATTCTACTGGAAACAATGCGGGTTCTATCGCAGGCGCCGGAAATCTCTCTAGAGGAGGTATCACAAAAGGAGCATTTGCATTTAACGGAACTCAGAACAATGATGCCATTCATTTTGGTGATGTTCTCGATAACACATTTACTGCAGCTGGTGCAAACTTTACAATCTCACTTTGGGTTAAACCAAGAAGAAGTACAACTGCTCAAAACCAGTTTTTCATTAGCAAATATGCAGATGGTCTCGTTGGGGAAGACCAACGACAATGGTTCTTGGGGACGCGCGGTTCATCAGTACCCGGGACAGTTACTTTTGCATGGCATGGGGACCTTGGTGCTGGTGTAGCGCAGAGATGGATTACAACAACAACCCAAATACAACCTGATGTCTGGACGCATATTATTGTTGTTTACAATGGCACTGCGAATAGAGAAAATAGAACGAGCATATACCTTAATGGCATCTTTGAAACAAATGCCATCGACAGTTCTCAAACAGCTGGTAATCCTGACAACATAGTAGATGGAACAGCATCGTTGACAATTGGTGCAGCAGGAAACACCCTAACAACACAAAGTGCTTACAACTTCAATGGCACAATAGACGAAGTCCGTATCTACAACAGGACACTGTCACCATTTGAGATAGCAAACTTGTATAATATGATGGATTACGGCGCATTAGACAAAGCAGAGGTGGGCACACCAGCTCCCGACAAGCCCGTATCAATGTGGCACTTCAATGAGAATAGTGGAAGTACAATAAAAGATGCATTTGGGAAGAATGATCTGACAGGAACGCTTGGCTTTACAACAAATGGTCAATATGGAACGCCTGCTGGAACATTCAATGGTGTTGATCAAAATGTCCTTACCATTGGAGCGAGAAACCTTAATCTTTCAGGGAACATAACAGTCGAAGCATGGATAAGCACAAATGATTATGGCAATAGAAGAATTCTTGCGGTAGGTAATGGTACGCAGAGAGCCTACGAATTATTCCTCTCGAGCAATGGCTCTGCTACATTCTTGATTCATAATGTGACTGATCCGAACAGCGTCTTTAGTACAATCATTCCAAATAGAACATTGACCCATATCGTTGGAACCTACAATGGAACTGATCTCCTTATATACGTCAACGGTACTCTTACGGGAAGACAGCTAGTGAGAGGAGACATCATCTCTGTAATTGCTCCTACTATTAGTATAGGTAATTCCACACGTATTGCAAACGCGTTCCTCTTTAATGGAACGATAGATGAAGTTGCGATTTATGATAGAGCATTAACTTCAGAAGAAATTAATCAATCTTTCCTGAGAAACTTCCCATTGTTTGGATTGGATAATTCTGTGTATGGGAATGGCAGTAACCTTATGTTTAGAATTGAGCCATTTGATGGGAGAGAGTTTGGTATAACGAGTAATTCCCAAGCACGTGGTGTAAGTGACGGGACCCCTCCGCAATGGAGTAATAACGCCACTAACTTCACAACAATCAGTGAAGGAGCCAATGGACTGTTCAACGTCACATGGACAGATAATGTCGGCTTGTCTGGATTTATATTCAGCATTAATGACTCTGGGCTCTTTGTCAACAGAAGCTTTACATCACTCACTGGCACAAACAATGTCAGCAGTGTTGCATACACTATCAACAACACAAAAAGAAGTGGAGAAGTCATTGGGTGGAGAATCTATGCTAATGACACGACTAACAACTGGAACTCAACTAATACATTCTCCTTCACCATAACAGGAGAAGCTCCACAATGGATCAATAACGCCACTAATTTCACAACAATCAGTGAAGGAGCCAATGGACTGTTCAACGTCACATGGACAGATAATGTCGGCTTGTCTGGATTTATATTCAGCATTAATGACTCTGGGCTCTTTGTCAACAGAAGCTTTACATCACTCACTGGCACAAACAATGTCAGCAGTGTTGCGTACACTATCAACAACACAAAAAGAAGTGGGGAAGTCATTGGGTGGAGAATCTATGCTAATGACACGACTAACAACTGGAACTCAACTAACACATTCTCCTTCACCATAACAGGAGAAGCTCCGCAATGGAGTAATAACGCCACTAATTTCACAACAATCAGTGAAGGAGCCAATGGACTGTTCAACGTCACATGGACAGATAATGTCGGCTTGTCTGGATTTATCTTCAGCATCAATGATTCCGGCACTTTTGTCAATAGTACCTTCCAACGATTTTCAGGAGCGCAAAATGTTTCTACTAATCTAACACGTATTAATGCTGTCCCCGGTTCAGTAGTTGGCTGGAGATTTTATGCAAATGATACCACCAATAACTGGAACTCATCCTCAATATTCTCATTTACCGTAGCAGACAACCAACCACCAGGCTGGAGCAACAACATAACAAACTTTACAAGCATAAAAAATAATGATACTGCTTTATTCAATCTAACATGGACAGATACCGTTGGCTTATCAGGTTTCATCTTTAGTATAAATAACTCAGGACAGTTTGTTAATACTTCCTTTGAGAGATTTAGCGGAACAACAAATAATTCTGTGAACGTAACAAGAATCAATGCAACGCATGGTTCAAGAGTAGGTTGGAGAGTATATGCTAATGACACAAGCAACAACTGGAACTCATCAGATATCTTCGCATTCATCATTAATGTTCCACCTACAGGTAGTGTGCCAGCACAATTCTTCAAAGCAAAATCGAGTACGACAGTCAACCTTCTTTCAAGATTCAGTGATGAGGATGGAGACACACTCTCTTTCACTGCATCAACAACAGGATTAGTTACTGCTACCGTTAGTGGTGGAATAGTAACATTAACAGCAAGTGCTGCTGGTTCTGATACCGTAACACTTCGAGTAAGCGATGGCTTTGAAACGATAACAAGCCAGATAACTGTTGAAGTGAGTACTGCAGCAGAAGCTGGAGGTGCTTCTGGAGGTACAACAGGTGGCGGAGCTGGTGCTGGAGGAGAATCAAAAGCAGCAGGTGAAGCTGGCCCAGCAGCACAAGCACCTACTGCCGGCCCAGGAGAAGCTGCTGCGCCTGTGGCTGTCGCAGCTGCTGCAGCTGAACCAGTGGCACAAGCACAACCAATCCCCGCAATAGCACGTGTTTCTATCTCAGGTACTGGTGCAAAAGGAGGCTATGTCAATATCAGCCAATTTGCGAGACTGCAACAAGTGCCGGTCAATGCATCCAATTTCACGAAATTCGAATCTATTGTCGGCATTGAACCGATTGCCAACTTTACTGAAATGACTATTGAGTTGGGATATGTTTGTTCAGGACCGAGATATAAAGTATTCAAATGCGCTGACTGGAACTTTACTGAGGGGAGATGTAATAATGACACAGCATGGATTGTCTGGCAGCACTTACCAAAAGGATTGATTTATGTTAATACGAGTATCAAACCGCATGACCCCGGACTTGGCATAGGTCCTTCTCCATATGCTCCGTACTGTGGTGATAATTCATGTGATGAAGGAGAGATGTGTTCAAACTGTGAGTTTGACTGCGGCAAATGCCCAACAACAGAAACTCCCACAGCCACCGTGACAACCAAAAAGAAAGGCTGGCTGAAAACAATAAGTGGTGGTGCAACCGCATGTACTGAAAATTGGGTATGCAGCGAATGGGGACAATACAATGAAACAGGTAATCGGATGCGGATTTGTACTGACGATAGCAAATGTGACCTGAGCATATTGCAGCGTGTGGAAACAGAAACATGCCAGTGGATAGAAAAACCAGTTCTCCCACAATTGGTAGAAGTAAAACCAGTCATAGTCAAAAGACCAATAGAAGTAGCGTTCTATAATCTTCTTGTAGCCATCCTTATTCTTGCCACAGTATTGGGAGGGTATGTAGCGTACCAGAGGATTGTCAGGAAGAGATTTATAGAGAATATTACGAAGAGATGGCCTCCACTATTCAATTATTGGTATGAAACAATACAACGAGTATTCTCTATCAAGACATATACACCTATTGTGCGTATTGGTAAGAAAAAAGTAACAATGAGAGTAAACAGATTGTTTATTTCAGAAGAGAGGTATCGTGGAGAGATATACGAAAACGTTAGTGGACTTGTAAACAGAGTGAGTGCATTACGTGAATGGTACTATTATAGAATGGAATTAATCGGCACTGTGATAACTAATGTAGAACATGCTCTAAAGAAGAAGTATCATCATCTCATCCATACGGTAATTTCCACATTTTTAAGCACTTGGTACACTTTTACAGATACATATCACTCATTTGTGCAAGCATACCATAATACAATTCAGGAGATAATTACGAGTATAAGGAATAGACCTCTTACCTATGCCATTACGCATGGGAAACCCTTATGGCAAATCAAGCTCATGCTCCTCAAGAGTGGACTACAGTTACCTTACATTACTAAGAAACTCAGGAAGTACGATACATTTGTTACACAAGTAGATGAATTTGTTCGGGCAGCGGTAAAAGGTGGAGTAGATGACAGGGAAATCTGCAGAACATTGATTGATGTTGGTCTTTCCAGAAAAATGGTGAATAAAACATTAGAACCTTACAAAGACTTCTGTCTGGCTGTCACTTACCGTGTAGTTGATGCATTGACAAATGGTTACAAGCCAAACCAGATAATCCATGAATTCGTACACGCTGGTTGGAACAAGGAATTAGTCATGCAGATTGTTGCAGAAGAGATGGATAAAATAGCAAGCATATACGAACAACTATGGAAAACGAGTATTAATGGAGATAAAAAATATATCAAAACGAAATTACCAGAAGACATTGTTGAAAAGATACGCTCCCAGATAAACCAAAGGAATACTGAGTGCATAAAACAATGCATCATCGCAATCTTACGAAAAGGGAATTATGAATCTGTGCTCTCACGATATAATATCCCGGCAAACGTAATGCTTGATATGGCCAAATGCATCAAAAAGAAACTCAAGGAGGTATGCACAAAGATAAAAGAGGACATAGAAAAAGGTGCCTCTATTCATGAACTTAAGGCGAAGTTGCGTGAGGAGTGGGAGGATGACATTGTAGAAAAATTGTTGGACCATCACTTAGAGTATGTGAAGAAGAGTATGTGAATAGGTAATTGGTAATTTTTTATGCTGATTGTGTGCCTACACGAGAACGTGTAAAATGAACCATAACTGATTTGCAATGAGTAGAAGTGGTCTTTGAACATTTATCGGATGGATATATCAAGAGAATACTGCTTAAATGGTGTTTAAACCAAGTAGTAGTGAGATTTGAAAATTGTCATAGAAAGATTTAAATAAAAGATTGTTGTGCCTACGGCTCACCATGTATATCCGCGTTAAAAGATTCCAACGCAGTCACGGCATTAAGGCGTATTATTACATAGTTGAAGGAGTGCGTAAAGATGACCATACACACCAGCGTGTGGTGAAATATCTTGGCACAGTAGAAAACATTATTGAGAAAATAGAATTCGCAGAACACATTATTAAGAAGAAACAGATAAAATTATGTAAGGAGGACTAAAATGGCTGAAGAAAAAGAAACAAAACTCAAAGTTGTAGAAGCTGTTCAGGATGATGTCAATAAAGGTATTGTAAGAATTGATTCTAGTTTTATGCAGAAGGTAGGGATACGAGCAGGTGATATCGTTGAACTTGAGGGGGAGAGAAAGACTGTTGCTATTGCTGACCGTGCATACCCGAGCGATATTGGGTTACCTATTGTACGGATGGATGGACTTATAAGAAAAAATGCACGAACTAGTTTAGGTGATATGGTGGATGTGAGAAAAGTTGAGGTGAAAGAAGCAAAGCGTATCGTTGTTGCTCCTGCTAAAAAAGGTGTTATTGTACGTGCATCCCCTACCACATTCAAGAATGGGCTTCTTGGCCGCGCTGTGGTCAAAGGAGATATAGTCTCTTTGGGAGGAACACGGAGGAGACGCCATACCATGACGGAATCTCCATTTTTTGAGGATATTTTTAGTATGTTAGATGAGGAATTTGCTGGCCTTGGCTTTGGGGACATTAAATTCGTTATCGCTGATACTAATCCTAAGCAAGCTGTGATCATCACTGATGCAACTGAAGTTGTCTTGAATCCTGAGGCAATCGAAGTAAAGGAAGAAGCTCTCCCTGAAGTGAATTACGAAGATATCGGTGGATTAGACGAAGAAATCAAAAAGATTAGGGAAATGGTAGAGCTTCCATTAAAGCATCCTGAGGTGTTTGAGCGTTTAGGTGTAGAACCGCCAAAAGGAGTTCTCTTGCACGGTCCCCCAGGTACGGGAAAGACGCTGCTGGCAAAAGCAGTGGCAAATGAGAGCAACTCCAACTTTCTCTTGATTAATGGCCCGGAGATAATGTCCAAATTTTATGGACAGTCGGAAGAAAATTTAAGAAAGAAATTTGAGGAAGCTGAAAAGAATGCCCCATCCATTATTTTCATAGATGAGATAGATGCGATTGCCGCGAAACGGGAAGAAGTGGTTGGTGAAGTGGAAAGACGTGTCGTTGCACAGTTGCTTGCCCTGATGGACGGATTAAAGAGCAGGGGAAAAGTTGTTGTCATTGCTGCTTCCAATAGACCAAATGCACTTGACCCGGCATTACGCCGTCCTGGACGCTTTGACAGGGAAATTGAGATAGGAGTACCTGGCAAAGAAGGTCGTTTGAACATTCTGAAAATCCACACGCGTAACATGCCTCTGGATAAGAGTGTCAACCTGAAGAAGATCGCTGATATGGTACATGGATTTGTAGGCGCGGATGTGAGTGCTTTATGTAAGGAAGCTGCGATGATTGTCCTGCGGCGCATTCTGCCGGAATTAAAACTCCGAGAAGAGGAAGCAATTCCAAAGGATGTACTTGAACAACTTAGGATTACACAGCGTGATTTCATGAATGCACTAAAAGTGGTCCGTCCTAGTGCTATGCGTGAGGTACTTGTTGAAGTGCCAACAGTTAGATGGGAAGAGATAGGTGGCTTGGAAAACGTAAAACAAGAACTCAAAGAAGCTGTTGAATGGCCGCTCAAGTATCCCGATGCATTCAAGCGGCTTGGGGTTAGGCCTCCCAGAGGAATCCTTTTGTATGGAGCTCCCGGGACTGGTAAGACACTGCTTGCTAAGGCAGTGGCTACAGAGAGTGAAGCTAATTTTATTTCTGTAAAGGGACCAGAGCTTCTTTCAAAATGGGTGGGCGAGAGTGAAAAAGCTGTACGCAAGGTGTTTGAAAAAGCACGTCAGACAGCTCCAACCATTATATTTTTTGATGAGATTGACAGTTTAGCTCCGAGGAGAGGGGCGAGTAGCGATGCACATGTCAGTGAGCGTGTTGTCAACCAATTGCTGACTGAAATAGATGGCCTGGAAGAGTTGCATGACGTTGTGATAATTGCAGCCACAAACAGGCCAGATATCGTTGACCCGGCACTGCTCAGACCAGGAAGATGTGACAGAATCATTCTGGTAGATGTGCCAAGCAAAGAAGCACGCATTCAGATATTGAAGGTGCATACCAAGGATATGCCGCTCAATAATGTTAAGCTTGAAGAACTGGCGGACTTGGCAGATGGGTATGTGGGCGCAGACATGGAAGCCATATGCCGTGAGGCCGCAATCCATGCATTGCGCAAGAATATCAAGACAAAGGATGTAGAGATGGATGATTTCAAAGCTGCTCTGGAAACAGTGGGTCCATCGGTAACCCCGGATATAGCCAACATGTACCGTGAGCTATTAAGACAATTCAAAGCTGCAAAAGCAAAACAGATGAAAGAAGAGAAGCCGCATTATTTCGGATGAACCGCAGCGAATTCGAGTAAAAGTGTGACGCATTCTTTCCATGACTGAACGCGCACAGAAGGCCAGCCTTTGTGCTTGCAGTAATAATCTAAAAGGTGTATATGGATATCTGATTGCCCATAGGTTAAGTGAGTAATATACTTCTTATTATATCGTCTTGTGTAGAGCACGGGGAGTGTGTCTGTTCCTTCTATGCTACTAATGTGCTCGGCATAGTCATCAACATGAAAAAGACATGAATGTGCTTGCATGATGTGCCTTTTGTTATTACCATTGAATACGACAGGAGTAAAAACTTTGGGAAACTGTTTTTGTAACCATGCATCGGTTTGGGCTTTTGTTGATTCGTCTCGGGAAGTACTTATCATGAGATTGTAAGCCTCCGAAAGGGAATAAACTGCGGAAAGCGCATCATCTACTATTGGTAAGCTCTCGTATGCTTTCTTCTCTAACATGCTATCGAATGCAGTGTATATCTGATCACGACGTAACCCAAGTTTTACAAAATCATACTCAACAACATCTTCTTCCATTAAGAAAAGATTGTAGAGGGAGTTTACTTCTTCGAGAAATGCTGGCAAGAATGTACACAGCACACCATCCAGATCTATACTCCCCATAGGTTTCATGGAAAGCAAAGAAGAGGGAGAAGGCTATAAAAAGCTTTGGAAGAATCACCTCCTAATGGACATCACATCCTATGTAAAAAACAATGAGCTACGTATACACATTATTCCATCAACCAAGGATGAGATACATAAATTTGAGAATGGGATTCTTTACATTACGATTAATGCACCACCTGAAAAAGGAAAAGCAAACATTAGGCTGTGCAAGTACCTGAAGAAGCTGACAAAAAGGGGAGTCCGCATAAAGAGTGGGTACCATTCACGTGACAAGATCATTGTTTTTCTTTAATTGCTTGCAGCATTTTCCCTGTTTGTAAAATGAGTTGGTCTTTATTTCCATTGTTCACAATGGTATAATCAGCAAGTTTCATACATTCATGTACCTGCAGGTGGAGTGGATTCTCCTCATCCTCTAATTTTTCAATGGACAACCAGTCATCAAATGATTTTACATTCCCTACCCTTCCTCTGCTATGTTCTCTTTCATACCGTAATTTCTGTGGCGCATCTATTGCTATAAAGAAAAAACCAGGGATTTTGCGAAGCTCTTCTACTTCAACTGGATTCCTGATAGAATCTATGACAACATCTCCATCAGGAAGACGTTTTTTGATAAGCTTGGCCAGTACAGCTGCTCCATACTTTTCCCGAAATTCGTTACCTAACGCAATAAGATTATTAGTCGATGGTTCAATACCTCTGGAGGATGCTTCTTCTCGGAGAATGTCTGCCAGTGACAAGATAGTAAAGCCATGCAACTCTTTCAGGATTGAGCATAAGACACCTTTACCACTTGCATTTGTGCCCGTGACACCAAGAATCATGCGCTTCCATGAGCGCAATGTTTTTATATATCTTTGGATAATGATAGTTCCATCCAAAAAAGCGCTCAGCAGCCTAAGGTCGAGCCTTATCAGTAGCCCATTTTGCGCTGACAAAGGGACGACATTAGGGAAATGCAAAGAAGCAATAGGCTTCTTACATAAGGAGAACAGCGATTCTTCTTTGTGTCAGCTATCACCTAAAAATGCAAAGGTGAAAATCTGCTGAGCCGGGCGAGAGCGAGAATTTTTTGATGAAGCCTATGGTGATGCACAATGTATAAAAAGTGGTGGAGAATATAATGGGCAGCTTGGAAAAAAAAATAGGAAAGATTATCACAATAGATGGTACGGATAGAACGGGTAAACATACTCAGGCAACGCTCTTGCATGAAAGACTGAAAAGAGAAAGCTACAAGACAGCATTACTTGACTTTCCACAGTACCAATCGTTAAGTGGAGAGATGGTTAAAGAATACTTGCAAGGTTGTTATGGCTCAAAGGAACAACTCGGTGCAAAACTACCTTCATTGCTTTATGCAGTGAACCGGTTTAATGAAAAAGAAAAACTAGTGAACTGGCTGAACAATGGATATATCGTGGTACTTGACCGTTACATGGAATCAAACATGACATACCAGAGCGCCAAACTCCCTCAAAAGGAAAGACCTGCATTTCTGCAATGGCTTGAAACGCTAGAATTCGGGATATTTGAGTTACCTCGCTCAGATCTAGTTATTTATTTACACGTTCCTACAGAAATTTCCAAACAATTAGAGGAAAAAGAATCAAAAGAAACCGGGAAGCAGGCAGATATTCATGAGAATGACGGTGAGTTCCAAAAGAGAGTAATGGAACAGTACCTTACATTAGCAGGAGAGAGAAATTGGAAAGTTATAGAATGTGTTGATAAGGGGAATATTCTCCCATATGTAACAATAGCAGAGAGTATATGGAAAGTCGTACTGCCTTACTTGACAAAGTAATCATTTGACAAGGTTAGTTTTCTGCTCGTCGAGAAGTTTCCCGGTACGTGGATCGAGCTTTATTATAATGAGGAGAAAAGAGGTAGTAACAAATGTTATATTCCAAACGACACCAAACCCGGGCATTTTCTCAAGCAGGTATAACATTTTAACAAGCTGGAGCGTTTTGTATTTCTCGGAAAAGAATAGTGTCGCTGCCTCTTTTATTGCTGTAACCGACAACGTAACCGAATCCAAAACTAATGGCTCTATCTTTTTCTCAGGATCACAAAATACCTCATCCTCCCATGAAGAGACCACATTCATTGTTGCATCTAATTTCAGTGAAAACACTTTATCAATCTTTTCATCGTAGAATCCCACTTGTCCGAAATCCTCACTCAGAAAGAAGTAACTCAGGAACGCATGAGGATGGATGTTCTTCCAAGTGAGATAGTCTTTATTCTTCTCTGCAGTATTTATACACGCACAAACATCCATTACTGGTAGGAGAACAGTAATAATTTATATAGTTCCCCTTTTGCCAATAAAACATGCTCAGTCCCGAGAAGAGACTTGACTTTGAGAGACAGGGATACCGTGTTGTCGGGAATCACAGTCTCATCAAAGTATGTGAATGGACAAAAAAAGCGATAAGGGGAGTAGATACCTGCTACAAGTGTAAATTCTACGGCATCCACTCATGGCAGTGCGTACAAATGAGCCCAACACATATGTGCGACCATCGCTGTGTTTTCTGCTGGCGTGACACGAAGTATACATATCCCACATGGCAAGGACCTGTTGATAATCCTGTTGACATCATAGAGGGATGTATTCGTGAACAGGTAAAATATTTACAAGGATTTGGTGGGAATCCACATGTAGACAAACAGCGATTGGATGAGATGAAAAAACCGCTCCATTTCGCTATTTCTTTGACTGGAGAGCCGACAATGTATCCACGCCTTCCTGAGCTCATTGCAGAACTGCATAAGCGTAGCATCACTTCTTATTTGGTGACAAATGGGACTATCCCTTTAATGGTAAGGCAATTGCTGGATAACCAGCCAACCCAGTTGTATGTTAGCTTATATGGACCAAATGAAGATATTTATAAAAAATCCGCAATGCCCATTACTCCAAACGCATGGCAGCGCTTACAAGAGACATTGAACATGCTCCCAAATTTCAAGCGTACTGTTATCAGGATGACGCTCACAAAGGGGTACAATATGGTACATCCGGAATTATATGCAGATATGTTTAAAACTGTCCGTGCGAAATTCTACGAGCTGAAAGGCTATATGTGGATTGGTCATTCACGCGAACGTTTAGAAATAAGCAGTATGCCAACCTATCTGGAAATCAAGCAGTTTGCACTGGATATTGTTAGACACAACCCCGAGCTTAGAATAATCGATGAAAAAGAAGTGAGCAGAGTCGTGCTGCTAGCGCGAGAAGACAGCAAAGAAAGAATAATGGAATTCTGAATATTTTGAATTGGAGGGATTTTAAACTTTCAGCAACATCCCTTCTGGTCCCGGATTTACCAGGAACGTCTTACCCAGAAGATCTGTTTTTCTTGCAGTCTCGTGGATATGACCACTTATTGCGAGGGTTGGCTGTGCTTGACGGATGAATGTACGGAAAGACTTGTTGCCAACGTAGCTACCATAGATTTTGTCAAGTTTTGTTCCGTAAGGTGGCTGATGCGTAATGAAGACCGTTTTCTTAGAGTGTGAACATTGTGAAATAAAAGCCTTCATATTCCTTTCAAAAGCAGTGTCTACCATAGAAAATCCACCACCACCCCACCCAATGAACAATGTTCCTGCAAACATAAAACTGCTATTGTGGATGAAGTGCATGGATCCGCCCACTAATCCAATTACTTCTTCTTCACTCTCATGATTACCATGGAGAACAAGAACAGGCTTGCCTAAAGATATCAGGAATCCCATAACAGTATCAAGATGGTTCCCGAAGATGGACATGTCTCCTGCAGCGATGATTATATCCGCCTCTTTGCTCTTCTTGCGTAGTTTCTCCATTGAAACTTTATGTGCATGCAAATCAGCAAATGCCAAAATGTTCATATCCCTTTAGAATCAAAGCGGTTTAAAAATCTATAGTTGAAGACGTTTTTAATGACGTTGAGGAAGCAAAAATGAGAATTTTAAGTAAAATGGTTTATCATTAAGCAGAGGTGCGGTGATGGGACTGCAGAACGTAAGCACTAATGACTTGCCTGGCTCTATTTTTGGCAATGTTTTGTATTTTGCAGTGCATGATGCATCAAGAAATGGTGACTTTTGAAGACAAAGAATACTATTAGTCTTACAGAGCACTGCAAGCTCCTTTGCTTTGGAGATGACTGTTTCTATTTCAGTCATGTTTACATTAATCTCCGAAGAAAAAGCTGGCATTGCACTGTATATTGCATTGCGTTGTGCCGGTGCAGGATTGGTTACAACGCCTCCCGTCAGCAGATTCTGCTTGCACAGCACATCCTTCCACTGTAAAAAGAAAGAATACACTTCTTCTGCATAGGAGTACTTTTCTGGCCCACTGTTATAAGTGCAAGCCAATTTTCTTATGAGCATATTTTCAGATTGCCCATCGTAACGAGAGTCCATAAGGCAACCAAATGCTTCCCCAGACGCTATTTTTGATTTATACGCTGCAATGCGTTCTGCTGCACACATGATATTATGGTCAGGTTTATTGGGCGGTGCACGCCAGTTGCTTTTAGTAAGATCGCTTACTGTTGAATGATCGAGACATCCTTCAATGTAACAGACACGACACCCAGCCAAATAATCCGGAATCCCATCTTTCATTGGTCGTCCATAGTCATCTGTACGATCTGCCTCCGGATTAGTGCCAAAGCTTGTTTCTTCTGTAATAAGGGCAGCTAACAGTGCCGGGTCAACAGAAAATCTTTTTGAAGCTGCAAAGATGGATGTTTGATACCGTGAAAATGCTGCGAGGTATTTCTGTGCCAATAGCCGTTGGGGAAATGGACATGCTGTGATTTTTTCAGTTGTTATTTTTTCTGAGAGTGATTCAGAGGATGCGAGATAGGGTTCCCCTTTCTGGCTTGGCTTGTCTACTTCGTACGTTACCAAACTATATGGTCTTGCAGTGAGAACTATGTGAGAAGGCTGCACATTCACTATAAGCTCGTAATTATCATCAAGATAAAGCATACTCTTCTGGTATTTCTGTAGCAGGGTTCCTACTTTGACCGTAATGCTTTTTTCAAAATCATCTTTTGTTGGGAAACAATCCGTTTCTCCTGACCAAACAGCAACCCCGTTTTCCATTGGGCAAGCCTCACGTATCCCTTGCTCGAGAGAAGATTTTTCAGCTGCAAGTAATGCAAAACGTCCTGATTGTATAAGGGATTGACGAGCAATTTCAATGTCATAAAATTTATCAATCATTTGGTAACTATACTCTCCTATAGCTTTTTGCGCAAACTTGCCCTCTTTTGTCATGACGACGAGCAGTAACCCAGATAAAAAGCCAATGGTAATCAACACCAGTCCGATACTAAAAATAACGCCTTTTGTCATTTTCAATAAGCACTACACTCCACGCTGAAATCAGCGTTGTATATAGTACCGGGTGATTTGTAAGACGATAGGGTAAATGGGTACGTTTCATAGACATATGCTGTTGTGGCAAATTGTATTGAGTGCGCTGAAAGTACTTCTTTGTTGCCGTTTCTCAGAATGAGGACATACCCACAGAGCGTCTTTTTGGTTGGAGCATGAAAAAGAAACATATGTTGCGTTATTTCATCGTGTACCCTAAGTTGGTATTCTGGCCTTTCGATCGCCATGACCATTGCATCTGCAAGTGGCACTGTTTCATCATTAAGGAGTATGGGAGTCTGAAGCAGTGAGAGAAGTTCATTCATGGACGATGTTTTTGAGGATGCGCTGGTAAGCAGCGTAGTTTGCTGCTCTCCGCTGTAGGAGAGTAGTGCATAAAATATGATAAATATGAACGCAAAGAGGAACAAAGATAATGCTATGGGTATAACTTCTGCGAGAAATCCTCTATCCAATGGGCATCACCACGTCAATCTTCACTGTTCCCGGGATAAGTTTTTCTCCTTCTTGATACAGAACATAATATATTTTCTCCTCCTTCACAGTGCCGCCAGGACCTCTCTTGCCCACGAGTACAGACCACAACTTATACCATTCCTCTTGAAAAAATCCTTCTGAATTGAGAGTACCTGTAGCGTTGGATAGTATTATCTTGGCCGCTAGTCTATGGTCGTAGGTGATGCGCTGGTCTAAAGTAGATATCTTTGCTGGATCAAGAACACCAACATGTGCATACCCGTCTTTCTCTAACACAAGCGACGATGCCAGCAATTGGTTCATAAAAAGATAACGCTCAGCTTCTCCAGTATCCACATGCATAACCATAGTGTAAGGCGTTATTGCTCTTAGAAGTAAAACAAGAAGTACTGCTATGCCATATTTCATAACGGTTATTGGTATTGTAGAAGTAATCTGAGCTTTCACAAGAGTGTCACCTCGCGGCCTTTCTTGACAATCTTAAATTTTGTTATAGAAGATAATGTAACGGGTGTTGATGTAATAATTTTGGGAAATATGTGACTTACAGCAGCTCCATCATCAGAAACTACTACTTCATTTCCACGCAGTTCTACAGTGAGCGTGAGCGGAAGCGTGTACTCTATTACCACATCACCTGCAAAGACTTGGATTGTTGCCAGCAGTGCTGCAAGATCACTTGCTACATATGCCTTCTCGAAAGTCGTATTTTTTTGCACGTCCCTGAGCTCAGATAAGAGTACTCCAGAAACAAGCAGCAAAAAGAAAACATCAGCTAGTATAACCAACGTCTCTGCTTCCATGGCTCCTTTTTTTGACCAACAGACCATGGACTAACTCATATATTTTAGCTTTAAATGGCTTTTGATATGAATGGTGCCTAAATTGAATTGGCAGATATACTGTATGCATAATCTACATGTAGTATGCACTTTTTCCGACGACATAAACGCATTTAAGCTTAGAAGTCTTGTAGATTTCAAATGATTAATGAGAGAAAAGTAAGGGAATCATTCAAACAGGTAAAAAAAGATAATGAATTCTTGGTAAAATGGATTTCATATCTAAAAGAGCGTATAGAGGAACTCTCACTTATTGCTACACAAAATGAAGCTGCACAGAACGAACATGAGGAATGGAAAAAAAATGTTGAAAAAAAGTTCAATGAACATTTGATGAAGCAATCTGAAGAAAAGGAAATAGTTCATCAACAGTTCACTGAAGCTCAAAACAGGATAATACGACAATATGATGGGGCATCGCTGGACATACTTACTGAGCAGCAAAGAAAAACACTTTTTCTCATTGGGTCATTGCAGCGAGAGCATGGAGCACAGTATGTTCCAGTGAGAACAACTAATGCTGAACTGTATGGGACCCAGAATGTTGAAAAAATGCAGACCACTGTTGCAAATTACCTCAAACGTCTTGAGGAACTCCACTTTATTGAGAGAATGAAAAAAGGAAGACACAGTTATGTGAGGCTCTCAGAATATGGAATGAAAATGTTGGCATCTCACCATGTTGAACAGATGAAAAGCCCAGTGATGCTTCATTGAAACATTATTATTATTCATTGATACTTCAATGAGTATTTGGAATTTCACTTTCAGTTTAGTTTTCAGAGTTTTTTATAGACGTTCAAATGGGATTAGGAGGTATAGAGTAACAGAAAAAAATGAGTTACTGGAGATTGTGTTTTTACCTGTTCAAATCCCTATTCTTGGGCACCCAGCACTCGTTTTCTTCCTTACCGGTTTTAAACGCTGCTACGCACGTACTTGCGTACCATGGTTTACCGGGATAACCGAGTTTTATGAGGACATTCTCATATTGTTCCCAGACCTGTTCTGCATTATCTTTTATATGACTTTCTGTTAATGTAGGAATCGGCACCAGATTTTTCTCGTAGCGCTTGAAGAAAAGTTTCTTGAATTCCTCCAGTGAGTGCGTTGCTAAAAAGCTATTGATTAATACTGGATTTGTAAGTACGGTGAAAACTGCATAATTGACTTGGTAGGGGTCTTTGCTTTTTTCTATAAGAGCAATAAGTTCTTCCAGTTGTTTCTCTAAAGTACGTGGAAAGCCGGGCAATCCCTCCTGCAAGTCGTTATATCTGTCTTGTGCATGACCAGACTCTCCTGCAATGAAAATAAATGTCTTGCCTTCTTCACGATGCATATCGACATACAATTCCTGGACACTGAATGCAGGAGGTGCCATGCATTGGCCATATAAAATAAAGTATTGATATTGCCCCGTCCACCCCCCATACGCCTTGGGCTTAACCTGTAATGGTGCCGCCCTCAAGTTTTCTGAAACCGCTGATGCCAAACCTGAACGAAGCTGCATACTACTTTCATCGCTATGAAAGGGACTGTAAATCATATCGACATTGAACAACGCAACGCAACGCAGAGGTTGTTTGGTTAAATCATCAAAACCATGAATATTTTTATAAATACATAAGCATGCATTATCTCCGCACTGCAGAGGACGTTGTATTGCTGAAGGTAATGACAACGGTCTGCAATCATCGATGATGCCTTGTCCTTTTGGGAATCCCACAAGAATATAGTCCTCCCCTATATGGAATGGAAAATGACGTATGACATCCTTCTCTTTATTCCCAGAATTAAGTAAATTGATGGCTTTAACAAGATTGTTCATATTTGCTTCAGTAGCAGGATCTATTGTTGGTGGAATAAGAAGGGACACAAGACGGAAGCCGACATAGATCAAGATAACTGTAGCAAAAGTTGCGAGGAGAAAACCGATAAATGCTTCTAGGACAAGAGATATGCCACGTTTGTTGGCAAGGAGCTTCATTTTGGTAGTGAAACACTTTGAGAGGGGGTTGTTTTTAATCTACATTGCCACGTACGCTTCTGTTTGTCAAGTACAACAATACTGCCAGGATTTTTCCCAGAGAATGCATTGTTCCTATCCTCTTTTTTGCAGCCAGGCCACCAATGGTCTTCGGGGTCATTGAGATCGTCACACCCATCGGGGATTTTGTTTCCGTTATCATCTTCATCATTCTTACTGTTTTTTCCGTTAGGGCAAACCCCTTCACAAACACATACATCACATGAGTCTGGTCTATTATCCCCGTCTATATCATTTTTAGGTGAAACCTTTGTCAGCATTCCCTGAGAAAGGCAAGCTGCATCCCCAAGAGAATCCAGTGTTTCTCCAAAATAAGTATGTGCCCTTTGGCTTGGACCTTGAAAAATCAACAGAAGAACAACAACAACCACTAGTACAATGATCGCCCAGGCAATTACCTCGAGAGGCATTGCAGCTTTTTTCGTGCAATTCATGACACACTTTATCCTCACTGGTTATTTAAACCTATTGGCAAAAGATAAAAACAGGTTCATTTTCCTTCGTATAATGAAAAAAATTATAGTAACATTGCTTCTGGCAACTGGCGTATGTGCTGAAAATGGAGAAGATGATTTCGTGACGTACACGGTTTCACAAAAACATCCAGTTACCATAAGCATCAAAGCAACTCCATTGACTAAAGACCCAATAAAGCGCATGCTTCCACCACTCATCAATTTATTGGGGGACGGGATGATAATATACAATGGAGAAAAATGTGCTGTCACTATCGAAGCAAAAATCATGCAACATGAAAACTACTGGGTTGTCAATGAACGTGAGGGAAACAAACAGCTGACAGATTGGCTTCTCAGAACATTAGATGATAAAGTCTTACCGATCTTTACCAAGTTAGCGAAAAAAGTAAAGGAAGATTCAGAAATACATAAACAAGTGGATATGAGACGAGCGAAAGAACTCTTTGGGACAGAGTCTATCAATGCTGAGTCATGGCTGCTGCCAATGGGTTATGCACTAGCAGAAGAACTGAAAATCACTCTCCCGCAAAGTCCAAAAAGAATTATGCTGTTTTACCAGCAGAACTTGTATGGACTTCTACACAGACGTGAGAAGAATATACTTTTAATGGATGAGTATAGTATATGTATAAGTTACCAGAAAAAAATAGAAGAGGCTATAAAGAAATCCAGCGCTGATTATGGAAATGCCTATCAAGCTACTGCAGAAGATGGGACTGATGGGTTTACGGGTATGCTGAAAAGGTTGGGTGCACTGGATGAAGAGGTGAAGGAAACATTCGGTGGGCTTTATTTCTCTGATAACCATAGCAACGTCTGGTGCACAAAGCATATGCCCCCTTCTGTTACTCCCGAAACAATTAAAGAGAAATGCGCATGGCAGCAGCACTTGGTAACAAAATTTTTGGATATGCACTTTGTAAGCCATAAAATATATCCCAACCTCAGCAACAAAGCTGAAGCAGATATGTTTGGTGATGAATGGAACTGCCTCAAATTGTTGCATGAGCCTGCGAATAGTTATTACTTGAATGATTCCTCCGGGCAGATACGATGTGCAGTACATGGGAGATTAGATTAGAATGGATTTATTCCATTTTTAGTATTGTAGTTTTATGATTCCATTCTTCGATTCTATTCCTCTTTGATTAGATTGGCTTCTTGATGCCTTTAAGGTCTATCTTTGTCTGCGCTAACTCTAGGGCTGCAAGGGCTCCATAAGAGCCGTAGTGTGGTGTCCTGGTGAACTCCACAACAGCCCTGTCCAGCTCTTTTTTCTGGCGATAGATATGACCTATTTCATACTGTGCATAAACGCCTTGCCTTGCTGTTGGATATCGTGATGTGAGAAGACGATAGTGAACTATTGCTTCTTCATATTTCTCGGCTTTCTCAGAAGCACGAGCCCTGTTGTAAATGGTATCAACTTCCTTTTCCTGCTCTCCAGAAAGGGTGCTTGGATATGGTGCTGGTTTTTCGTTGTTGAATGTGATTTCTGCAATGGCATATTCTGCCAGCTCTGAAAAATAGTTCCCATTGAGTAGTTTCTGATATTCCTCTTTTGCTTTGGTATAATCCTTTTTTTTTTCATAATAACGGCCGACCCTGTATTGTGCCGATGCGGCATCTTTTGTATCGGGATTTTCAGCAACAATGCGACGCAATGTGGCCAGTGACTTTAGATCGTTGCCACTGAGTTTATATAGGTCGGAGAGGCCATTCAGAATGTCCGGGGTTACCTTGTTCTGAGCCAAATATTCTTCATACAAAGCTATAGCTGCAGCAGTGTTCCCTTTTGCTGCGTAATAGCCAACTAATGCCAGCTTTGCTACTGGTGAAAGTGATAATGTCTCACTAAACCCGCATTGGTGATACTCATCATAAAGAGCACCGAGTTTCTCTTGCGCTTCACGATAGGCTGATGAATCTTTTGATTCTTTGCTGAGAGTACTCTCTAGTACAGCTATATCGCTTTTATAGGTTGATACTACCTCTCCACTTTTGAGGCAACGTGACTCTGAGGAAAATGCTGTCTCTACTGTGGACCATATTCCTTGACCACTTCGATAAAACATGGTAGCAACAACAACAAGAATCACTAACGCTATGATTGCATAGGCTACCTGCTCAAGAGCCATCCCTTTTTTCATCTTAGATCCAAGGAACCTCTGTTTTAGTTAAGCGGACATAAAGGAAAAAAATGAACATAAGCAGGAAAAATAAGACAATGAGTGCAAGAAGGATGTTCACCAGTTTATCCCACACAATGGAACCCTTTGACATAAATAGTACAGAGAAGGATAGTTTAAATGCTTTATTAAAATGAGATATACAAAATGAATGAACGTACCTTATTATGTGAGGGGAACAGGCCAATATGTACATGGCAGTCTGCTTATTTCCTTAGGCGTAAAAGGTATTGAAAGTATTCTTGCATCCCACTCTGCGCTTTCATCGTGACCAAAGAGATATCCTGTTGTGGCTAAAGCAATGCTGCTGATAGCAGTAACACTTGCGACTTGTGCAGTTCCTATAAGTAAAGGAGAGATGATAGTAATACCCAAAAGAGAAATACCTCCGGGGGGGAAATAAAACAAGGTTGCGATGCCCGCCACAGTACCAACAACAGTCCCGATACCAAGACCATAGACAACTCCTTCCTGTTTTGTCATTTTGGTATCTTTGTTGTAAACAAAAAGTATGCCAAGAGGGTGAGATGTGTCTATTTTGTCGAGTGGTTGAAGCTGTGGTGACAGAAGCTGAGATTTTGTAACCGTGGAGGAAGGGATTCCTGTCAGATACTCAAGATAACTTGTCTGCTTGTACGCATGTTCATTAAGATAAGGCAATAACCCATGCATTTCTTTTTTTATGCCTGAGAAAGTAATATGGCTTCCAAGTACGCAAAAGACTTCGTCCTCTGGAGAGAACAAATCCAATTTCCCTTCTCCGAAATTATCCCAAAGCACTGCCATCTCTTTTGCTACCATAGGAAGTATGTCCTCTTCCTTGGAGACAACCAATTTATGAACAGGACAGGAGATTGTCTGTTGCTTAATGGTTGATCCTCTTGCATGCAGCTTGGCAAAAGCATAGATACTTGTCTTGCACCGACTAACTTCAGTGTTTATTTTGAAGCTTTCCGTTATTTTTCCGATATACAGCATCAAAAGAACTAAAATGATTATGCAAACAATCAATACTACGATCACTCCCATCTCCATGCCTTTATTGTTTGGCATATTCTTCGCCTTTTTCCCAATAAAGATCCTGACAGAGGGGGATATTGTCACTTTTTAATTGGGTGAGCTTTTCCCTGGGAACAATAAAAAACGTCTGCGTATCTTGAAGGAGCTCTTCTCCAGTAATCTTGGCCATCAGAGAAGAGACGACATCAGTTAGTGAGGAAAAGAATTTTTGTAGGGAAGACCTTTGTTGACGCACAAAGAGCACGAAGTAAGGCGTTGCTTTGACAAATGTCTCAAGGCGCTTTGGTCCATCTATACCCACATCCACAAAAAAAATGTCTGATGATGGAGCTCTTGGTTGGTTGAGAACACTAAAATAATCAAGATAGGTTTGATCGCTATGGGGAACTTTATAGGTAAGATACTCTTTAACAGCATTGACACTGAGATCGTTTGTGAGCACAAACTCGCTACAGACAAGGCAAGATGATTTTGTCTGGGTCCATGCGCGACCGAATACAGATATTTGCCCTTCAGCCATTTTGTACCAGCAATCCTTCATCTGCTTTGTTACATCTGCTGCTACAACTTTCTTGTCCTTTTGTCTAAGAAAGATGCGTTCTGCTGGGCACGTGATTGGTGCTGCGAGTGACAAAAGCGACTGCTCTGCTTTTGCATTGGCGATTATGCTCAACCTGCACGTTTCGATATCTGTTTTTCTTTCAAATTCACTGGTGATTGATGAAAGATAATAGACGAGAAGAAGCCCTCCAACTAACACAATAATGAGTGTCACAAGCACGCTGAATTCGAGACCCTTTTTCATTTTTTGTTTTCACTTTTTGATTACCAAAGTAACAAATAAATAAAACATTATGAGAAGAAAGAACACCGTCAGAATAAGGACAACCAACGTTTCCGGAGCGAGAAATGTGTTTGCCTTTTTTTCCGTCGACAACATAAAAAAGAAAACAGTAAGAAACTATTTAACCTTTTCGATAGAATTAAATTAAGAACGTGGTGAAGGGGAGCCAAGTCTCTCCTTTAGGGCAGCTACTATCAAGGGTAGGGCAACAGTAGCGTCGAGTGGCACATCAACATAATGTGCCGAGTAGTCCATCTTACCCCAACTTATGCCTTCACGTAATTCTGCACCACTGCTTCCTCCAGATTCAGGCCTATCTGTAGTTATCTGAATTCCGAAAGAGGCACCTTTTGGAGCAAACTGCATGGTTTGTTGGATGAAATTCTTAGGAACTCCACCTCCAACATACCAAACGCCACACTGCTTTGCATTCCATGCTATTTGTAAGATTTCCTTTAAGTCATCGAAAGCGGGGATAGGCATCTTTTTTCCTTTTGCGAGCTGTCCCCATATCATTAAACCAAGACCAGAATCTGCTAATGCTGGGCAAAAAAGGGGGATCTTTCTATCAGCACATATTCTGAGCAGTGAATCTTCGGCAAGTACTTTGGAGCCCAGACACCACAACATTTCTTTCACAGTTGATTTTGTTGCAAGTTCATCAAAATGTAATGCAAAAAAGTCTTCAAGATCCTCGTACACAGCGGAAGACATATAAGAGTCATACATCCTGACTATGTTATTCTTATGCAATAGTTTATCATCAATATAGGGACTGCCTTTCATGTGCTTATGACCAAGCGCTTCTACCAAATCGTGAGTGAGCATAGCTCCCGTGGTTACAAAAACAGAAGCTCCCATCGTCAATAAGTCTGCAATCACGTGCTTCATTCCACCAGGGATCATGGCGCCTGCCACTCCAAGAAAAATAGTACACTCTCTATGATTGAACATTGTCTCTCCAATGTCCACTGCGCGGGCTACTCTGCCACTGCACATAACACCAGCGGCCTTGAACTGCTGGACGAGATCATTAACGCTCATCTTGTTTGTAAGGTGAACATGTTCAACTGGTGGATAGAGGTGTTTGGAAGACATATGACTGTAGACGAGAGTGGTTTTTTAAAGCTTCCTTTTTTTACTCTTAGGGGGTAGCTAAAAGCAAAACATTTTAAACGACATTGCGTGAATTGAATAAATGATACAGAAAATTATCCTCGACACAAATTTTCTTCTCATTCCGATAGAGTTTAAGGTTGATATTTTTACAGAAATAGAACGCATCTGTGCTTTCCCCTATGAACTTTGTGCAGTGGAGAAAACTATCACCGAATTAGAAAAAATTGCACGCACCCAGAATAGGAAAACTGCTATGGCTGCCAAAATTGGAGCTTCTTTCCTAAAGGTAAAAGAGATTCATATGCTCTCTATGGGAGACTGCACAACAGTAGATGACGCACTTTTGTTCTGGGGAAAGAATGGGGCTATTATTGCAACACAAGATAAAGATTTAAAAAGGATGCTTAAATCCCATAGAGTACGTCGCATCGTGCTACGTAAAAAAAGCTTCCTGCTTTTAGAAGGATAATCTAGAAGGAATATCATGTACTACGAAGAAAAGATAAAGGATCACATTCGCGTACCTCCAGATCATTTTAACCTTCCCGTAGAAGAAGCTATTCTACGGAGAATTAAGAAGGACTACGAGGGATATATCTCTAAAGATTTGGGGATTGTTATTGACGTTGGGGGAGTGGAACAGATCAATGAAGGAGTGATAATCCCGGGAGATGGAGCTGCCTACTACGAAGCTGTTTTTACGCTGATGGTTTTCAAACCTGAACAACAGGAGGTTGTTGTAGGTAAGATAAAGGACATAACAGATTTTGGCGCTTTCTTGCAGCTTGGGGCTATAGATGGTATGATACACGTATCACAAACAATGGATGACTTTGTCAGTTTCTCTAAAGACAAAACATTGGTCGGAAAAGAATCGAAAAGATCATTAAGAGTTGGAGATAAATGTAGGGCGCGTATTATCGCAATATCCTATAAAGATATTAACAATCCCAAAATAGGGTTAACAATGCGACAACCAGGATTAGGAAAACTTGAGTGGATTGAAGAAGACCTACAAAAAGAGTCAACGGTTTCAGCACCAGCAAAAAAAGTAAAAGAAGCTAAAAAATGAACAAGAAAAAGGCATGTAAAAGATGTAGGGTGTTCGTTGAAGGTGACGAGTGTCCGCTATGCAAAGGCAACCAATTCACACAATCGTGGAATGGACGTGTAGCATTGCTTGATGCAAGCCAATCCCTTATTGCGAAACGTATGGGAGTAGCAAATAATGGAGAATATGCAATTAAAATAAAATGATGATACAACTATGATAATTGTTATCGACAAGAAAAAGGATATGGCTTTGCTCGACAAGATAGTAGTAGAGGCATCTGCTTATGAAGGGACTCCTTCGAGAGCTAATGTGTTGAAGGATCTTGCAACACAACTCTCTGTTCCGGAGAACCTCATAACGGTGGAATCTATCTATCCTGTATTCGGCACGACTAAGGTAAATATACGGGCGAGCGCATACAAGGAAGCAAAAGCAAAAGAATTCTTCAAAAGAAAAGTAAGGAAAGTCGCAGTCCCTGCTGGAGGCCAGAATGGCTAAAGGTAAAAAAAAGACGAGCAAGAAATGGACAGCATATGCAATAAGCGGTCAAAGTCTCGTGCGCAAACTAACACATTGCCCAAAGTGTGGTACTGGTATTTTCCTTGCAAACCATAAAACGCGCTTATCGTGTGGTAGCTGCCATTATACTGAGTTTGTCAAAAAGAAAAGTTGATTTGGAGTTGTGATTTTTTACATGAATTCTGTGGGGGGGTGACTGGTAATGAGTTCTATAGGAAACGAAGCATTTAAAAAAGAAGTATTTAAATAGTCTGGTCAATTTATGGGTAGCCAGACGATTAACGGGGGGGTGCAATCCATGAATAAGAAAGACATGAAGGTTGTCAATATCGTTGTATCGACATCTTTACAGCATGACATCCCTCTGGAAAAGATGGCTGCTACTTTAAGCAACACTGAATACAACCCCGAACAATTTCCCGGGCTGGTTCTTAGAATTAAAGAACCCAAAACAACCGCTCTCATCTTTAGTTCTGGCAACGTGGTATGCACAGGTGCTAAAACAATGGAGGAAGTAGATAAATCCATAAAGAAGATCATTAAGACGCTAGAGAAGATCAATATCAAAATCAAAATTGAGCCAAAAATCAATGTTCAAAACATCGTGGCTTCTGGGAATGTGGGGATGGATTTAAATCTTAATGTGTTGGCGATGAAGTTGCCAAATACGGAATACGAACCAGAGCAGTTTCCGGGTCTTGTGTACAAGCTTGGTGGCAAGGAGGGGAGTGACAGGGCTACATTCTTATTGTTCAGCAATGGAAAAATAGTATGTACAGGAACAAAATCTGAAGATGAAGTTGATGCTGCCTGTAAAAAGTTGATAGAGAATTTAAAGAAGGTCAAAGGCAGTAAGTAAAAAGTTTTTTCTCTCTGTGTTTTTAACGGGGGTAACTTTGGAAATAAAAAAGCATTTATAGTGCCCACTCTTTTCAATAAATGGGGGTGGGTTGACTGTTGGAAGCTTCTGAACAGATAAAACGCTTTAAAGAATTTCTTCAGGCGTATCACTATGCAGAACTTTTGGAGACTATAAGAAAAGGTAATGCTTTCTTTGTCATCGATTTCCTTGAGCTCTCGCATTTTGACCCAGCGCTTTCTGAGCTTCTCCTTGAACAACCTACTGAGGTGATAAAAGCTGCGGAATTAGCAATAGAACAATTTGATCTGCCAGTACCGATTAAAGACTTTAAGATTCGTATCACCAACCTCACGAAAACACAGTCCATAATGATAAGGGAGATCAGAAGTAAGCATCTCGGCTTGCTTCTATATACAGAAGGTGTTGTTCGTCAAAAATCAGATGTAAGACCACAGGTTACCAATGCTCGCTTTGAATGCCCAAGTTGTGGCAACATCATCCCCATCCTGCAACTCGACCAAAAATTTAAAGAACCTTCTCAGTGTGGCTGTGGAAGAAAAGGAAAATTCAGGCTTCTGAGCAAAGACCTTGTAGACGTGCAACGAATTGTGCTTGAGGAAGCGCCAGAGGATCTCGAGGGTGGAGAACAGCCAAAAAGGATACACGTTTTCCTTAATAACGATTTGGTGTCTCCGATGAGCGACAAGAAGACAAATCCAGGATCAAAGATACGTGTGGTTGGACTTGTTAAAGAGATCCCCATTCCTCACAAAACAGGTGGGCAGTCAACAAGGTATGATTTAATGATAGAGGGAAATTATATCGAGTCTGTTGTTGAGGAATACACTGATATTAAAACAAGTGATGTGGAAATTACCAGAATCAAAGAGTTGGCCAAAAACCCAAAATTATTCCCTTTGCTTATTCGTGGGGTTGCGCCTTCCATCTTCGGATTCGAGCGTATTAAGGAAGCACTTTTGCTCCAATTGGCTGGAGGAAAGAAAAAACAGCGGCTTGATGGGGTAACAACCAGAGGAGATATCCACGTTCTCCTTGTTGGGGACCCAGGCAGTGGCAAATCCCAAATTTTAAAGAGAATGATAAAGATTGCACCAAAGTCAAGATACGTGTCTGGTAAGGGTGTTAGTGGCGCTGGTTTAACTGCTGCTGTTGTGAAAGACGAGTTCCTAAATGGGTGGAGCCTTGAAGCAGGAGCACTTCCTCTTGCGAACAGGGGATTTGTAATGATAGATGAAATGGATAAAATGTCAGATGAAGACAGAAGTGCAATGCATGAGGGGCTTGAACAACAAACTGTCTCTATCTCTAAAGCTAACATTCAGGCTACGTTGCGTTGTGAAACAACTGTGCTGGCAGCAGCCAACCCTAAATACGGACGTTTTGATCCTTACAAATTACTTGCAGAGCAGATAAATATGCCACCAGCGCTGTTAAACAGGTTTGACCTTATCTTTCCAATTAAAGATGTTCCGGATGTACAGAACGATGAATTAATGGCATCCCACATACTCAAGCTGCACCAAAACCCAGTTACAGAAGAAACAGATATCTCGACAGATTTCCTACGGAAATATATTGCATACATACGACAGAATATCGAACCCATTCTTAGCGAAGAGGCTATCGAAGAAATAAAAACGTACTATGTGGATATGAGAAACTCAAATGCTGAGGACGGTCCTATTAGGAGTGTTACTATATCCGCACGACAACTTGAGGCTCTTGTCAGGCTTTCAGAGGCAAGTGCAAAAATTCGGTTATCAGACACGGTTTTGAAGACCGATGCAAGGAGAGCCATAGATATTTTGGATTTTTGCCTACGACAAATAGGCATTGACCCTGAGACAGGGAAGATTGATATAGACGTTATTGCGACGGGTATACCCGCATCTCAACGGGGAAAAATCGCAACAATAAAGGAGATTATCAATGAGCTCGAAACAAAAGTCGGTAAAGTGATCCCCTATGATGATATTTTAGCGCTTGCACAGGAGAAAGAGATGCGTGAACCTGATGTTGAAGAGATAATAGATAAACTGAAACGCAATGGTGAAGTTTTTGAGCCAAAGAGGGGCTTCATATCTAAAATATAAAATGTCTGATGCAAGCAGGTTCATTGCGTACAAGGTTTCCATAGCAGATATTCTTGCATCCTCTGTGCAGGAGGGCGTGCTTTTGTGGAATAATCGTGTGCTTGGCAGGGCAAACATTATTGGAGTTGTTATTTCTGTTCAGAAAAAAGAAACGTATCAAAATGTTTTTGTAGATGATGGAACTGGGTCTATTGCTCTCAGGGTGTTTGACGCTCCCGGACCTTTATTCCAGGTAGGCAACGCTATCCGTGTCATTGGCAGATTACGTATTTTCGGCCAAGAGAGATATATCTCACCAGAAGCGATGAACAAATTGCCTGATTCCGGGTGGATTGCCGTCAGGAAAAAAGAGATATCTCTGCTTGGTAAATATCTACAACCGATTCCGGAAAAATCCCCAGTGACTATTATTGCGCTTCCTAAAACTGCTGAACGATGTGTCGAGTGTGTCAAGCAGATGGATACAGGGGAGGGCGTAGAAGTTGATGACCTGCTTGCTAAAGATGTCCCAGAGGAAATTGTTTATTCATTAATCAAGGAAGGGATTATTTTTGAGATAAAGCCGGGGAGAGTGAAAGTTTTAGATTAGAACAATACCGGTGTTATGTACGTTTCTATATACGCTGCAACAATCAAAATAGCAACTGATAAAGCAATAAGTTCTGCTGCATCCAGCATGACACCTTCAAATTTTTCTGTTGCGATATCATTCCTTATGACAGCTACAGAAATTATACCTCCAGCAAGGCCTGCCACAAGATATGCTGTAACTTCAGGGATACCATGTGTGAAGTAGCGCATAAACCCATAAGAGACTGCTTGATGGATTCCCTGGCTAACGAGGCTAGATCGTATGAGATTTCCGATAGCTGTAGATATTACTGTAGCATTCCAGACGATGATGAAGATTGATCCTGATCCGTAAATGAAAGAGAATAGGATGCAGAATATCATGACTTTAAAATTATTGAACAGTATCTCAAAGAAAAACCGAGCATTTGGCTCAAAACTACCAGAAATGCGGCTGTTTATGGAATAAATGGTTTTGCTTTGGATGGCAAAAATATTGCTCGAGAAGCTCTCTGGAAGAAGCACGTACAACAATGTGTAGCCCAAACAAAGCCCAAAGAAAAGGAATAAGAAAAAAACGATTGCCTTTCGATGCTCATTGAGAATCCTCCACTCTGAAATTAGGAGTGTATCTTTTTTCTCTTCCAGACGCATTGTACTATGCATAAGAGGAATACAAGCCATTGTAGTGAAAAATACCATCACTAGGCTAGCTTGCTCAGCAAATACCATCTGAGCCAAAAAAACGCCAACCAGTGCGTACAGAAGCCCCAGAAACAATAACTTCCATGGCTGTTTCTCTGCTTCCACTGGGCTGACAAAGGATTCTATGACCATTACCTTTTCTTGGATTTTGGACCTTAAAAAGGCTTCGAACCTTTTATATAGCTCTGCCTTTTCTCCTGAATAAAGGATTACAAAGAGATGGATTACAAAGAGTTATTGGAGAAAGCACGAAAGGAACTACCGCTCGTCACAAAAACGACTGAGCGTTTTGAAGTGCCAAAAGTAGTGGGCCATCTCCAAGGAAACAAAACAGTCATAAGTAATTTCTTCCAAATCACAGATACGCTACAAAGAGATCCACAACATTTATTGAAATTTATTCTGAAAGAGTTGGCTACTCCGGGAGACCTCCAGAAACATCTGCTTATATTAGGAAGGAAATTGTCTGCGGCAAGAGTCAATGAGAAAATAGAGCAGTATGCCCATGAGTTTGTCATCTGCAAAGAGTGTAACAAGCCGGACACTAAAATAGTGAAAGAGGGAGATTTCTCTTTCTTGCGGTGTATGGCTTGCGGAGCCCGTCAACCAGTGAAGAGTAAGATTTAACCAAACCAACGCCCCAATCCTTCTTGTTTTTCCTGCTCTTTCCCAAAAACGCCTTCTACGTGATGCTTCAACAACTGCAACGTCTGCTGCAAGTAAGGTGAAACATTATACTTCTTTGCAAGGCTTATACTTGGTTCAAGATATTTTATGACAGACCCCTCAGAGATGGTGAAAATCAGATTACCTCCGCATTTGCAACACCGTCCGATTAATGGTGGCCTACGATAGATGGAATTACACTTAGCACATCGAAATTGCTGCTGGGAGAATTTGCGTAGGTTTCCTTTGGTGTCTTTCAAAAAATGTTTTTCAATAACCAATGAAGCAACGTCTGTGGGATTTACTGCACGAATACGTTCTGCAAGAAGCATTTGCCCTCTTAATTTTTCCTCCATACTTGGAAGCAGCTTGTATGCAGAGCATCTGATTCCTGCATTGAAATCCGTGGTGTCATGCGTGAACCCGAACCCTTCGTATTGCCTTGGCGTGTGCAAAACGTCTTTCAGTTGTAATATTTTTATGTCGCTCGCACTCTTGTACTGAAGTGCAGCTTCATACAACTCGAGGGGGTATCTCCAAACAATGTCCAAACCGTGCACTTCATCATCCACTTCTGCGGGCACGAGGTGAGTAGTAAGAACTAGTGGACTGTCCATAGTACGTGAGCCACGCTTATCTGGCAGATAGGTGCGAGAGAAATTTAGCAGGCCGTCCATAAGAACCAAAACTCCCGCCTCATCCCCATCACAATTTCTACGCATTGCCGCATGAAGCATCGGATGACAAAACATTCCCTGTGTTTTTGAAAAACCTATTATTCTGAGCAAGATGCCTGCTGATGTGTGTGGCGCAAGTCCAATAAGGAGGTGGCCTACCAAATCCTCTCGAGAAGTAAGATTATAAAACGGTGGAAGCCCATACAGTGTCATTAAAAGGTCATCAATAAAGTGTGTTATTCGTAATAAAACATCGTCTGCTGACTCATCGTTACTCTCTGGGCAGTTTGGGAGAATAACATCTTGTGATTTAAGCTCAAGAAGTTGTTCAGGATTTGTCAGGGGAATATTATAAATGTCTTTATCATAACCGAGTTCGTGGAGTTTTTCTATGCTTGTTCGAATTTCCTTTGCCCTAAAATGAGTAATTGGCATTTCGATCATGTCATATCTAATAGTGCCATCTTTATTCACAGACAGTTTATGCTTTGCCCGTAACAATCCTTTAGCTAAATGTTCAGGCACATGATTTTTGTTGGATGTTCCTCGAACACCTTTTACCAAATCGGGGAGCACATTAGGCTTAGTCTGAAAAACCGCATTATCAACATACTCTTTGAGTGGTAGCTTCTGGTAAGCATGTTGTGCTGCTGGACCGTGCTGACATATAGCAGAGTCAATAACTCCGCAATACCTGCAAAAATATTTTTCCTTGGTAAAGGTATCACATCTATGGCATTTACGATAGATAGTTTCTTTTTTGCATGATTCACAGAAGAGTAAAGGAAACTGCGCAGTTACCATACTTTTTTCTAAAGCTGCTTGGACGCTACGCATTTTACCCCCTTCCTCCCCCACAGGAAAAAGAACATGTGGACTACCTGCCAATTTTCGTTGTTTGGCTTTTTCCGGCCTTCCCATACGAGCACCGATAAATGTACCCGCCTTATCCCTAAGAATAACCGGTGATAGTGTGTTTACCGCTTCTAATGGGGACTGACTGGACAATTCTTTCTTTTCGAATCCCGCAAGACACAGAAAAAGTGCTTGAGCATCGTCCTTCTCTACAACAATGTATTCTCCCTGTGGGAATGTGTGGGGAACCCCTAGCAACTCAAGAGTGCGCTTGCCTTCCTGATGAGAGGGGATAACTATTTTTTCAAGTTCTCTCTCATTGTAATGAAGCCTTCCTGTTGCCAACCACACTAGCAGATGATCCAGCTGCAGCATTGTTATCGCATTCCAATAATAAGTATACCTGGGATGAAGAGGAACTTGTAAAATCTTGGACAGCGCCAGCGCCTCTGCAAAAGAAAGTGCAATGCGATTTGGATTCGTGAAAAAACTGTCTATTCTCTGCTTTTCTATACCTGTATCTGCTGTCAGCCTCTCAATATCCAATGTAACATATTTTTGACTTGTTGCTTTTTCAACTTCTAGACAGTACCAGTCTTCATTATATCCTGCGGGAACAAGTGGGTGATTGTTAACTGAGAAATCACCATAACTGATGAGTATATCCCCGAGATAAAGAATTTCCCGAATCTCTCCTCTGTTTTTTTTTGCAACTGTTTCTGAGTCCACCCGAAGGACGGTACCATTTTCTAACTTAACAATCGGGCCTTCTATTGTATCGCACACGCTAACTACAGTAGCTTTGCCTGGCCGCTCTACTTTGAGCTGCGTTCCTGTAGCAATATAATTTGAGAGTATGTGCATTGTTGCTGGATGCAAACAATCTGCTGCGAAGCCGCTTGTGCGGGCACGACCATAACGCAAACGGAATCCACCGTGTGCTAATGGATATCCCAGCACAGGTCTGCCCGCCACCAGGTCTTTGATAAATGTGTAATTAGGCATAATTTTTGCCTTTGGTTTACTTATGTCATGAGTGGCTCCGGATTTTGCTTTGATGTTTTTCTGTAACTCGATAAACTCTTTCAACCACATCCAGTGAGACAAATCAAATTGTGTCCCCCATTTATCAAGCTGCTTGAAGACTTTGGGAGCCTTTTGTGCTAGGCCTTCAGCTAAAACCAGACAAACACCACCGCGCACTCTGTTTGTGGTTATACGAGGAAGGTCTTTGTAATTGGAGACTTCAATCAATTCCGTTGGGTCCCCGTCTATCTCTATAGGAAGGTGATTTACAAGAAAATCAATTTCTGACTCTGAGGGGAAGTACTGTAAGTTAGTACATCTTTCGTGATAATCTTGTATTTCAGCAACATATCTTTTCTTCTCCAGTTTGTCTGGGTCGTAGTCAGCTAGTCCGTGTTTGACACGGACGTAATCTGCGATTATGACAGACAATGCGGCTGCTGTCCCGCCAGCAGCGCGAATGGGACCAGCAAAATTTGCTGCTAAATAGTCTTTCCCCCCGTGTGTTTTTTTTATTGTGATGTCGATAAAACCTTCCAGCGGCGCTGCTATTACACCTAAAGTGATGTACGCAAGACCCACTCTTATACCAGTTTCTATGGCCTCTTTCTTCGAAGGGAAGGTACAGAATTTACTATTTGAGACTTCTACTGCTATTGTCAATGCAACACGCCAGTCAAGAACCCCGAACTGCTTTTCAACTTCAATTATTCTTGCTGCCACCCCCGAACCAAACAGTGAAGGCCATGCCGCACTTACCAAACCTTCAACGCGCTCTGGCAGCCCCTTGGCTAAAGGGATATCCACTTTGGTCTCAGGGTCATACCCTCTTTTCCGCGCCAATTGTGCACGTTCATAAGCTTTACTGGCCTTTTCGTCTATTTCAAAAAAATAGTCCTGGACGGTCATTGTCCCTCCTTACAAAAAGTAATGATTTTTGTCTCTCTGGTTTGGAGATTAACAAGGATTAAACGCCCGGGTTTTGGCTCAATGCCCATCTTTTCCTGAAAATCTGTTTTACTTATCCATGCAGAACAGTTCATAAGCGTAATATTCTTGTATTGTGCAACAGCTACTTGATGAAGATGACCAGAAATAAAAAAATCCGGAACTTTGTCAATAACTAATGGGTCTGCTTTTGCTTCGGGGATATATTGATTGGAACCGTGTGTTGGTGCCATATGCCTTCGCTTCAATAAATATTTCATAATCAAATCCGCACGTTCTTGACCGCCAGCTGTCCTTATGCTTTCTATATTGTTTGCATAATAAATGAAAGAAAACCCATGATACATCAAAACATCAAAACCCGGAAAGGCTGGGCTCGCGTGTATATTTATCCACGATGGGTTACTAACAAGATGTATGTTTGATAGCTCTAAAAGTGGGCTAACATATTCTTTAGCGAGTATTGGTTGTGGTTCTGATATGCGAGTAGCATCGTGATTGCCGGGACACGCTACGATTGTGATAGTAGATGGTATTTGGCGTAAGTGTCTTGCCATTACCTCATATTGCTTATACACATCGGTTATGGCGAGGTCCTTTTCCTGTGTAGGATAAATACCTACTCCGTTCACAAGATCTCCTACAATAAAAAGATATTTTATCTTCTTTGTTGCTTCACGTTGTGCTTCTGATCCCAGCTCCCCATTAATCCAAAGAAGAAACCTATTAAACGCATCTTCAAGAAACATCTTAGAACCAAATTCCATATCGCTCATGAATACTGCATATACTTCGTCTGGTGATTTTTTTAATTCCTTGGTTACTGGTACGTCCGGCCACAATAAACTATCAATGTACACAAGATCTCCTTGTTTTCTTCCTGTAATTCCTAGTACTTCATCTGGAGTTATGTCACGGGCTTGCTGATAAAGCTCATTGTGTGAATTTTTAACCAAACATGTAACAAAACCCGTTGGATCTTCTAACGTGAGAAGAATATTCTTGTTCTTTGTCTCCTTCTTCTCATACACCATCCCTATGCACGCTATTGGTTCCTTATCTTTTTTCTCTTGTATGCGAATAATGGACGCTGCATTTTGTAATTCTATCCTTGCTCGTAGGATGCGCTCAATGGTTTTGTAACGGTGTGTAAAGTACTGCACAAAGTGGTCTGGTGTTCTTTTTGGGGTGATTTCGTTGTGACAACAAACAATTTTGATTGGATTCTGTATGTTACTTTCTTGTTTCTCAACTGATATGCCTACTGACACGCTTGGTATTGCCTTGATTTCCTGTTCGTGTTGTGTTGAGGGGGGAGCTGTCGAGGTATCAAAAGAGTGTGCAACGTCCTTTGTAATGACAGCTATGTTCCTTTTTGTCCGACTAAGTTCGGTGATGATGGTGAGCGTCTCTTCAGGAGAAAGGGATTCTAGTATTTCTTCACTCAACAAATAATTTTGCTCAAGAAAAAGAGAGATGAGTTTTTGTTTGGGATTCATTGCATAAAACTGTGTAAGTAAAATTAATAAACATTCTTATTCTTTGATATCTAATGCTTCAAGAAGAATTGTATATATTTTTGGAATTGTTTGATCGGGTACAGCTATGGTGATTTCCCTTGTACGGCCATGTCTTCCTTTTGATATTACTCTCGTGCCAATGATTCCGAGCATGTCTAACTCTGCTATAATATCCGAAATACGCCTTTGGGTGAGGGGGATCAAACCAGTTTGTTTACATACGTGTTTGTATATTTCGTAGACGTCGCCTGTGCTTATCTGCTCATTTTTTTGTTTCTTGCATAAATTGAGGATTGCGTAGAGCGTAGCTTGGAACTGCTTTGGTTGGGTTTCAACAAGTTCCAATACCCTATCTTTTTCTATTTTTTCTTCTGCTTCATCTAAATGTTCTATATTGACTTTAACTGCACTTTTTCTTTCAGCTATTTCTCCAGCTACCCGTAACAATTCTATCGCTCGCCGCACATCACCATGTTCCCGTGCTGATAATGCAGCACATTTTTCAAGTACACCTGGTTGAAGAACACTTGGCTTAAATGCTTTAGTAGCTCTTTCCCGTAATATGTCTTGTATTTGTAATGCATTATATGGGGGAAAAACAAGATATTCCTCACTCAACGAAGATTTGACACGAGGATCTAAATTGTCTGCAAACACCAAGTCATTTGAAATACCGACTAAAGTGACTTGTGCATTATCAAGTTCTGAATTAATACGTGTTAAATTATAAAGTATTTCATCACCTACTTTTTTAACAAGTTGGTCTATTTCGTCCAATATTATGATGTAAATTCCCTCTTTTTCATTGATGGCTTTGTAGAAAATATTATAGACTTCGTCTGTTGGTAAGCCTGTCGCGGGAATCGTCTTTTTTAACTCCCGTGCTAATTGTGCAATAACCCTGTATTCGGTATCTGCCACTTTTTTTAACTTGCAATTAAGATATAACATAAAAACAGGTACCTTTGTTTGTTCTGCGAGTGAAAGGATTTTTTTAGTGGTATACCTAATACAAACAGTCTTACCTGTTCCGGTTTTACCATAAATGAATATATTGGATGGCTTCTCATTCCTCAGGCTGGGAGAGAGAACGTGTGCCATTTGTTTGATTTGGTCATCTCTATGCATTATAGAGTCGGGTGTATAATTCGCCTGTAATACTTTTTTATTCTGAAAAAGGGGAGCCTTTGTCAAGAAGCTGGCGAAAAATCCTTCAAGATCTTTTTGTCCCATTGAAAATTGAGAGTAAACCAATTATATAAACATTTCCAGTGGAAGGTTGATGTCCCCCTGATTTCCTCTGGAACGTAAAGTAGATTTTTGAGTTTGTTGTTGTTTTTGATTTTATGTACTTTATTTACTATTAGTCTTGGTTATTTTAATATAGAATAATATATTATTTCAATATAGAATAATATAATTACTATAATACTCAAAAATGTATTTTATTCGAACAACAACAATTATAAATATATCTTCCATGAGAAATAAAGGGGTAGTAAAAAAAAGGAGGTAACATTAAAGGCAGCATAGTACTGTATAAATCTCCCCGGACAAGTCTCTTACTCTGGTGATATCATTTTCCATTTTAAACTGTAGTTCTCCATAACGATGAATAATAACATCAACACCTTTATACTTGCAGGCAGCAACAAAAGGTGTCCAGCAGTATAATACTATTGCAGGATTCCTCTTTAGTTTCTGGAGATCAAACACAAGTTTCTCTTCTGGTGTTACCTTATATCCTTCTCGCGTCTTACACCTTTCAATGCGCATTGGTATATCATACATTGGCATGTCAATGCACAATATTTAAAAATCTTACTTGTTTTTGCTCCTTTCACATGACAATTGAAGATGTATTTCCAAAGGAAACCATAAAACCCTGGGGAAAAGAAGTCCTCTATGTAAAGACAAAGGACTATGTCGTAAAAGAGCTTTATATCACCAAAGGGCATAGACTCTCTTTACAATATCATGATATCAAAGAGGAATCATGGTATTTCGTTAAAGGAAATGTAAAAGTAACTCATGGAAATACATCATTTGTCTCTTTACTCCATCAGTTTGTTCATGTCCCACCAAAAACAATTCATAGGCTGGAAGCATTAGAAGACTCAATCATTCTGGAAGTTTCAACACCACACCTTGAGGATATTTGTAGAATAGAAGATGACTACAACAGAATCTAAATTTATCTATCTAGATAATGCTGCATCGACAAAAATAGATGAAGCAGTAAGGGTAGGAATGTTACCATACTTCTCTAGTGAGTATGGTAATCCTTCTTCTTCCCATAGCTTTGGACAACAAGCGCGTACAGTAATTGAGAATGCTAGACGCACTTTAGCAAAAGAACTTGGTTGTGAACCAGAAGAAATTATTTTCACTTCTGGTGGTACAGAAGCCAACAATCTTGCTTTGGTGGGAATTGCTTACGCACAGCAAAACAAAGGTAAACACATAATCACAACGCAAATAGAGCATCCTTCTATAATAGAAGCTGCTAAGTATCTTGAAAGAACGGGGTTTTCAGTGACGTATCTTCCTGTAGATAATGATGGTCTTGTGTCACTGGCAATGCTCAGCGCCTCGTTAAGACACGATACAATACTTGTTTCTATCATGCATGCAAATAATGAAATAGGTACTATACAACCAATAGATGAGTTAGCAGCTATCACAAAAAACAGGGGAGTGATTTTTCACACAGACGCAGTCCAGAGTTTTAAGAAAACCCCATTCTTGTTAGAAAGAATAGATGCATGTTCACTCTCTGCACACAAAATCCACGGACCCAAGGGGGTGGGCGCTCTTTTTGTACAGAAGAAAACACACATCCAACCACTTCTTCTTGGTGGGGAACAGGAACATGCCTATAGAGCTGGAACAGAAAATGGTGCTGCTATCGTTGGTTTTGGGTTGGCTGCTCAACAACCCATCGACATTGTCACGATGGAAAAACAGAGAGATGTGCTAATAAACAGCCTACTAAATATACCGGGCACAAAACTCAATGGGCATCCCAAAAAGCGTCTTCCTAATAGTTGTAACATCTCTTTTAAAGGTATAGAAGCGGAGACTTTATTAGAGCATCTGAGTGATCATGGAATTATGGCTAGCATTGGGTCAGCGTGTAAAGCGCACGAATTAGTACCAAGTTACGTGCTTAAGGCAATAGGGTTATCAGACGAACAGGCACTTGGCACAATAAGGTTGTCTTTAAGTAAATATACCACAGACGCAGAAATAGAGTACACTGCAAAGACCATTACTACTATTGTAGCGTCTCTTCGTGCACTTACAAGGTAAAAAGTGAATATACCTATGAATCCAGACAGGGAAACAAAAGAAACCCGCATCATTATTCGTTATGGGGAGTTATGGCTTAAAGGACACAACCGCTCTTTTTTTGAACACGCACTCATAAAAAACATTCGTGCATGCCTTATTAGTTGTGCCCATCCACATGGAGAGATAATTCGAAAAAATGGTAGAATTATTATAGCATCCCCTCATCTATGTGAAGCACTCACCAGAGTATCTGGTATAGTTTCCTACGGACTAGCTGTACAAACTGAAGCAACGCTGGAAAAAATAAAGCATTTGCTCGGGGAACAGGTAGAGCGCATAGATGAACCATTTTGTATTCGCGTAAACCGGCTGGAGAAACACGGTCCACTCTCACAAGAGATTGAACGCGATCTCGGCGCATTTATTGTGCAAAAAACAGGAAAAAAAGTACAGCTTGAAAAGCCAAAGACCACTGTAAGGATAGATTGGTATTTACACGAAGCATATGTCCTATTTTCAGAAGAAAATGGGGTTGGTGGGTTACCAATTAGACCAGAAGGTCGTGTATGTCTTCTTTTGCGAACAGAGAAAGATGTAATTGCCGGAAAGCTGCTGCTTAAGCGGGGTTGCCTTCCCGATGTAATCGTGAACAATCAAGATTTATATAGACAATTACAACACTGGTGTCCGGGAATATCATTACCTAAAATTGATGAGGAGAGTTTGAAAACATACGATTTCGTTGTGTCTGGCGATGAAAATAGTCCACTACCAACTAGTTATCTTCCTTTAGAAGGAATGGAAGAAGGAGAATAAATGTATGCACTGCGTAATCGAACAACAAAATATATTGGTACCCACAAATGGAAACACGTGTAGATGTGGAGCAGAAGCTGTCGTTAATACTCTCTGCATCAATCACTTTTGTGAACAGATAGAACAACGTGTACAGGAGACTATTACACGTTTTTCAATGTTATCCACAGATGACAAGATAGCTGTCGCTTACTCCGGTGGAAAAGACAGTACTGTCCTTTTATATATATTACATAAACTTGGATATAAAGTAGAGGCAATAACCCTCAACGCCTATATTGGGTGTTATAGCAAGGAAAATGTACAAAATGCAACAGCCTTCAGCAAGCAGTTGGGCGTCCATCTCTCTCATATATCATTTCGTGAAGAGTTTGGTTATTCTCTCTGTTACTTGCGTACGCTTATTAAGCAGGGAGGCAACGACTTAACGTCCTGTACTATTTGTGGGGTACTCAGGAGATATCTTCTCAACAAGCATGCGCGCAACCTTGATAGTACAAAAATTGCTTTTGGGCACAATCTGGATGATGAGGCACAATCCATTTTGATGAATCTGCTGAAAGGAAATCCCGAACAGCTTGCGCGGATAGGACCAATCACGGGGATAACAAAACAAGAAAAATTTGTGCAGAGAGTTAAGCCTCTTTATTTTGTGACAGAACAAGAAGTGATCACCTATTCAAAAATCAAACAATTTCCCGTGCATTATGGTGCATGTCCATGTAGTGTGGACTCCTTCCGATATTTTATCAAGACGTTGTTAAAAAATTATGAAGATAAGTTCCCCCAAGCAAAGCAGAATATTGTTGAGTTATTCCTCAAATTAAAACCGCTTCTGATGAAAGGGAACACAGAAAAGCTTACAGCCTGTGGTAAATGCGGTGAACCATCTTCTCATGGTTTGTGTCGTGCGTGTGCGTTGATAGAGATGGTTGTAAAGTGATAGATATAGTTTTTTCAAAAGACAATGAAGCAGCATTTTCTGTGGTGGCTTCAAGATTAGGAGTAGAACTTATTTTTGTGCCAGATAAAGACAATCTTATTGGTATCTATCCCAACGCAAAACAAGCAATACTGCAGCTCATAAAAGCAGACAGTAAGCTTCGTGAGCAGACATCATTGCCCGTGGATGGTTTTTTCGGCATAGAAGAATTTCCAACAAAAGGCATTGGTGTGGACAATGTCATACTATCTTTGCTTAGTAAAAAAAACAAGTTTGTGCTTTTTTTTCTTAGGCCGCTCCTTACAGCAGAAAGGGAGGAAAGGATACAATCACTGGAGAAAATACAAATGCTTATCCCCCTCTTAAGAAAATATCATGTCCCCATCATACTTGCTTCTGGCGCACAAACACCATATGATTTACGTCATGTACATGATATGGAAGCATTTGCCATCCTCATTGGTATGACTCCCAAGGAAGCAAAGCAGTCACTAACTTTGCTGAAAGAAAGAATACTCTCTGCACAAAAAAGAAAAAAAGGAGAGATCCTCTCTTCTGGGGTTATTGTACAGCCGTAGCATTGACCTTTATCATAGACGGCTCATTTTGTAGAAGGTCAAATGCATATTTTTTTCCTTCTATACTAAATTGGAATGTGGTGTCAGTTATATGTTGCGTATCTGCGTAGTTTGGTCTGCCTAAATCGTAAAACCCGTCACCAACACCAGAACCGTACCAGATGCCAAACCTGTTACTCGGGAAGCGCTCGACAGAAGTATAGCCAAGCCCATCAAAAAAAACATCTCGTTGCATGACACGTTCTATGCAGTCTGATTTGCAGCATGTCTTTGAATCCAGCGCCTTTAACCATTGTTCACTCTGACAGTACTTATCTTGTTTGCAGTCATTCCCTTTTTGGAAGGCGCACGTAAGGAGGTTGTTACCCCCAACATAATTAATGAGATAACGTGCATGTATCGGTGGCAGCGTAGAACTACACTCTTTTTGGCAACAAACCTTGTCTCCTCTGGGACCCAGGAAAGCTTCTATCCCCACCTGGTCTTCTGACGCGCAAAACTCAGTCTTATCCGGATCACATACATGTCTCTTAGCTTTTGTGCAAAGATCATCAAAATTAATGTGTAAGTCTCCAATAATCCTTTTTGGTATCTTTTCCGCTGCTTCTTCTATCCTTTTTCCTGTTTTCTCAACTTGTTCTACAAGTTTCTCTCCAGCATGGTGAATCTCTCCCCGAGCTTTTTCCATCTGCTTTTCGCATGTCTTTATTCCATAAAAAACAAGTCCGAGAAAAGCTATAGAAAAGAACAACAAAAACTTCCCCCAGTCAACACCTTTTTTCATCTTATGTCACAGCAACGCTACCTTTCATAGATGTTGGATGGAAGGTACATTGATATGCAACATCCCCCACACCATTAAACGTGAAACCAAAGGATTGCCCCGGTTGCAAAGTCTTTGAATCAAAACTATTACTCGTCACTGTGTGTGCAACATTATCGTTGTTAGTCCATTTCACCGTTGTCCCCTTCTTTATTGCTACCGTAGCTGGCTTGTATGCAAAGTTTTCAATAGAAACTTCCACAGTTGTTGGTCCAACCACTGCAGATAAAGTGCATTTGTTGCTTACGCATTTTGGCGTTGCACTGCAGCTCGGATCTCCACTAATCATCTGCACGCAGACAACCCCTATGCATTGAAGCGACGCATCGTAAATTTCTTTTTTATTCTTATTAATTGCCTTCGCCTTTCCGCCCTGATTGCAGCCGCAGCAATCAGCTTTTACTGAAATACAGTCGCTATCAGCAGTACAGTTGTCACCATCAACTAGTTGTGGTTGCGTTACCGGGTTTACCTGTATTCTTCCCGGCTCGTTTACAACAACAGCAAAAGAATATTTTTTACTATTTATCATAAATTCATAATTATCACTTCCAACATTTTTCGCTTCCACATAGTTTGGTCTTCCCAACTCAAAGAAACCTTCTCCCACACCAGAGCCGTACCAGATGCCAAACCTGTTTCCCGAGAATCGCTCAACAGTAGTCTTACCCAATGGGGAACCAAAATCTACATCCCTATGTTGTATGCGTGCCACGCACGCCTCCTTGCAGCATGTCTTTGTATCCTTTGCCTTTATCCACTGGTCATTGGTACAATACTTATCTGTTGCACAATTGCTCCCCTTCTGAAAAGCACATGTCTGTGATTCGTCTCCGCCAACATAGGCAAGTGGATACCCTCCTGTTGGTAAGGGTGGAGTTGGTCCAGGACTTATTTTGCATTTTTTACAGCAAAGTTTATTTGTACCAGCAGAATAACTTAATGATTCTCCCTCACAAACTTCTCCAGACTCTGTGCTAC
>JAHFLT010000042.1 GCA_023264635.1 Candidatus Woesearchaeota archaeon | reverse complement strand
CACTGAACCTACCGCCACGTAGAGTGGATTGCCTCGTCTTTTCATCCATTATCCAATACCAGCGTACTACTCTGCCTTCGGACATTTTAGAGCCTATGCTTAAATGAAGAGGGAGATAACCTATTTTTTTTGCTGCTTTTTTCTACATTTATTGCTGAACCACGATCATCGTAATCGAAAGTCACAACGTCACCTTGATTAAAACGGTCAACATCCAGAGGGTCTGCAAAAGAAACAACCCTTTTGCTGTCTCCAGTCTCTCCTACTTCCAGCGCGATGCGTCCTAGTTTTCCTACCACTTTTACTCTCCCTAACCTAACTTGATTATCACGATGTACAAAAGACATACAACTCACCCTATTTTCCTGAATATTTTAACTATATAACCTTATCGATAGGGATTTTAAGCAAATGATTACGCTGCCTTCATGATCCTTGCATTGCTTAGTGGTGTTTTTATCGGGGCTATAAGCGGTCTTATTCCCGGCCTGCATAGTAATCTTATAGCAGCGTTACTTGTCTCGCTGCATCCACCTAATCTAGGTATACTGCTCATCGCTCTAGCTGTTACTCATCTATCTATCAGCATTATTCCTTCTATTTATTTATCGCTACCAGATGAAACAACCGCCATAAGCCTTTTGCCCGGGCAATGGCTTGTGAAAGAAGGAAAGGGATATGAGTGCGTGATGGTGCATGCTACTGGTGTTTTTCTGAGTATTATTATCTTGACACCGCTGTTGTTTTTTGCAGTGCCATTCCTGCCAAGGCTTCAATCAATGGTTGCACCAATAACCCCATTGTTACTGGCATTGGCTTTGGTAAGTTTCTTACAAAAAGAGATGTTTCCATGGCGTGTTCTCTTAGTAGCATTAGCAGGAATACTTGGCATACTGACAATGAACAGCAATATTCAGGAACCATTACTTCCCCTCTTATCCGGCCTCTTCGGCGTTCCTGCATTGGTAACCCTTTCTGGTTCATCAGTACCTCATCAATCAGTTAGTAACTATGTTGTAACAAAAAAAACGCGCAGTATGCTTCCACTGGGGTGGCTTGCAGGCTCTATTGCCGGATTCTTGCCCGGACTTGGAACTGCACATGCAGCAAGCATTGCACAACTCGGTAGAAAATGCAGTCCGCAAACAATGCTCATGCTGTTATCATCTATTGCCACAGCAAATTTTCTCTTTTCTCTGGTTACCAGCGTGACTCTTGGCAAAGCACGCAATGGCGTTGTAGCGCTTGTAATGGAAAATACCTCGATGTCACTGCCACTTTACGCTGGGACAGTATTCGCTGCAGGTGGGCTTGCTTATATTATCACCTACCTCTTTGCACAATTCTTTGCAAGGCATGCACATATACTTACACGTGCAGCAATTAAACCAGTGCTCCTGCTTTTCATCATATCTTTAGTAGTCATTATTTCTGGTTGGAAGGGATTACTGATCCTTTTCATAGCAGCATCAATTGGCATTATCCCGCCTCTGCTGAGAATGGAGCGGAGCATCCTCATGGCTTCACTGGTTGTTCCTGTGTTAATAGCACTATGGCCGTAGACGCTATTGAAAAGTCCCTCAGCAAATACTTCAGCAGTCAGCTCGCATAAGCTGTACAAGAATATAGCAAAAATTCCCATTGCAATACAGTAGCTCATGAAATTCGCTCGGCAGTTCCAAGCATGATTGGAACTTTCCTTTTTGCCTAGAATAAACAAAAGGAGAAGCTCACCAGAATGATAGCTGCTTTGAACTTTTCAATGGCGCTTGGTCGTAGGCTCCATCCAAAAATTCTCGCTCTCACCCAGCTCAGCAGCTTCCCGCCTTTGCATTTCCCGGATGTCGTCTCTTTGTCAGCACAAAATGGGCTACTGATAAGGCTCAACCTTAGGCTGCTGATCGCTTTTTTGGATGAAGCTCTGGCCGTAACAATCTTTATAAACCATCCTCTTTTCTCTTCTCGTGGTGATATATTATGGCAAGTAAGTTCATCAAAGTGCGCTGCGCAAAATGCAAGAACGAACAAATCATCTTCAGCAAGCCTGCAAACAAAGTACCCTGCTTAGTCTGTGAAAAACCATTGGCAGAACCCTCTGGAGGCAAGGCGAATGTAGTAGGCCGTGTTCTGGATATACTCGAATAAAATGCTTCTCAACAAGAAAGGTTTGCCCGAGGAAGGAGACTTACTCCTCTGCACAGTATCTAAAATATATTACAACTCTGTTTTCGTTAATCTCGATGAGTATCCTGGTAAATCTGGTCTTGTTCACATATCAGAGATAGCGCCTGGACGCATAAGGAACATACGAGATTATATTGTCGAAGGAAAAAAAATCGTCTGTAAGGTTCTTCGCATAGACTTGGAAAAGGGACACATTGATTTATCCTTACGCCGAGTTGCTGAAGGCCAGCGCCGTGAAAAAATAGATGAGGTAAAGCAAGAGCAAAAAGCAGAGAAGATCATTGAACAGCTCGCGAAAGAGACGAAGCAGGACATGCCAAAGCTTTATGATATGCTTTCTGGAAAAATATGCACGGTTTATCCATCTCTTTTCAGCTGCTTCCAAGCAGTTGCCCTCGATGAAGCATCACTTGAAGAACTCGGTATAGACAAGACCATTGCAAAACAGCTCACCGATCTTATCACCCAAAGGATAAAGCCACCACGTGTGGAGATTAGTGGTGTATTCTCTATCAAGTCGTATGAACCGGATGGCATTATCCGGATTAAGCAAATGTTAGAAAAGGGGCTGAAAAAAGGAAAAGAACAGACAACCATGAAATATCTGGGTGCTGGAAAATACTATGTCCATGTAACGGCAACAGACTACAAAGAAGCAGAAGCGCTGTTGAAAGATATTGTTGATGCTGTAACAAAAGACATCAAGAAAGATGTAGACGTCACCTTTGAACGGAAGTAATCATGGCAAAGCATATTCTAAAATGCACTGGATGTGGGCATTATTCACTAAAATCTATTTGTCCCTCATGCCAATCACAAACAATCCCCCCTAAGCCAGCAAAATATTCTCCAGAAGATCCCTATGGACATTATCGCAGACAAGTGAAACGGTCTGAGCTAATAGCACGCGGTTTGCTCTAGCGTCTTTCTTTAATATCTCTAGATTTACACTTCAATTTATCTTTCCCTGTTGCTTCATGAATGTAGCAAATTTCTCAGAGTCAAAGTTATTATGTAACTGAATGTATTGAATGAGCTCATTTTTGTAGTGCTGGAAAATGATATCATTGTAATACGTGTACATCGCATCTTCAACGTAATCCTCTATTGTTTGGCCATGCGTGCAGAATGTGTCTGCCTGTGGATTCCGAATGCATTCCACATACAGATCATTTGCTTCGAACATATAGATAGTATCATTATATCGCGTAATGGTCATTGGAGTGACACAATAATGCCCAGAGAGTATATCTGGTGCAAGATAAGCAGTTAAGACTAAAGTAAGCCTATATGGTGACTGAACTTTAAGCCAGTGCTCGCGCTCAAAGCTCCAAAGCCATTTATCTTTTTCGTCTTTTGCCAGAAAGAAATACTCTTCCGCTAACTTATTCATAACCATTGTAAAATGTTTCTTTTCTTCCCCATTGAGTGTATGTGTCTGGGTAGCCATCTGACTGAGCAATTTCCGTTGTGGGGATAGTGCTTGGGTTACTTGATAGTGAGTAATCAGTTCCACATAGGATTGAGGATTATGGGGAAACAGGAGGATACTTTCTTCAAGCAAAATCGGTACTGCTGAAGGAGAATGTTGCTTGCAGAGTCCTATTGCTTTTTCACATAAACCATATTCTTTGGCACGCCCAGCTGCCCTCATGGCTGCCAGAAGATGCCCTTGTGCATCTTCATTGGTAGCAAAACATACTCTTGCCAACCCAAGATGGCCTTGTGCACATTCAGCATGACTCCCTTGCAAAAGGTTCCTATAGAACTGCGCAGCTCCAGAGAAATCACTCTTCACAAACGCATCCTCTGCTTGCTGGAGGACATCACTCATAAGCAGATGAAACAAAAGCAAGCATTTAATTCTTGTGGAGCATTTTTATCATGTATGGGCCTTCTTGAGAGTAATCATGCTTTTGGTAATATTCTCTGACACCAATACCGCTGATAATGACCATCTTGTTTTTTCCATGCTCAATTGCAATATTCTCTGCTTCCGTAAGAAGTTTTTTTCCTAAACCTTTATGCTGGATATCGCCCTCCCTCCCCAATCCTACAGCATGACCATATATGTGCAGCTCACGGATCAATGCGCTTTTGATTGTTATCTCTTCTATAAGAGATTGCAAGGGGAAGCGAAGCCTGCAGAAGCCAAGAAGGATATCTTGCTTTGTATCCTCTGCAGAAATGAAAAACTCCTGCCCGCCGCTTGCTTCGTATTGCCTGACAATAATTTCTGATTCATTTGGTATTTTGCCGTACTTTTTCTTCTGATGACCAACTTCCCTACAACGGATGCACCTGCAAGACAATTTTTTCTTACCAAGGACCTGTTCGACATACTGACGAAGGTTTGTTCTATCAACACCAGAGACTGTGCGATAGGTGGGGATATCTCTTTGCACCCGCATAATGCGACAATACTCAGGGATGAATGGCTTGAATGCTGCAATCTGCTCAGCAGCTTCTTTTGTGGATAATGGAACATATTTTCCCGCTTTCCATTGCGTCTCTAAGGGTGTGCCTGGCATGACCATACAGGGATACAGTTTAAGCATATCTGGCCTATATGCAGGATTTGTAAACAATTCACGTAGCCCATCCTCTTCCCTATCTTTTGTGACACCCGGCAAGCCCAACATGTAATGAAAATTCAACTTAAATCCCAGATCACGTAACTCTTTAATCGACCTGATAGAATCAGCAACAGTATGGCCCCTGTTAGTGAAAGCGAGTGGTTCATCATAAACACTTTGGATACCAAGTTCCACTCGCGTGCATCCAAGACGAAGTAACCATTTTCCAACATCACCGAATCCCTGATCCGGCTTTGTTTCTATGGTCAGCCCAATGCACCTTATATCTGCACGCTCATTGCGTTTTTGTTCTTCTTGTAAAACTGTGCTAGTCTTTTCGTATTTCTTTATCCTTTCCTGAACGCTTCGAGTCCTTTTCTCATCATGGATGTCTCCCGGTAAGAAAAAGAATTCCTTAAATACCGAAATGTTAAAAATCCCTTCCCGAAAGAACAATACAGAGAAATCATTCATTGCTTTGTAGACAGAGGCAATGAAGTATTCGCAATAATCATGCGGCATTGATGGAAATGTGCCACCCATCACGATGACATCACATTTCTGCGGAACATGTCCTGTTATGATGTATTGTTCAAGACGGTTGAATACTTGTAAATACGGGTCATAACCAGCACGCATGGCACGCATTGTTGCAGGTTCTTTCCCTGTGTAACTTTGGGGCACATCACCGAATACACTGCCCAGTCCTCCGGGACAGAACGTGCATCTACCATGTGGACATCCATATGGTTTTGTCATGACTGCAACCGGTGTCACACCGCTGATGCTTCTAGTGGGTTTTGTCTGCAGGATTTTTGTAAAGTAGTGGACATCTTCTACAGGAGCATGCAGCAATAGGTCTATATCTGTTGGGACTTTTGACAGATGATACCTTTTTGCCAGCTGCATTTTTAGCGCAACGAGCTTCTCCTTAGGAAGCTGCTTTTCCCTTAATGTTGCGAATAGCTCTTGATAAAACATAAAGCAAAGAGGCGATGAATGCTTTTTAAATATGGTGGAATAGCTTTAAATAAAACCATAATAAAACTGAAACGATAAGACTGAAGCGGGTGAGAGAATGGGTCTAGACGATATTGTAAATAGCGCAAAAACAGAATGGAATGAATTTATTAGCAGAAACAATAATGGTTTCTTTATCTTAGGTGGTGCTGCTATGGGGGTTTTAGACGGTCTTCGGATGTATGGCCCGCCTGATCCAGCAGCAGCTTTTTTTAATAGCGCATTCTGGTTTTGGGCATTCTGGCCAACGGTCTTTGGCGTTTACAAAACAGGTGGACTACCAAGTGGAGCAACCGCTAAATATCTCTATCTTCAGATGGGCCCTGAGAACACAGCAGCTTTTACAGTTCCATACCTAGCAACAGCGACTATCATGTATGGGTTAAAAGCTGGCTTTTGATACTGTGTTGCATAAATACTTTTGAATTTTTTGGTTGAGGAACTGCGGTTATGCTTTAGAATACTGGCGCATACGGTTGTATGCCCAGAATTTTCTTTTTGCTTCTAAACACGCATTTT
>JAHFLT010000024.1 GCA_023264635.1 Candidatus Woesearchaeota archaeon | reverse complement strand
ACTGATTTTGGCATCAAGACATGCGAAACACTGGAGAAGTATTGCCCATCCATTGTTGATGAGGAACTCACTCGTCACTTTGAGATGGAAATGGAAAACGTGCGCTTGCAACAGCGAACAAAAGAAGAGGTGCTGAATAAAGCAAAAGATTTATTGACAAAAGTGTTAGGTGAATTCAAAGAGAAGAAGAAAGAAGTGGGTGCAGCTTTACTTGAAGCGTTCAAAGAAACACGAGAACAAGCCACAACATTAGGAGAATGCCCTGTATGTACAAAAGGGAATCTGCAACTGCGTAAAGGAAAATTCGGGGCATTCATTGCTTGCAGCGGCTATCCATCATGTACCACCACATTCTCATTGCCCTCTGGTTTAATACAGCCAGCAAAGAAGCAATGCACAATGTGTCCTTATCCGATGATCCGCATCATACGCAAGGGAAAGCAACCGCAGGAGCTGTGCATCAATATCCAGTGCCAAAGTAAACAAACTGAGAAAACAGAGAAAAAAGTGGAGAAGCAATGCCCGAAATGCGGCAAAGCGCTCGTTGTAAGGAAAAGCATCTATGGGGAGTTCATTGGTTGTTCTGGGTACCCTGCATGCAGGCATACTGAAAATTAATGAGATTTATAATGTGATTTAATGTGTTTTGTACAGCTTGATAACGCTTCTTCCAAGAATGTGCAGTTTCTTGTTGATTTCTTCTATCTCTGTGGATATCTCTTCCAACTGCTTCTTGACGTCGCGATCACGTTGGACAAGGTATTTTATCCATCCCTCGATATCCTGTTCTTTTTTCATGTGAGCGATTTTATTTTCTTGACTTTTTCTTTTATTGATGCATCATTACCAACTCCTTTCGCAAAAGCTGCAAGGGTGTTGTATTTCCGACGCCTGAATGCTATTAACCGATTGTTTTCAACTATAAAAGATTTGTGCTTTTTGATAAATGCTACGATGTGATGGTTTGCTGAGTACACCAATGGACCAATGTGTCGTTCATACCTTGGTAACTCTTTAGGATAAACAAAGTACCAAAAATATACTTCTTTACCCCATTGCCAGCCTTTATTTAGGATGTGGAATTCAGCTGTCTTGACCTTGTTGGTAATGTACTCAAAAGCCTTGATAAGTTTGCTTCCTACAACATCTTCTTTCCCGTCTACAGGAATCACGGAAAACAACAGAAGAGAAACACCTAAGGTCTTAGACTGGTGATGGAGCTGGGAGAGAGAAAAAGATTTTTTGATGAAAAAATCAGGAGAAGGCTTCTGGAGAAGTAATTTTGCTGCAATGATGAATTTTGAAAATTGCTCTTCATTAACTGCTGCAGCTGCATTCCTATCTGACTGTACTGGATCCACTACAATTAACGGGCTTTGCAGTTTAGCTGCATTCATGCGCCCAAGGAGCTCTTCACGAGATGCGTAGTAGTGAGCAATGTCAATGATTTGTTTGGGGTGGAAAGACGACACTGCCTTAAGCATAGGAAGAAAACCACCATACATTATGACCAGTATCTCAAGAGTATATCCTGAAAATCCATTGATGTAAGACTCTGCACCATAGATGCCTTGCGCCTTGCAGAACAGCTTTGCAAGTCTCACATTATCCTGCAGGTTCTTAATGTGACTATTGACCCACTCGACATGCAGTGGGCTGACATCAGTCACATTCCTGGCATCAGCTGCACTTTTTATTTGCAACACGGGGATGAGCTCAAAGATTATCCCTGCATGCAGTATCTGAAAGTAATCACGCGAGCCGTGAAGCACTTTCTTATTGCGAAAGCCTGCTACCGCTTTTGCCAGCAAGAGTGATAAATCATCATCCTGATATTTTCGTGAAAAGACCACAAAAATATCGCAGTCGTACGAATACAGATGTGTGCCTTTAGCGACGCTACCACCTACCATGGCTGTTGCTTCTATTTTTCTTTCTGTCAAGATTGTATTTAGCCTTCTGAGAAACACATTGATCTCTTCCTTTATTACCCCCGGCTTGTGTTGCGCAAGAACTCTCGTGAAAAGACGGTCCATACAAGTACATCATTGTTCCCTATTATAAAAAGATTATGAAGAGATTGGCTCTGTAGAAAGTGTACCATTGCCACTCTTAAGAGCAAGCACCTTCAAGAGTCAGGAAAAGTGACAAAGGAGATGCAAAGTTGCGAAGCAACTTGCACAAGAAATCTGCGAGATTTCTTTGTGCTCCATCCGGGAAATGCAAAGAAGCCATAGGCTTCTTGCACAAGGAGAACAGCGGTTCTCCTTTGTGTCACTCTGCAGACTAACAGCACATGCGAGCTGAGTTGCAATGGCGAGCGAGAGCGAGACTTTCTACAGAGCCGAAGAGATTCTGTTTTCACACAAAATTATAAAGAAGGAACCAAATAATCGTATGTCAAATGTTCCTCCGCTTATTAGGAAAGGGAATACAATTTATACGAAAATTAATTTCCTTTCCTCTAGTTTCCAATAACAGCTTGCTCTATTTTTGCGTTGTTTCTTTGCGGCTATTTACGAAGTGCTACAAAGAAATCTCTGCAGAGATTTTTTGTACAAGAACCAAAAATGCTTTTGCATTTTTTGGTCCAAGAAATTCGTGAAGAATTTCTTTGGAATGCTATGCATTTCTTTGTACCCCGCGAGATGCTAAATTGCTGAAGCAGTTGGTGTAGATAACATACCTGCTGTTGAAGTAGCCGAAACGACTAACAGGCCATAAGACGTTTTCTGGTGGAAGCCAAAGCCGTCCAGACTGTCTAACCTCATCAGGTAATAGTGCATAGCGACGAGACCAGAGTTTCTCGACCAAAGCGGGATTTATTTCGTTCACGTCTTTAATGGAAACCCTTTTATTCATTAAACCAATAGAACCAATGGAATACACTTCCTCACCCGCGTGTTTCAGTTTTCCCCCTTGTGCGACATACTTGTATTTTGTTTTTTCCCACACAAGATTCTCCGGGTCAAGATAACAATACAGCAGATTTCCTTCCAGCAGCACCGCCATACTCATCCATTCACTATAACAGTATAACATGTTATCAGCAATTGCCTTCTGTTCTGGTTGCAGTCTCCCTTCCAACCCATTGCAAATAAGGTCAAACACTTCTGCTGGACGCGGATGGCGCTCGTAGCCACGTTCTTTTAGCGCTCGCAAACTGGCATCGAATGTGTAAGGTCTTTTATTTGCCCAGTTCCCTTTGTACACCGCTTTCGGTTCGAAAACAATTTCTGTAAGAGCTGGCTTTACGGTGATTTCCTTTTTCTCATCGGGTTTGCAGAGACCGAAGTAGCTGTCGATGGACATGTACGTGGCTGGAGAAGGTAGACATATTTAAACAGATGTGTATTTCTCAGCATATGGATAAATTACTGGTTGCAAAGAAAGGGAGCATTGTACGCGGAACAGAATATTATGTCCGCAATGCAGGGAACGATTATCATTGCGCAGATGGAGCAATCAAAAAAGAAGAAATGCAGAGAGAAGATGGAACAATAGTAACAACGAACACGGGAAAGGAATTCGTGCTCATCACTCCGAATTTTCTGGACAAGTATAAAAGAATAAGGCGTCTTGCGCAAATCATCCCGCGGAAGGATATAGGATTGATAATAACAGAGACAGGCATCGGGAAGAACAGCGTCATACTGGACATGGGAGCTGGAAGCGGCGCTGTGGCTATCCTGTTATCACAGTTTGTTAAAAAAGTGAAAACATACGATATCAGGGAAGACCATCTAGAGCTAGTCAAGAAGAATTGTGAAACGTTGGGAATAAAGAATGTGACAGCTATGCTGCATGACGTTTATCGGGGGCTGCCTGATAAAAACGCAGATCTTGTCATATTAGATTTACCTGAACCATGGAAGATGCTTGACAATGTGTACAAAGCACTCAGAAAAAACAGGTTTGTTGTTTCATATTCCCCAACAATCCCACAGGTAATGGATTTCGTGGGTGCTGTAAAGCAGAATCCTTCCTTTATCCACGAAAAAACTGTTGAGCTACTCTATAGGGAATGGGAAGTTGAAGAAAGAAAAGTACGACCCATGTCACAGATGATGGGACACTCTGGATTTCTGACATTTGTGCGTAAAATATGATAACTGATGTTCTTAGGTCTTTGCATGGTATTAAGCTTGTTGCCGCGACGAAAAACCAGCCAGTTGAGAGAATCAATCAAGTGATAACAGAGGGTGTATCTATTATCGGTGAAAATTATGTGCAGGAAGCAGCAGATAAATTTCCGCGTATTCTTCCTGTGCAGAAACATTTCATCGGCCATTTACAGAGCAATAAAGTGAAAGCTGCTGTTGCGCTTTTTGATTGCATACAGAGTATTGATTCCGAAAAGATACTAGGTAAAATGAGCGACAAAGCTAAGAGGATGCCGATTTTTCTGCAAGTGAATTTGGGAAATGAAGACACAAAGTATGGGTTCAGCATTGAGGAAGTTGAAGCTGTTGCAAAAAGATATGATAATTATCAGGGGATTTTCTTATCGGGGATTATGGCAGTAGTACCGTTACAAAAATCTGAAAAAAACAAGCCATTGTTCCGCCAACTGCACAATACATTCTTACGATTGCAGTGCATATGCCCAACGTTGCGGGAGCTGTCAATGGGAACATCACATGACTACAAAGCCGCGATTGAAGAAGGAGCGACGATGGTTAGGCTGGGAACTGCATTATTTGGGTCACGCTAATTCTGAACACTTTCTAGGTGGTGTACTAATGCTTGTCTTTGGTTACGACTTCATGCTCCAGCGTGGTTGTGCCGTGCCATAATTTTCTGCCGGGACGTATGCCTGTCCCTATACCAGTGTGAACATCGTCACCTATTATCGCACCGAATTTCTTAAGTCCGGTATCAATGAGTTTTCCTTTTACTTCAGACAGCACATTTTGTCCATCGTGACGGAGATTTGCAGTAATCGTGTTTGCTCCTATATTTGTATTTTCTCCTATAATCGAGTCTAATAGGTGAGAGCTGCTATGGGTACTTTTTGCATTATTGTAAAGGATTGAATTTTTGACCTCGCAGTTAATGATGCACTCATCGCCAACTGATGTATAGGGACGGATGTATGTCTGAGGTCCTAATTTGCAGTTGATACCAATAACGCATGGTCCCTTGACTGTTGCAAAGGCGTCTATTTCTGTTCCTTTTCCGATGATAACTACCCCTTCTATTGCAACCGGTCCTTTTACATTGGCTTCGATTGCACTCTCTTTTATCTTATTGAGAAGATATTGATTGACTTCCAGTAAATCCCATGGGTACGTGATGGAGTAGTGCTGTTCTTTTGCCGAGACAATTGTCAGTGGTTTTTTTTTCCCATATGCATTCAGCATATCTGTCAGCTCATATTCTCCTCTTGGGGAGAGAGACGGGGTGAAAGAAAATATATCCGGTGTCAATATGTACAGTCCGGCGTTTGAGTAACCAGGTCCTGACACGGACTTTTCACGAATCTCCTGCAAATACTTCCCCTTGCTGATGAGAGCTCCATATGCAGAGAGATCAGTTTTATAACTAGCAAGCAATCCAGTTTCAAGAGAACATATTGTTGTAATGTCGTCATGAGAAAACAGGTTATCGCCATTCACCAAGAGAAATCTGTCAGTGATTACGTCTCTTGCACAGAGAAGAGCATGGCCTGTACCGAGCTGCTTCTCCTGGACAATGTATGACAACGCAATTGCTTTGTATGCAGCACCGAGAGTGGGTGTCTTGGTGTCCTCAGGATGAATCACGATGATTGCTTCACTTACAATTCCGAGAAACTCATCTAAGACGTGAGTGAGAAATGGACGATTTGCTACTGGCAGCATTGGCTTAGGACGCGTGCATGTAAGTGGCTCCATGCGTGTTCCCTTTCCCGCTGCCATAACTACTGCCTTCATTTTCCTACCTCAGACAGCAATTTGGCAAGTTTGGTGCTATCGTGCCGAGCGAGCGTTTCTCCAATCAATGGGGATTCGACAATTTTTGTGCCAAGCTGCAGTATCTCTTCCCTGTCAACAACGACAGGATAGGATTGTTCTTCTTCATATTTTACCAGAAGCTCTTTAGGGAATGATTGGTTATTACAGATAACATAGTCAGGCACGATTCCGGAATATGCAATGATCTCCTTAACATGATCTGAGGCAGTGAAAGAATGAGTTTCTCCATATTTTGTCATGAGGTTACAAACATACATTTTTTTTGCACGAGAACGCGCAATGGCCTCCTTCATCCCTTCCACCAACAGATTGGGTATGATACTGGTGTATAAATCACCAGGACCAATGATAATAACGTCAGCCCATTCTATTGCACGTTTTGTGTCTGCATAGATCACTGCTGGTGGAGAGAGATACACTTTCTTTATTCTCTGGTGGCTATCATGCTTGGGATTGTCTATGTTTGTTTCTCCATCAATAGTTGTACCGTTTTCCAGAACTGCATGCAGTCTGCTGTCTGTCAATGAAACAGGAAGCACCGTGCCCTGTATCTTAAGAATTCTGGCTGCCTGCTTGATGGCCTCCTCATCACTACCAAAAATATCCCTAAGTCCGAGAAAAATAAGATTCCCAAGGCTGTGGCCGCGCAAGCTCTTTCCGTCTGAAAAACGATGTGTGAATAGGGATTTCATTACTTCTGTCTCTGAAGAGAGTGCCACAAGAGCACGCCTTATGTCACCTGGTGGCAATATACCGTGCTCATCACGCAATACCCCCGTAGAACCGCCATCATCAAACATTGAAACAACTGCGATGATGTCTATATCGAAATCCTTCAGGCCGCGCAGTACAGTATAACTGCCAGTGCCGCCGCCTATCACCACAAAACGTTTCATAGATAATCCCTCAGCGCCTCTTCCAGTGTGGGAACTATTGGAACTGTATAATGTGAAGAATGTGAAGAGGCAAATTGTTCTTTGGTGTATTTGTTGGGTATGCAGATACAATGTATGCTAGCTGAGCTCGCCGCCATATAGCCGGAAAGAGAATCCTCGAAAGCAACGACATTCTCCGGAGGGATAGACATCTTTGTCAATCCTACATTGTAAAGTGATGGGTCTGGCTTTGCCTTACCTTCATCCCCTGTCACAATGTGAGAGAAAAAAGAAGTAAGGTGAGTTATTTCAAGAATGATGTGAGTAAGATTAGATTTTGTAGAAGTAATCACAACTAGAGGGTATTTTTGTGCAGCTTGAGTAAGAAGAGACTGGACATGGGGGAAGAGTGTAACAGTATTCAAAAATGAAGTGAAGTATTCTTTTTTCTTTGCTGCGAGGACTGTTTCATCTTCTTTGAGGAGATAGTATTGTTTGATCCATTGGATATTTGTCAATGTACTTTTCCCAACAAACGAATGAAAGAGTGTTTCGGGAAATGAGATATTATACTCTGCAAGAAGCGCTCCATATGCGCGATAATGAATTGGTTCGCTGTCTACTAATGTGCCGTCCATATCAAAGAAAAGGCTGGCGGGTTTCGCTGGTTTCATTTCATTTCACCGTTACGGACTTTGCGAGGTTTCTAGGTTTGTCTGGGTTTAATCCTTTTTCACATGCAGTGTAATATGCCAAAAGCTGGAGAGGGACTGTGGCAACAAGAGGATAAAGCAACTCATTTGATGGAGTTGGCAACTGAATGAAAAAATCGTACACTGGATTTATTTGATTGGAAAGGCCAATCAAGAATGCTCCACGTGCCTTTGTCTCCATCCCATTACTAAGCGAATCTGAATAAGTATAATCTGTCGGATTTATGAGAATGACAGGGGTGCCTTTTTCTATCAATGCCAGCGTGCCATGCTTTAGCTCTCCGGCTGGCATTCCCTCTGCGTGGACATAGGAAATTTCTTTTAGTTTGAGCGCGCCTTCTATTGCTATGGGAAAGTTCACACCACGCGCTAGGAAGTAGACATGCTCAAATTTTTTTATTGTCTGCGCCAGCATCTTCATCTTTTCATTGTTGAGTTTTATTGACTCTTCCACTACATGCGCTGCGTCCTTGATTTGTTTTGCACCTTCTTCAGTTTTTCCTGCCATCGTATACGCCACAAGGTAGAAAACCGCAAGCTGATTCAGGAAAGCTTTTGTGGAAGCCACACCAACCTCAGGCCCGCAGTTCAGGTAAAGGGTTATGTCACTCATCCTGTCAATAGTAGAACCCATAACATTAACTATGGAAAGTATTCTTGCTCCTTTCCCTTTTGCCTTGCGAAGACCATCGAGAACATCTGCTGTCTCACCGCTTTGGGAAACAGCAAGGATAACTGTATCAGCATCGCTAGAATCTGCAAAATAAGAGAACTCTGAGGCAATATAAACATCTGCTGGTTTCTTTCCGAGCTTAGTGAAAAGGTAACGTCCGATAATCGCTGCATGCCGGGATGTTCCACACGCAACGAGCTTGAGATTCTTAGCATTCATAACCTCTTTCGCAAAAGCAGTGAGCTTTTGCTTGTCTTGAACCACTGCGTTCCTCAGCGCGCTTGGCTGCTCGAGAATCTCCTTTATCATATAATGAGCATTATCCCCCTTGCTTGCAGCCTCGGCAGTCCATGTTATCTTCTTTTGCTGCTTTTCTTTTTTTGCCATTGAAGGGATATCATAATACTCTACATGGTGCCTTGTGATGACCGCCATTTCACCATCATCGAGATCAACTGCTTTAGTGGTATATTCCAAAAATGGCACAGCATCACTCGCTGCGAAGAAACCGTTGGATGAAAGACCAATCACTAATGGACTTTCCTTACGCACTGCAATCATTTTTTCCGGCTCGCGGGTAGAGAAGACCAAGATAGCATATGACCCCTTCACTCTCTGCAGCGCTTTGGAGACAGCTTGCTCGAGAGGAATTTTTCCGTACTCCTCCATAAGATGAGGTATGACTTCCGTGTCTGTTTGGGATAGAAACGTATGCTGGCTTAATTCGTCACGGAGTTCCTGGAAATTCTCTATTATGCCGTTGTGGACGACAATGATATCACCACCACATGACACGTGAGGATGCGCGTTGGCCTCAGTGACCCCTCCATGAGTGGCCCACCTTGTATGACCTATTGCTAATGATCCTTTAGGTAACATTGTCTCTGCTCCGCTTATATGACCAATATGCTTCTCAATGGAAACAGCAGTGGACCCTGAAGGAATGACAGCGATGCCCCAGCTGTCATAACCGCGATACTCTAGTTTCTTTAATCCATTGAGAACCACTCTAGCTGCATCCTGTAATTCTCCAACATACCCAATAATGCCACACATGTCCCCTTCTTGCACAAAAGACATATATATATATTGTTAAAAATATTATAATACTACTAACAAAACAATTGTAATGGTGACATGTTTGGCGAATTACGCATTGCATCAGACAGAGAAAGGAATTGCAGCACTCTCAGCAAAAGAGTTGCCTGCACGCAGCTTCAAGGCTATCTGCTCTCCACTGGCAACCGCTATCCTTGAAGAGCTTACCAAAGAACCACAGTATCCCAAAGCGCTTGCGAAGAAATTGCATGTACATGAGCAGAAAATATATTATCACGTAAGGAACATGCTGAAAGCAGGGATACTGGCTGTTGTGAAAAAAGAAACCATGGCTGGGGCAACAGCACTCTATTATGCGCCACAAGAACCATCCTTTATATTACGGTGCAAGTCGTATGAGCCAGCAACAAAACTTTCCCTCTCGTCACCCAATGAGTTTTTGGAACCGTTCATTGCCGGTGGTACACTAAATGCAATAATCATCGTTGGCAGCCCAGATCCGCACGGGCCTGAGCGAGCGAGAAGCAGAGACGGATACTATGGCATGGATTTTGCATTGTTCCTTGGCACTTTTCTCTCACACGTATCACACTACCACGTGATGTTAGATACCGAAGTGCGCGAGAGAGAATTGCTGAACAACAACCTAATCCTCATTGGAGGACCCATTGTGAACAAAGTCACTGAAAAAGTAAACGAAAAGCTGCCCATCTATTTTGATAAGGGACAGCGTTGGGCTATTTATTCAAAAATTTCGGGGGAATCATATCCTTCTGACGAGGCTGGGCTTGTTGTGAATGCAAAAAGTCCATTCAATAAAGAAAAGCATGTACTTGTTATTGCGGGAAAAAGGAACATGGGGACACGCGCTGCGATTCTCGCATTTCTTAAGTATAGTCATCTTCTTGTGGAAGGAAATAGTCATAACCAAAAATTGTATGCAAAGGTGATCGAGGGAATTGACAATGATGGCGATGGAATTGTTGATGCTATAGAGGTACGAGAATGAAAGAGGAGGTACGGATTCTTGGAATTGATGATGGTCCTTTCGAGAAAAAAAATGGAGTTGCTGTGCTTGTTGTGGGCACTGTGTTCAGAGGGGGTCACTTCATGGATGGGTGTCTCTCGACTACCATTGAAAAGGATGGAGATGATGCAACGGAAAAGCTGATAGCACTGGTTACCAATTCAAAGTTCAAGCCGCAGCTGCAATGTATCATGCTCAATGGCATTGCGTTGGGCGGATTTAATGTGATTGACGTGCGAAAGCTGCATGAAGAAACTGGTATTCCGGTGATGACAGTCATCAGAATTATGCCTGACCTAGAGTCCATGAAAAAGGCATTGTCTTATGTTAAGAACGCTGAAAAGAAATGGACGCTCCTGAGTTTATCTCCTCCTATTAGGAAGATGGGGTCAGTTTACTGCCAATGGGTTGGGATGATGGAGGAAAATGCACGTGAGTTCATCTCTCTCTCCACAACTCATGGAAAAATACCTGAACCGCTACGGATTGCACATATTATTGCACGAGGGATAGTGACGGGAGAGAGTAAAGGGAGAGCATGACAGCTTACTCCATTTTTGCGTTGTTTCTGTGCGACTATTTACGAAGTGCTACAAAGAAATGCTATGCATTTCGTACCCCGCGAGAGGCCCTGCTATAGAAGTGTGTGCCGATATGATACCTACCGTCGTAATTGCTGTGATCAACTGGCCACAAAACATTCTCTGGTGGAAGATAAAGCCAAGTCTTCTGTCTTATCTCTTCGGGTAATATCGCATAATGACGAGACCAGAGCTTCTCAACGAGAAGGGGGTTTATTTCATTCATATCTTTAATGGGAACCCCTCCCCTCATTGAACCAATAGAATACACTTCCTCACCCGCGTGTTTCAGTTTTCCCCCTTGCACAACATACTTCCACTCTTTCTCATCCCATCGGAGATTCTCCGGGTCAAGATAGCAATACAGCAAATTTCCTTCCCGCAGCAGTGCCATGCTTAGCCATTCTTCGTAACCATTGAGCATATTATCAGCAACTGTTTGTTGTTCTGGTTGCAGTCTCCCTTCCAATCCATTGCAAATCAACCCAAAGGCTTCTGCCGGTCTGGGATGGCGCTCGTAGCCGCGTTTTCGTAATACACGCAGACTGGCATCGAATGTGTAGAAGTTTTTCTCTTTTCCATTATCCACTGCTTTCTCTTCGAAAACAATGTCTACAAGAGCTTGCTTTACAGTAATTTCCTTCTTCTCATCTGGTTTTCCTATACCGAAATAGGTGTCAATGTTCATCGTTGTCGTACCCCGCGGGAATTCCCGAGGTCGCAGTGGGTGTTGATAATATACCCGCTGTTGAAGTAGCCAAAAAAACCAATAGGACATAAAACATTTTCGGGTGGAAGAAAAAGCCATGCGTGCTGCCTAATTTCCTCGGGTAGTATTGCATATGGACGAGACCAGAGCTTCTCTACCAAAGCAGGATTTATTTCGTTCACTTCCTTAATAGAGATCCATCCCCGAAATGGACCAATAGAATACACTTCCTCCCCCGCGTGTTTCAGTTTTCCTCCTTTTACACCATACTCACATCCCTGAAACTCAATGTTCTTCGGGTCAAGATAACAATGTAGCATATTTCCTTTCAGTATCATCGCCATGCTCAGCCATTCGCCGTAACTAGCAAGCATATCGCCAGCGATTGCCTGCTGTTCTGGTTGCAGTCTCCCTTCCAATCCTCTGCAGATAAGGTCAAGCGCTTCTGCCGGACGGGGATGGTGCTCGTAGCCGCGTTTTTGTAATACACGCAGACTGGCATCGAATGTGTAGAAGTTTTTCTCTTTTCCATTGTACATCGCTTTTGGTTCGAAGACAATATCTGTAAGTGCTGGCTTTACAGCGATTTCTTTTTTCTCATCGGGTTTGCCGAGGCCAAAGTAGCTGTCAATGGACATATACGTGGCTGGAGAAGGTAAACATATTTAAAATATACTCTCAATTGAGTCTGGAAAATTTTCATTTTGTAGGGAGTGTTTCTCGAAAGATATAAATAGGGTGGAAAGGTCTCCTTAAAATAGATTTACCGACGAGAAATGGAAGAAGCCAAAGAACTGATTGTACCCCGGCTGATAGAAGAGGAAATGAAGGATTCTTACCTAGCGTATGCCTTATCAGTCATTGTATCTCGTGCTATTCCTGATGTGCGAGATGGTCTAAAACCAGTGCATAGACGCGTGCTCTATGCAATGCATGAGCTTGGCAGTCATCACAATAAACCGCACAAGAAATCGGCGCGTATAGTCGGAGAAACCATAGGCAAATATCACCCGCATGGCGACATGGCTGTGTATGACACCATGGTACGCATGGCACAATCTTTCTCTTTGCGCTATCCATTGGTTGATGGACAAGGCAACTGGGGAAGCATCGATGGAGATAATGCAGCTGCATACAGATACACAGAAGCACGTCTGGCTAAAATAGCAGAAGAAATGCTGCAAGATTTAGATAAGGAGACAGTAGATTTTCAGCCGAATTTTGATGCGTCGCTGCAGGAGCCAATTGTATTACCTGCAAAATTACCGAACCTGCTTATCAATGGCAGCTCGGGCATTGCTGTGGGCATGGCAACAAATATACCACCGCATAACCTGCATGAAGTCGTGGGTGGCACCATCCACTTTATTGAACATCCAGAGTGTACAACTGCTACGCTGCTTTCATTTGTCCTTGGACCGGATTTCCCTACTGGAGGAATCATCGTTGGCAGAGGAGGGATAAAAGAGGCATATGAAACCGGTCGTGGAAAAATCGTTGTGCGCGCACGGATAACGAGTGAAGAAAAGGGTGGGAGAAAACAACTAATCGTTACTGAAATTCCTTACCAAATCAACAAGAGCCAACTCATCAAGGAGATAGCTGACCTTGCCAAAGAAAAAAGCATTCAGGGAATTGCTGATATGAGGGATGAAAGCGACAAGGATGGGATGCGGATTGTTATTGTTTTGAAAAAAGATGCTGACCCCAATTTGGTCGTTAACCAGCTCCACAAGCAGAGCAAACTACAGACAACTTTTGGTATAAACATGCTTTCTCTGGTTGGCAAAGAACCAAGAACGCTTGGACTAAAAGTGATGATAGAGCTGTTTGTCTTGCATAGACGAGAAGTGGTACGCCGCAGAACTGCTTTCGAGTTGGCGAGGGCAGAGAAAAGAAGTCATATCCTTGAAGGACTATTAGTGGCCTTACAAAATATAGATGCTGTTATCAAACTCATCAAAGCAAGCGATTCTGTGCAGGATGCAAAGCTTCATCTCACGAGCTCATTCCCCCTGACAGAGGAACAGGCGCTCGCCATACTGGACATGAAACTCCAGAAGCTGACATCGCTTGAGACCACCAAACTAAGGGAAGAACATGACGAGCTGGTGAAACTTATTACTGAACTTAAAAGCATCCTTGCTTCAGAACAGAGAATTCTAGAAATCATCAAGAATGAACTGATGGAGCTTAAGGAGAAGTATGGAGACGGAAGAAAAACTGAAATAATTGGTGAGGAAGAGGAGATACTCGATGAGGAATTAATCAAACAGGAAGATGTGGCGATAACAGTAACGCACAATGGCTACATTAAAAGACAACCGGTTTCGCTTTACAAACAACAACGCAGAGGAGGAAAGGGTATTGTCGCTGCCTCGACAGGGGAAGAGGATGTTGTCGAGCAGCTCTATATAGCGAACACTCACTCATATCTGTTATTCTTCACAAACAATGGGCAAGTGCATTGGCTCAAAGCATACATTATACCGGAAGCATCTCGTATAGCACGAGGCAAGGCTATTGTTAACTTGCTTCCACTTGAGCAAGGAGAATTCGTCACGGCGACAATTCCTATTCTTGTTTTCGATGATCAACATTACCTGATGTTTGCAACAAAGCAGGGAACTGTAAAGAAAACTTCGTTGAGTGAGTTTGCCAACCCTCGAAGTGGGGGGATAAGAGCAATAACGATTGATGAGGGTGACAGCGTTGTGAACGTTGTGCTGACTGATGGAAAGAAGCAGATAATTATCGCTACTAGAAAAGGGGCAGCCATACGCTTTGATGAGCAGGAAGCGAGACCTATAGGCAGGACTGGGAGAGGTGTGAGAGGGATTACTCTTGAAGAAGAGGATGAAGTTATAGAAATGGTTGTGGCTGATGAACTGAAAGAGCTATTGACAATTACAGAAAAGGGCTATGGAAAACGCACTGCAACCGGAGAATATAGACTTATCGGACGGGGCGGAAAGGGGGTAATCAACATTAAGATAACAGAAAAAAATGGAGATGTGGTTGCTGTCAAGGCTGTTACACCTCAGGATGAATGCATGCTTATCAGCCAAAAGGGTGTTATGATACGGACAGCAGTTAAAGAGATTGCCGACATAGGCAGGAATACACAAGGCGTACGCATTATGAAACTTTCTGATGATGATAAGGTCAAGGCGGCTGCGTGCATCACATCATGAAAGGATTTGCTTTCTCTCCTCGTGGATTTAGTGATGTATGCGCCAATGAGTTGCGTGAACACGGTGCAAGAATTCTGATGCTGGATGAAAATGCTGTAGAGTTTGAAGCTGGACCTGTAGTGGTATGCCAATTGGTGTACAGCTGCCAGTCTGTCACAAAGTTTATTCTTGGCGGGGTGTGGCACAACATATCTTCTATGAAAGATGTAGTATCACTTGCTGAGAATTTAGATGTACATCCATGGATACAAGAAAAAAAAACATTCCGTGCCAGTGCAGTAAGTGAAGATGCTGCATTTTCAAGCCAGGATGTTATGAGGTGTGTCGGTGAATCCATAGGAAAGAGAATCACACTTGAAGTAGACCTTAGCCACCCAAACGTACTGTTCCATGTTCACATAGCACATGGCAAAGCTTACATCGGGATTGATGTTGTACCATTCGACATAAGCAAAAGGGCATACAAGATATTCCACGCAGCATCTTCAATAAAAGGAACATTGGGATATTGCCTTGTGCGATGGTCAGGGTACGATGGAAAAGGAATTTTGCTTGATCCTTGTGCTGGTGTTGGGGTAATTCCCATAGAAGCTGCGCTTTTTGCTAGTGGAAAGAGCCCACATTTTTTCAAAAAAGACACTTTCAAGCTGGCAGAGTTTGGGCCGCTTTCTGGAGTTGATGAGGACAATATCTATGCAGAATGTGACAAACGCACTACAGAAATATCAACATCAATTTACTGTTTTGACCGTTTACTGCCGATGGTGAAGGCTGCGCAAAAAAACGCAAAGATAGCTGGTGTGGAAAAACTAATTACGACTATGAAATGTGACCTAGAATTAGATACTAAACTAAATAAGGGTGAAGTAGATTATATTGTTACACAACCACCCGCATTTACACTGAATCAAGACACAGAAAAAAAATTCTTTGATGTGTTCTTCTCTGCAGCAGAACATGTTGTAAATAAAAATGGTACAGTTGCAATGCTATGCGTTAATATTCCATTAAAAGAGGCAGAGAAATACCACTTTACGCTTCATGAACAACGCACTGTCTATGGAGGAAAACAGAAGTGGCTGGCGGCGAAATTCAGAAAGCATTAAAAAGAAACAGTGTTCTGGCGTGGATACACGTAGGGAACTGCCTACCTATCGGTATGTCTTTTAATGTATGCAAATGCATGGAAGGCTCCTGAGGAAAGTCCACCCACCACAAAAGGCTGCCCGAAAGGGATCCTTAACCGGATGGCTCTGGCGCAGAAACGAATGCCCATATGTATGGAATGATGTGGCGCGATGCCTGGTAACAAGCAACTTCCCACTGACGTCGCATACGGTGACAGTGAAACGGCGAATCCCAGCTGGTGCAACTCCTAGCGAGGCTTAGTTGAATGGTAGGACGGTCTGTCCATACCGGAGACCGACAGAAGGTGGCTTACAGGTTCTCTACGTGTCTTTATTTTTGTGGTGATATTTGTTGTATCCCGCGAGAACCCCCGACGAGGTTGTATGTGTCGATATGATACCAAATGTTGTAACCGCCGTGACAAATAGGCCATAAGACGTTTTCTGGTGGAAGCCACACCCACGCCTTCAGCCTTATCTCTTCGGGTAATATCGCATAATGACGAGACCAGAGCTTCTCGACCAAAGTGGGATTCGCATCGTTCATGTCTTTAATGTGAACCCATCCACTCACTGAACCAATGGAATACACTTCCTCACCCGCGTGTTTCAGTTTTCCTCCATGCACGACATAGTTGTTCCCGCTCCACACAATATTCTCCGGGTCGAGATAGCAGTGCAGCAGATTTCCTTCCCGCAGCATTGCCATGCTCAGCCATTCACCGTAACCA
>JAHFLT010000023.1 GCA_023264635.1 Candidatus Woesearchaeota archaeon | reverse complement strand
CGCATTACAAAAATATTTTTGTGTTAACCCGCTCTTATTTTTTCGTAACCCTGCTTTCTTCGTATTGGTCTTCTTACAATGTGGACATAAAAACATTGTTTCACCTCAAGAATATGATATGTTGTACTGATTTATATAGATAACGATAATTAAACAATGTCTCTCTGGGAAACATTTATATACGTCATTGCCTCAAAAATTCATAGAAGTGGTGATGCATTGTGATGAAAAAAGGAGATTATGAACTCATGCCTCATGACAAGATAGAAGCACTGCGTAATGAATTGTCACGTTTGAAAGGGGAACATCCTCGTCTTTCGAACGATCCTACGGAAGCGATACAGAAGCTGACTGAAACTCTTGACCAATTCATGGGACTCTTGCAGGCAGCCATCAGTGAGATGAAACTGGAAGAGCGGGAAGAAGAGCTTATTACAACAGAATTAAGGCCTCTGCACGACAAAATGGAGCAGTTGCTTGACCAGAACCAAAAGATTGCACAGGGGATTGTAGCTATTGCAGATATGCTGAACCGTGAACTCGCTGCACCAAAACGCGCACCATTCTCTCTTGAATTGCCACCGCCGTTATTTGGCAGTGAATTAGGACAGCCACCTTTAGGGCCGCCACCGACAGCAAGACCAATGCCACCTCCTCCACCTCTAGCGGCGCCAAAGAAGGGATTATTCTAATATGCTTGATACAAAATTATCACCCAGAAAAGTAAGAAAATTGTTGGTCAAGCTACAGCCGAAGCCAAGGATAACTAAGGATATCCTTGCAGAACACAGCATTAAAGTATCCACGCCAATGCAACAGAAGCTACATGAATTAAAACAGACCTTGCCATTTTTTGAGCGTGATGAACACATACAACACAATGAGAAAATTGACTCTCTTCAAGTGCTCTTGTCAGAGCTAGCAAAAAAGATGGAGACTCGTGAAGATCGCATAGAGCACATACAATCATCACTCTCCGACCTCCGTAGCGTCATAGAAAAGATAATGTCTTATGAAGAGGAAGAGAAGAAGATAAAGCTCTCAGCAAGAGCGCGTCACTTGCAGCAGGTTGAAGCGCAATTGGCTACGTTTGAAGGGCGACTTGTAGATGCTTCCAAAAGGTATCATGATGAAGCACTTTTCCCTCTGAAGCAGAAGATAGCTGAACTCAAGGAGAAGTACCTCTTGCTGAAAGAGGAGGAAAAAGAGCAACCTCCTGCAGCAGCCGCTAAAGAAACAGAACTTGCCGAAGAGCTAAAGAAAAAGATAACTGAGTTGGAATTGCCGTCACAAGTGCAGGAAGCAGAGAGAATAATAGAAGAAGAAGTGCAGCAAATCACAGAAGAAATCTCGGCGCAAGGGGTGACATTGGACCTGCCTGATTTTTTTGTGCCAGAGGAAGAGGAATTGTCATTCCCGTCTCCATTTCCTGAACTGATGAAAGAAGTTGTACCTGCTGAAGAAATCCCTGCTCCGCCCATCGTACGGAAGAAGATGGGAATTATAGATTTCGCTATTGCAGAAGTAAAAAAACTTCTTTCACATACATAGACTTTTCACATACCTAGAGGTAACTGAATTTCTTCAGTAGATAGACAGAGAAACTACATTCGAAGAAGGAAAAAGCGAGGGCAACATAAACAAGCAGTAAAGGAACTGGCTGCATATCAACAGTAACCTGTGCTCTTGCTAGTGAGCTTGCCCATACGAGAGCAGACACCACAATTGCAATCTTTGTAATAATAGTATATGTTGGCAAGACTAAGGTAATGGTTGGCATTTTTGTCTGGATAAAAAAGATTAATGCAATTATGCTAAAGAAAAAAAACGAGAAGAATGCTATGGTAGCAAGATAGTGATATCCATTTATATTACCTACTGGCCCGCGTGAGAAAAAGACAGCATCGAGAAACCCAAGGATGCCATAGAAAAACGTGACAAGTAAATATGTCTTGAGCAAATTTTTGTGATATTTATGACCTACATCTTTTTTCATATATATACCTAGACATACCTATTCTTTTCTAAGTATAAAAAGATAACTGAGAGCATGTCTCTAGTTTAAGATGTCACTCACTAATGGTAAATTATACGAATGTTTAAATAAGGACTCCCTTCACCTTTATTGCATGACTCGAAGATACTTTTTTATTCAGTGGCCACAGTCTTCAAGAGTACTTGTACAGAATTCATTAAACGCCACATTGGAAGCGATTCTTGCATTACACCATGTCGATAACGATGTCCGTTTAAGAGCATTACATACTGTAATGAAAAATAATTACAAAGGGCAGTATAATTATCTTCTGGATTATGTTGCACATTGTGATGAGAATCAGGAAGTGAGATCAATGGCGTTGGAATATGCTGTAATAAGTCGTAGTTTCAAAACGCCAGTGATACTCAGTAATGCATTGTGTTCTGTATGCAGGAGTGGTTTTGCGGGTAAGGCCATGCATTGTCAGCGTTGCAATACGCCATACCACGCTGATTGTTGGGATTATGTTGGGAAATGCAGCATTTACGGCTGTGATACACGGCTATGATACACTGTTGTGATACGCCGAAGCGAGTAATGATGTAGATACGCTGTAGAAACTCACTACGTTTCCGTGGGCAAAACTATATAAATTCTGCACTGTCAAGAGGCAGCATGATTGACGTTACTCTGCCCGATAACAGCAAAAAGAAAATCAAAGAAGGTACGACTGGACTTGAAGTAGCAAAAGCTGTTGGAATAAAGGATGCGCTGGCCATGAAGGTAGACGGTGAACCAACTGATTTGTTCGCACCAATCACAGCTCATGCAAAAGTGGAATTTATCACATTCGCTTCATCTGAGGGAAAGGAAATCTTCCGTCATAGCACAGCTCACGTCTTTGCATATGCTATTCAGGAATTGTATCCAACTGCAAAAAATACAATAGGCCCTCCAGTGGAAGATGGATTCTACTATGATTATGATGACTTAGACATAACAGAAGCAGACTTGCCCAAAATAGAAGAAAAGATGAGGGAAATAGTCACGCGCAGCGAGCACGCTGCACGTGTGGAATTGACTCTGGACGAGGTAAAAAAAATCTTCCGTCATAACCATTACAAGATAGAGATGGCAAGCGAATTCTTCTTGGCAGGAGGTAGGCTTTCAGCGTACAAGATAGGCGAGAAATTCATTGACTTGTGCAAAGGCCCGCATATTCCAAGCACGAGTTACATAAAGGGATTTGCACTAACAAGCGTGACAAAAGCATACTGGAGAGGAGATCCAAGAAACAAGCAGCTCACGAGAGTGTACGGCATCTCATTCCCAACAGAGAAGGAGCTGAAGGACTATATCTTCCAAAAACAGGAAGCAGAAAAGCGTGACCATCGCAAGCTTGGCCAGGAGCTTGAGTTGTTCATGACACATGAGGTCTCACCGGGCTGCACATTCTTCCTCCCTAATGGCACAGTGATATTCAATGAGCTGGTGGCTTTCCTACGCAAGGAGTATGGAGAGCGCGGATACAAGGAAGTCATCACTCCAGTACTCTTTGACAGGCAACTTTGGGAAACCTCCGGTCATTGGGATCATTATAAGGACAATATGTTCCTCACAACAGTGGAAGGCAGAGAGTTCTCTCTCAAACCTATGAACTGCCCATCACATGCACTTATCTATAAGACACATACGCATTCCTATCGAGATCTTCCATTACGGCTTGCGGATTTCGGTGTGCTGCACAGGAACGAGCTGAGCGGTGTCCTCGGGGGGCTTACACGAATGCGTAAATTCCAGCAGGATGATTCTCATATTTATTGCATGCCTGAACAAGTAGAAGCAGAAATGATCAACTTATTCACTTTCATCAAGAAAGTATACATAAAGACGTTCAATTTTCTCTATAGGATGGAGCTTTCCACGCGACCAGAAAAATTCCTTGGAGACAGTAAAGTGTGGGATAAAGCAGAAGCAATGCTGCAAGAAGTGCTTGAAAAGAATAAGATAGACTACAAAATAAACCCGGGTGATGGCGCTTTTTATGGTCCGAAGATAGACTTGCACGTGAAAGACGCTATTGGCAGGTCATGGCAACTTGCTACTCTCCAGCTAGACTTCAATCAGGCAGAACGTTTTGATCTAACGTATGAAGGTGCAGATGGAAGAAAACATAGGCCAGTTGTTATCCACCGGGCGATACTCGGTTCCCTTGATCGTTTCATTGGTGTTCTTGTTGAGCACTTCGCTGGTAAGTTTCCATTATGGATTGCGCCTGTGCAGGCGATCTTACTGCCCGTAGCAGACAGGCATTTACCATTCACAGAAGGAGTGGCTGGCAAAATGCGCAGCCAGGGGTTACGTGTTGTTATAGATAGCAGGACAGAATCAATTCCAAAGAAAATCAGGGATGCACAAGTAAAAAAATATCCACTCATGATAACAATTGGAGATAAAGAAGAAAGCCAGCAGACATTGGCAATTAGGACCGTAGATGGTAAAGTAAAATTTGGAGTTTCCATTGAGCTTTTTATTGCTCAGATGGCGCATGCTGTTGCATCGAGATCTCTTGATTTTTCAGTATGAGTATATTTCCCCTCCCTTTCTTGATTTTCTCCAAAGTGCCTTTATGCTCAAGTTCAGCAAGCATAAGGGAAATCTTCGCTTCTGAATAGGGGAAACTCTTTCGCAGTTCTTTCTGTGTTGTTCTCCCGCCCTCTTTCTCAATGAATGAAACGATTGCCTGTAAGTCATCTTTCGGAACATCTGCTTTTAGTTCTTCTTTGGGTGGTTCAATCATTGTTGAGTTTTTTGCGCTTAGTGCTTTCTCCAACGTTACCTTGTCTACCTCACGCACAATCGAACTGCTCAGAATAACGTTTGGAGTTTTCCTTTGCCGCATCGTATAAAGGTAAGTACTGCTTGCCACAATAACTATCAATAATACTGCACCCATGGCCCATGCCCACCACGGTGTCTTATTCTCCATAGCAATCTTTTCAATATCAAAGATAGCATCCCCAAGTAATTCGTCTTGAGACTCCACAACAGGAAAAAGCACTAAATCAAGGTGATAATCACTCGTATCTTGTATTATCACTTGCTCATTTGCCTGAGCAATAACTGTCTCATCTTTATACTGCTGTGCCTTTAGTGTATAATTACCAGCAGCAACTTTGAAGCTGTAAGTTCCATCCTTTGATAAGTAACGCTGTTGTGGCAGCGTTGATATATCTACAGTTACATCGTGCGCCTTGTCCAGAGAAAGATCGTATATGGTACCCCTTAGCACAGCTGCTTCTGCTGGCACAGCGAGAAGCACGAATACCAATAGTAAAAATGGAACCATGTGAGAAGGTAGCGAAGCCTGTTATATATGTGTTTCCATTAGATTACCCATACTACAAGATTTTTATTGTATCTATCAAAAAAGAAGTATTATTTATCTTAATTAAAGTGTTAGGGGGTTATATGAACTTTTATTTCTACTTAAATCAAAAGTATGTTTATAAGGTATGGTAAATTACTGTGATACTAGGTGTAAAGACAACAAAGAGACTTGCACCCCTGGTGGGCTATCGGGGGTGCTGGTATCTCTTTTCATTTTTCATATAGTTCGTCGTATATCTCGTATATCTTTATCTCGTCTATCTTTGCATCATGTTTTATATCCGATTATCTGCATAAGATCTCTCTTTACCCACAACTATTAAAATCAGCGGTGTGTTTCTTGCTTTCTATGCGATTGATTATTATGCCACGGATTATCCTATTTTTACTACTCCTTGTGAGCAGCGTGAATAGTGCTAGTGCATATATGCCCTCCCAGACAGCACAGACCCTTTATATTGATGCAAAGGCACAATGTATGGATAGATTTGATCGGGAAGCATGCTTAATGTACTTTGATGCTATCATCCAAATGCTCGAAAACGAGACGATGAAGCAATTTTGGAAAGAAAGCATTACGAGGAAAGAAGCACGCTACAATGAAATAAAGAAGCAAGAGCCACTATCACTCATTTTTCTCGAGGAAAGGGATTATATGCCGAGAAGGGTAGATAGTATCAAAATAAAGAAGTTAAAATCTTTGGAAGCACGCGCACGGCAAGGACTAAAGGAAAGTAAAGAAGCTGCAGCTGTAGCGCTTAGGGAGTATAATGCTGAACTGGCAGTGTGCGATGACTGTGACCTTGATGACAGCAAGCGATTGTATGCGTCTCATCTTACCACTGCAATTTCATCAGGTATTACTGCCCTGCTGGCTGCTGTCCAACGCAGCAGTTACATAACAGAAGATGATGTCAACCGCCTGAGCTCTAAACTTAATCAAAAATTAGCAGAAGCCCGTGCATTGCGTGCCAAATTCTCTACACGATTGACTGAGAAAGATGTCGCAGACTTTAAGAGCCTCCTGACAGAAACACAAAACATAAATACAGAAATTGCATTACTTAATACGCACGGCTTGCTTTACTCCATCTCACGCCGTTTGGCAACGATACACCTCAAGTGGGAACGCAAAGCAGTTCACGCCACAATCGTGATGCCAAACAGCGCAAATGATTTTTCATATCATCTTGGTTTATTTGCAGACTCTTTGGACAAGGCCGCTACTGAACTTTCTAATGCACATGTTTTGGTAATAGTTTTTAATCCTTTAAACACGAAGAAAGTACTTGGCCAGCTCTTCAGAGCTCATCAGCAATTACAGGCAACAGCAAATGAACAGAAAGCAATGATGCAGTTGCTGCAAACCAAAGAGGTTGCGCTTGCAACGCCATATGACCTTATCGAAGAGGTACTGGATAACAGGATACATGGGCTTAGCGAGCCAAAAGAAAGTACTATTCCTGAAGAGATTATAACCGTAAGACTCTATCCTGAAAAAGGCGAAGCTGTCATCACGATTTCCGGTAAGCGTAAAGTGTTTTCCACACTTGATGAAGAGGAACTTGTAAGCCTCATTGCCGCAGAGGTAAAACTAGATAAGGAAAAGATAAAGCAGCAACTGCGGTTTGAAATTGGTGGAAAATAAATCAATTCAGCGCTATTTTCAGGGAAAATATTTAAAAAGGTAGAAGGCACCATATACTCCATGCAAAAAAGGGGTCAGATAGTGTTTTTTGTTATTATAGGACTGCTTCTAATTATAGCGTTGCTCTTTGCACTGTATAGTAAAAAACCAGAAGAAAAAGCGCCAGTAGTGTTTCCGGAAAAAGAGCAATTAAGAACTCTTCTTTCCAACTGCCTTGAGAAAGGACTCGGTGAGGCATTGGACATTGCTGGCCTGCAGGGTGGTTATATTTATCCTTCTGCATTTCCTGCGCCTTTGAACATAGCAATAGCAATTCTTCCTTACTGGTATTATGACGGTCAGATTGTATCACCGACACGTGTAACTGTAGAAAGTCAGCTTGCTGCATACATAGAAGAAAGAGCGAAACGCTGCACAAAAGGCATTCAATGGGGGCTCGGAGAACCGCGTGCAACAGTAACATTACTGGATACCAATGCGCATACAGTATTGATCTATCCAATGACTCTAAAAAAGAGTGGGGCGATGATGACGTTTGAAGATCCTATTCTCACCAAGCATCCATCTTCTTTAAAAAATTTACTTGAATCTGCGCGTCTACTGGTACAGAAGACAGCACAAAAACCAGATGTACTTGATCTGACTGTGATAAACCAGATAGGCGCACGCTTCCCAGTAACAATATATCCGTATGAAACTGAACACGTTGGTGAACACGTTGTCCCAGAGAAAGCTGATAAGAACATTGTCGTAGTAGAATTGCGTGACAAAGGAGGAGGCAAACCCTCATCACTCACCTTTGCAATGAGGTATTGACCATGAAAAAAAATGGTGGTCATAAAAACATAATAACAACAGTCATGAAAAAACATATTTTATTTGTAATTTTATGTGTAATAACGCTCATGCTTGTACACGTGATTCTCGCTCAGGAAACGTCACCAGAGAAACTGACCAAAGACCAATTAGAAAAAATGCCTGATGATGAACTGGTACGGATTGCAGAAAAATTGGACCCCACAGAGGTAGCTAAACTTTCTACAGATAAATTGTCTATCGTGATTAACCATATGGGGGATCGAGTAGCAGAACTTCCTCCCGACCGTTTGAATGAGGAAAAAATTATGAAAGTCCTTACACAGCAAACGATTGTGAACGTTCATGATAAAATAGAGGATATCACAAAACTCCCAAGAAAAGAGTTGGAGAAAGCGTTTTCAGATTCGATGGAGATAGACCTTGCATTAGCACAAGGTGCAAAAGATATCACATGGCATGGTGGTTCACTTGTCACAAAGATGATGAGTCAAAATGTTGAGAATTTAGGTGAAGAATTTGTCGTAGCCAAGGTGGATAATGATGGAACAATTACCCTTATCACTGATAAGAAAACGGAAGTTGAAGTGCGTGGGAAAGGCATTGTCAACAAAGGAGATATTGAGCATCCTCTCTATGATAGCAAAGATCCATTTGTAGTGAGAGCCTCCGGAGAAGAAACACTCTCGATTAATGGCAAAGAAATTTCTATGTATGCCGGAGGTGCTGTCGGGTATGCAATGAATAAATATATTGTCAAGAGCAATGCAAAGATAACCGACAATGAATTGGGTGTAGCCTTTGAAGTAAAAGCAGGTGAAATGGAACGTTTCGTCGAGTTTGGTACTCTTGATGAACCTACTGCGCAAAACATGATCCATATAGGCAAAAATGATGGTGAACTTATCATAAAAGGGACAGGAGAAGGTCGCTTGGTAATATTCGATGAGCATGGAAAGCCTCATGCTACTATTGTCTTTGATGACGGCAAGCCATTTCTCGACAGACAGGTTTGGCTGGAAAATAAGGACAAACCATTTGAAAGAGATGTCACTATCAATGATATAGATCTTGATGATCTTGGCGTAAAAATGTCGAAATCACGCGTGTCATATGCCACAGAAGATGCACGTGAAAGAATTACGGAGCTTCTTGACCAGCGAAGGGGAAATATGCGTCAAAAATATCTCGAATTAGCCAAAGCAGAGTTCATGACTGAACATGGGCGCATGCCTACTGAGCAGGAGCTGAATGCAGAGTTGCACAAGGTAGTTGAAAGAAAAGTAAATAATCTTCTTGCAATCCAAGGTGAGTCCATTCATCAGGCTGCTGTTGAAAGCATACGTGGTGCACCATCTATCATAACGTTGGGAGGGAGTGGTCTAACATTCAAATCTATCGAAGAAATGAAGAAAGCAGAAGAAGCTGCCATGAACGCTGCAGAGGAGCACCTGTCAATGGACAACTTCAAGACTCGCGAACAGATGGTGGATTTCCTGACACGGATGGAGGTGGACGAAAAGAAAAGTATAACCAATCCATTTGAACGTGTTCCTATGAGCACTCTTGAAAAGGTGAAGCTCTGGCGTGCTGTAGAGGAATCACAACGCGAGCTTGCCACAGTGCAAGGCTTTTTCCAAAGGAGAACAGATGATTCAGACTATCAACCTACGGAACAAGATGTAAAAACAGTTGTGGAGGCGCAAAGAAAACTATCTGAACGTCTCGGCAGTGATTGGGAACGGATAGTGCGTGGACAACTCCATATTGGCTTGCTAAGTGAAAGTGAGACGTATCAGGATGCTGTGGAACTAGCACGGAAAGCAGACCCGTGGGTAGAAGAATTAGCCAAAGGTACGGAGAGGATTCTCAAGGATACATATTCTACTGCAATAAGCAAGCGGCTTACAGATAGTATGCTCTCGGAACTGAAAGATTATGAAAAACTGGAGCTTGACAAAAACCCACAACTTCTTCCCTATTATCAAAATCCGGAAACACGTTCTTTGCTGCTCGCTGCTGCGGAAAAGAAACCTGTGACTGTTTATGATAGCAACCAAAAACTTTCATTCTTACGATTTGCAGACACGGTAAGTGTAACGGACACACACGGTGAAGTTATCGGAAGACTCAAGGTAACACAAAAAGAAGAAGGTGTCTATGAGTTGGAAAGTCATTCTTTGGACCTTCCACGTGGTAAGAATGATTTTCGTCTTTCATCGTCACTAGTAAGCCGTATTGTGCCAGAGAAATACAGTGCAATGAAAGAATTATTTAATGATATGCCTGGTGAAGGTAAAGCTGAAATGCTCAAAACAGCGTTTACGTTGATGGGAAATTCCCCGGAAAGCTTTGATTTTTCTTTAGAAGAAGCTAGAAGAAATAAGGAAGTTGGAGTCCATACTGAACACGGTGGCATTGGTGGCTTGTTTGAGAAGCTGTCTCTCTTGAAGAACATCAAAAAAGTTCCAGAAGGGTACAAAGAAAATGCTCAGCGAGCTGCAGAAAGTGCCATGGGAACAATAGATGGACAAGAAGTACCAATCCCTACAGATAGTGCCATAGAAGTGAAGCCACGTAATGAGCAGTATAGCACTATTAGGACGATTGCGCAGCTTGGAAGAGAAATAGAGGAATCAGACGACTTATCCACTACTCTTGAGAAGGTGAAGAAAACAAAGACAGATTCCCTGCTTACTTTTGTGACCGAAAACAAAGATGTATTGCCCCTATCACCAGCACAGCAAAAGAGGGTGACTCACATTGTTGATTATGTCCACCAGACTACTGTACAACACCCAGAGCTGGACAAGCAGAAACTGCGGGATATTGCTGATGATGCAATTAAGTTTACCATTGGACCAGCTGTAGGCGTTGTGCTGCCTATGGAAGAGAGTAATGATAGAATATACTTCTCATCTGACGGTAGGGTGCTCATATATGTTAATGGGAGAGTAAAAGTCTATCCCTATGCGTATGCTGATTACATTAAAGGATTTGGCAAAATAAAATGATAAAGCATTTATTCTAGTTTACCTTACCGAGTGCTTATGGCGCTTGATGACAAGTTTCTGCAGGAAGCATTGGCATTGTTGAACGATAATGACATAAAGCTAGGCATGCTGGCAAGATACAAGTTAAAATCGTATGCAGAGGAATACAGACAGAAAATTAAAGAAGATCCCGAAACTGCTAAGAAGGTTCTGGAAAAAATAAATAAAGCTATCTCCAAAGTGTTACGGGGATAAGTTACTTTTTTTACTCTGTCAAAAAAGAATGCTATTGTTTTATCTTTTCGTCATACACATTATCATAATATGCTTCAACAAGTTGTTCAGGCCAGCCGCGCGCAATCAGAGCAGTTTTCACTTTGTCTTCAGACTCTCCAGCCTCGATTGCCTTGCTGATAAATGATAGCACATCATTCTTCATGGACTTCAGTTGTTTAGGATCATACTTGCTCTCAAACACATGCTGCACGACTAGTGATTTAATGTGCCGTTGTAGTTCAGCTTTCATCTCTTCAGTGCTGACGTTCTTCAGCTGCTTCTGCATTAACTGAACATCACTTTCCAGTTTTGCAAGTTGTCTCGAGAGATCTTTTGTCCCTTTCTTTCCCTGGATATCTGAGCGGATAGCTTCTATTTCATCCCAGACAGTCTGAAGCTCTGCAATATCTCGCGAAAGTTGTTCAACTGCTTTAGGCTTTTCCCCAAGTTCTTTCCGCAGCATATCCATCTCTTCCCTTATCTTTCTCATAGATTCAATATCTTTTCTCAGATCCTGAATCCCCGCGAATTTTACTTTTTTAAGTCCATCAATCTCTTTCCGAATATCTGGCATCTCAGCTAGCTGATGCTGTACATCTTTCAGTGAACGCTCTGTTGCAGCTGTTTGACGTTGCATATCCATAATTAAAGTAGTGACACGCTTTATGTCGCTATCATGCTTGTCAACAGAAATATAACTCAAGTATGCTGGAACAGATGGAACACTTTTTACCTTTCTACCTTTTTTCTTTTTCTCCAGCGCAGGGAGCTGCGGCAGCTCTGGTAGATCGAGTTTTTCTAATGCAGCTAAATCCGGTTGCCTGCGCTTGAACAGATTGCCAAAAACCATAAAGACCATACGATTCACCTCTCAAAATATGACTCTGCTACAACAAGCAGAAGCTTGTCGAATCCTTCACATGCGAAATTACAATTAACAAGAGTTTCCCATTGTTCCTTTGCTTCAAGTGAACTATGATTAATGATTATGGAATTGGTTTCCGTCACGAGCTTTGATCGTATAACTATGTTGTTCTTCTCTGCAGCAAGCTTGAGCTCCAGGAGGTTTTCGAGTAACTTCTCCAGAGTCGCATCATCCTTTTTCATGCCAAACCAGCTACTCTCTTCTTTCATATTCCCTGCAATAAAGACTGTTTTCAGGAAGATGTAGAATTCATCAGTACAACTGTCCTTATCCAAACACGCAGCAAGCGATGTCCATCCAGATGAGACATCCTCATTAGCTGATGAATGGACAAGCTTGTCTATTTTTGCTATCTTTTCTGCATACTGTAATTTCCTGTCTTCTTTATTAAGTGTTTTCAGTTTCAATACTGCAATAACCAAGTCAAACTTTTGCCTATCTGTGAGCTTGAAAGCATCTTCAGTCGCATTTTCATTGCTTTTCTCCAGTAGAGTCCCCTCGAGGATAGAATGGCCTGTTGGAGAAGAGCCTGTAAGGAAATAAAGGACAAGCATAATAATACTCAATGTAGCAAATGCTGTCACGAGAATCCTAATGTTGCGTTGTCTAACTTCATCGCCAAATACGTCGCGGATAAACCATCACCTTTCACTATCTTTAATCTACATATATATTTAAATCTTTGGCAGGTATAGCAAGGTCATGGATTATTGGAACTGGAGCACATTAATGAATCAAAAAGTTCTATTCTCTTTGGAGAACAGAACAATTCATATCAAAAATTTCTGTTTTTCATCCTGTTTTTCATCATATCTAATAATGAACTTGCTATCTGGCAAATCCACTGAACTTGTTCCATAATTTAGCGGATTTGCTACAATTATTCACTGTCTTGAAGAGCCATTGAAGGAGCATCGTTCATCTGGATATAAAAATGGACATAAAAAAATAACGAGGTGAGTACAATGTCAGAAAGTTGCGCAAAGTGTAAGAAGCCCATCACTGGGAACAAAATCCTGTCAAAAGGCAAAGCCTATCATAAGGCATGTGCACCAAAGCAGGAAGAAGTGTGCGAGTACTGCTAAGAGGTGCTAAGAGACATCCCGGTGTGTCTCGTACATGAATGCAGCATCTTTGCTGTGTTTTTTGATGGTTGCAATGACCTGTTTGAAGATTTGGTGTGAACTAATCTTTTTCTTCTTTACCGCCCATTTCTTCATCGTTGTGCAGACTTTTTCGCAGATCTGCTCAGCCTTTTCTTTGGGAATGTGAGCATTCAAACAGGAAGCATAACACGATGCATACACCTTTCGTTCATCGAACTCCTCAGTGTGGCCTGCACGTTTGACAATGCATACTTTGCAGTTTTGTCCCATTCTCTCCACCATCATTTTTTTCATTATCTTTTTTTCTCTTAGTGTTTTCATTTTTATTTACCCCTGATTTTTATCCCAGGTTAATCGTTCCGTTTGCAATAAGCATGAGCAACCATCCTAATCCGATGAGTAGCAACCCAATGAAAAGTCGCATATAGGGTCTAACATCCTGCTTCCACTTTTTTACCTCATGTAATCGCTTTCCAGCAGCTACCATTAAGACGATAATCAAGAGGGGGAGGACAAAAATAAAATTGTAAATAACAAGTAACCAAAATGCTGTCCAATCGAAATAAAGAGAAAGCAACGTTATGATAGCCAAATACGGAGCACCGGTGCAGGGAAGTTCTACTGCAGAGACAAACACACCCATTGCAATGATGCCAGGGATAGTCGCACGTTGCGCATAGTCATTCAACTTCTTTGCGACACCCACAGGGATAGAGAGTGAAAACCATTTACCATACCAAAAGAAATCTTTTACTTCCAGTAAACCAGCAAAGATAATGAAAAAGCCAACAGTAATAGAAATGTATTCTGCCATGTACATTGGGATAGATGCCAAGCCGTACATCAAGCCCAATCCGGCTAAGAAATAGGTAACGTAAACACTTCCCACATAAAGAAGCCCTAAAAAGAGGAGACGTCCACCAGTTTTATTGAGTGCGAGAAGCACTGAAAGCATTAAGATAAGCACACCAATAGCGCATGGGTTAATAGAATCTATGACAGCACTCACAAGGACTGTTGCTATTGTAGGAAGGGTTGCTTCAACTGCCACGGAGGTCACCTCGCTGTAATGCTATTTTATATGATTCACAGAGATGGTCTGTCTTTTGTTTCTCTTCATCAAATTCAATAATAATACAATCTCCGGGTGGAACGTTGCTTTCTCCAGAGAGAATATAATGTGATGGATCGTTCAGTTTACTCTGTTTCATAATCTTATCATGCGTTTGATATACAAATGCTTGTATTGTCGCTTTCTTCCCATTTGGGCAAGTGCTGCCATTTTTGACATTGACAACTTCTTTATCTGTCGGAAAAATAAATTGGAATTCATTAAAGAATCCTCCTACAGCATTAAAGTAGTTTGCTACATTAACATGACCTTTTCTGAGGAGGACACCCTCAACATGAATCCTATTATCCCCATGTTCATGGAGAAGAGGTTCCCCAACTACGTTTGACAGTCCTTTTGCACCGGTTAAATGTTGTCTTTCATCACAAACATACACCTCATAATCAGCATGCCAATGCACAGGACCACCGGTTTCCGATACGATGTTAAGATAGACTGTTGTATATGTGAGATACAATGTTGCAATGGTCACTGGGATGCTGATGCAACAGAAAAGAATAATCTTTATCAGTTTTTTTTTTGATCTGAATGTCAATGCAAGAATGACACTACCAAGAGCGAGACTCCCGGCAATTCCCAATGCCCAGAAGGTTTGGATGAGTAATTCATCCCTAATTTGTAACGACCCATTTTTTCCATGATCATCACCATTCTCACCATGATTTTCTTCGTGTGCTGTATCTTCATGTGCTAAACTTATACCGAGAAGGAAAATAACTCCTATTGTACTTACAAGAATCCATACAGGATATTTTCTCTTCTGATATTTTTTCTTCACCATCTTTTTTAGATATGAAAGAAAAAGAAGTATATAAGGATTATGTCAATGGCGTCTTGTCTTCACATGTTCAGTCAATGTGTCAAAAACCATCAGTCTGTGATGGGCGTATGGGAAGTTTACGACAGAATAATTACTCATGACAGACAAGCGGTTTTTGTTCATGCTCAGAAATTTTCCCTATGGAAAAAATGCTTGGCTTTCAGCCTCCAGTTATAAAAACTGGGGGGAATTTCCGACATGCTCAGTCATCGTCTGGTGGTTGCTGTGGGGGAGGCGGTGGTGGAAGAGAGTATGGGTGGAGATTTTTTACCCAGTCTATCTTGATGTTTTTCATCAGTGTTGGATTCTGGATACGCAGTTCTGTTGTGTAAGGAAGATATCCCAACTCAAAATAAGAATGTCCCGATCCCCTGCCCAGATAAACCCAGCTATACGAGGATGGGTCTGGGTCTCGCGCATAGACATCAAATAACCCTCCATTGGTATGATGAACTTCAATGTCTGCTCCAGGATAATTATGAATCGGTGCACGGAATCCTATCTCAATCCAGCCGGGACCACCAATAATAGGTTTTGGCCCATCTATCTTTGCCTCACCGTTTTGTATATTAGGACCATGAAGAATGCCTTGTGGATTCTCTACTCGTCTCCATCTCTGGCAATAGACGGCAAATTCTCCGTGGTATTCTTCGTGGTCTTGATCTGCAGATAATGATGAAGCACCCACACTCAGCGCAGCAACGGGGATTATAGGAATCATAGCTTTTTTAATAAGGTTGGTTAGTGACATACTCTCGCCTCCAGCACTAGTGCAGTATTGGTATTATATAAAGTTGTCTACACACTGGCTCTGTTGTACATTAAACTAAAATAAGGGTTTCCCCCGTAATGGATTCTAGTTTTCGCCAAGAATCAAAAAGAGGTGAAACCCCATTGAAACGAATAAGAACATATACTGTGCACGTAAAAAATCTTGTGCGAAAAACATTTACTTTTCTAGCGCGCCACGACGTGCCAGCTACCTGGAGCAAGACAAAAAATGAGATATATCCTGTCCACCTTATGATAGCCCTTTATGTGATTTTTTGTCTAGCAAACCAGAGTTAGAGGAGATTTGAAGAACTTGTGGAACCTTCAATGAAGACGTTGTTTGGAAAGGAAAGTGTTCCTGATTCATCGACGATGTGGAGAGCATGGAGACGCATTCCACCATCCATTTTGTGTCAACTTACTCAGCTAAGTGGCAAGGGAGGAAGAGATAAAGTAGGAGCTCTTGACCCAACTCATTTCCAAATAACACGACCAAGTGTTGCTTACTGTATACGCATAAAAAGAAAATTGGAAAGAGAACCAAACAGAAAAACTTCAATACGGGTACTAGAATTTTACGTATCATCGACGCTGTTATAAGGAAAGACCATCACAGAAGTGGACTTGATGACCTCCCCACATTACTGACTGAATGGGTTAAAGGAAAAACTGTTGCAGCTGATACAGAATTTGATGCGGAAGAAAGACTCCATCAGGCAGTGATAGCTGCTGGCGGGGAAGGTGTTGCACCATTACGTCACAAAGACATTCCAGTGTGGCGTACAAATGGGTCGCGACACAAGCAGCTCCGACGGAGATGGCCGGGAAGAAGGTATCATAGAAGAGTTCTGGCAGAAACTGCTAACAGTATGTTGAAACGAGGAATGGGTGAAACATTACGTGGAACCACCGTCTGGCAACAAGCCAGACACTTCTTCGCCAAATGTTTTACCCACAACATGCTCATGAGGTGTTAGCTATGGAACTTGCAACAGAGCCGTTGGTCACCAAAGTTTATAAATGAGATGACGTTTTCTTTGTCTTATAGCGGGGTAGGGCAGTCAGGAGTGCCCGATGTGGCTTCAGACCTAGAGGCCTCGGAAGGCTCATATGGCACTATGCCTTGGACACCCATACCAGCTCCATAGGCTGGGGGTTTAGGTCGTAGGTTCAAATCCTACCCCCGCTATTTTTCTTATAAATGTTGCTGTGTTGCATACTGTGTTGCATAATTCGTTTTAGTTTTTGAGGATGATGACTATTGCTTTTCTTCCGCGGTATTTTAGTGGTGCATCAATTTTTGCGGAGTTTCCAAATGGTGTTATGATTTTTTCG
>JAHFLT010000007.1 GCA_023264635.1 Candidatus Woesearchaeota archaeon | reverse complement strand
ATTATTGCACAGGTACAAAAAGCAGAGGTGTTAGGTGTCCAAAATGAGGGGAGAACATGTATGTCAAATGGACACCAAAACTGCGAAAATATATTCTACGACAAGTTATGCTTGGCATAACTCCTATTAGTGAAATAGCTCGAAATAGAAAGGTTCCACGGAGGACAATTTACTACCTCCTCAAAAGATTCAGACAAGGCGGTTTAACCGCCTTGGAACCTAGGATTAGGGGAAGGAAGAAGGAACCTGTCAAAAACCGCCAGTCAGAGACGGGCGGCATGATGGGAGGATTCCAAGAAGAATCCTCCTTACAAGCCGTCCTGTCAATGGACCGCGGTTTTTGAACATGCTCAGAATTCCACGAGCTACAATTAGTACTATATGCTACGCTCTCCACCCGTAAAACACGAGTGGAATTCTGACATTTAAATCCAAATTTCGTAACTCTTGTTATCAACGAGTGGAACAAACACAAGATTGGAAGCCATAAGTTATGGATTCGCCTCAAGAGCAAGGGGTACAAAGTGTCGCAACGAAAAATTCAACAAACTTATAACGACCATGGATTTAAGCTATGTAAACGTAAGAGACCTTCTCAAATTAAGTTCGTGAAATATGAGTATCCTAACCCAAATGATCTTTGGCATACGGATTGGACAGCAGATCCAGTTACAGGACAAAATTTGATTGCGTATATTGATGACTGTACCAGAGTCCTGATTCATGCCGAAATTTTTGCACACGCAACCACTGAGAACACTCTTCTTGCGTTTCGTAATGCCATTGCAAAGTACGGCAAGCCAAAAGCAATACTAACCGATAATGGTACTCAGTTTACGCCTGCAAGAGCAGAAAAGGGACCTTTTACCGTATGGTGTGATGAGTTGGGGATTAGGCATGTTCTAGGACGGATACATCACACCCAAACTAATGGGAAAATTGAACGATGGTTTGGTACGTACAAACAGGAATATGATGAGAGATTTGTCTGTCTCGATCAGTATGTAAAGTATTATAATAAAGAGAGATTACATCAAGGTATCGGATACCTAACACCCATCGAAAAGTGGAATAAGCTAAAGTGTGCAAATAATGAGGTTTAGGTCAGTTGAAAAAAGAAAAAAAAAGAATCTTGTGCTATTGTTCCATAACCACAATTTAGCACCAAGAATATGTTTTGTCTTTCTTGCAGAGTTCTATTTTTAACATATTTATCTCTTTTTTGTTCTCTTCAATTTGTTGCTGTTGTTCTTGCATTGCTTTAACTGCATAAGGTAAAATTCCTATCTCATTTAATTCCAACATCCCATTGGTATTAGTAAAAATTAAATGAGGCAATACTTTTTGGACTTCCTGCGCAATAAAACCAACACGATTTTTCTGTCCATTGATAAAATCAAAAGTTGCAGGTTTTAGATTTCTTATTGTATCAATTGCAGTGGGAATGTATTGGATATTCTCTTTGAGTCTCCTATCCGAAGGCCCAATCAGTTGTCCAGAATAATGAATTTGTGATGCTGCAAGTTGTATGTGTCCAACATAACCACCAGTATTAGGCCCAATCCATACCTCATCATTAGCTCCACCTTGACCATTATTAACAGTTATCACAAGTTCTTTTCCACTAGAACCAAAATTACTTGTAGCACTACCATAGAAAAGACCACCGGCAACTGATTCCTTAATCACCCCATTGACATCAAGTTTTTGGGTTGGTGTTGTCGTCCCGATGCCGACGTTGCCGTCACCTCGAACATATAGCTTACTCGAAGGGGTATTAGCGACTGCATTTTGCACATTTAGCAAGACATATCCAGTCTCATCTAAGCTACGTGATTGAACATTAAGAACAGTTCCGACATAGTCCGATGCCGGGCCTCCTTGCACAACAGCAACGTCATAGCCACGATGATTTACATCTGCGGGACTGCCTACACGAAGCATAGTATTTCCGGTAGTGGTAGAACCAACAACATCTAATCTTGCTGCTGGACTCAATGTCCCTATCCCGACTTTTCCATCATTAGTATTTGTTATATCCAGTGCAACACCATTCTCTTTCGTGATCTGACTTAGTTTATGTGAAACAACAGGAGTAGTAGATGTCTGTGCAACGACAAAGACGCCGACAAGCATTATCATTGCTATGATCATGTATGCATGCTTTTTGTTTATGGTAACTTCAAACTTCATTATCTCCCACCCCATAATTTTAATGGAGAGAGGATATATAAAATTACCTACATTGTTTAGACACTGTGTTATCCTGAAAGTATTTCCTCAGGACAGGAATTGTTCGGTTATGAAACTGAACAAAAGTAGAGTCCTGGGGATTCTTGAGAAAAAGAACACGGGATTGAGCAGTTACCAAGCACGAAAGGAGGCTGGTGTGAGTCAACGAAGAGTAGACCAGATAGGGAGTGAGTATCAGCAGACAGGAGAAATTCCTATTGTAGGAGCCCGTATGGGGCCTCCTACAAAACAAGTCACTCAGGCAGAGATTGCCGTCGTGAGAATCGCTCACGATAGGTACAGGCTTTCTGCACCTCCGCTGGAAAAGCTCATTGAGAAGGACTATAAGGTTCATATATCACATAACAAGATTCACAAAATACTTCTCTGTGAAGGATTGGCAAAGAAAGATGACAAGACAGTGGTTCGAGAGAAGAACTGGATCAGGTACGAACGAAGATACAGTTTAACGGCTGTGCATATTGATTGGCATCAGCGCCCAAATGATGGCATTTGGGTCTTCAAAGTGTTGGACGATGCAAGCAGAGCACTACTTGCAATACGAGAATGCAATAGTCCAACAACAGAAGAGAGCATTGAAGGAATGAAAGAAGCACTTCAATACGGTCATATTAAGGAATGCATCAGCGATCACTGAAGCCAGTTCACAAGTAATATGGATGGTGATAGCAAATTCAAGAAATTTCTCGATGATAACGGCATAAAACAAATACTTTGCCGTATCAAACATCCACAATCAAACGGCAAAGTAGAACGCTCATTCCATACTTACGAACAACACAGAGATGCATTCCCAACAGCTGAAGCGTATAAGCATTGGTACAACCACATAAGACCGCACATGAGTCTTAACTTCGAAGAGCTGGAAACGCCATGGCAGGCGTTCCAGCGCAAAATGAGGTCCTAAAATGACAACAATTAAATCATCGAGAAGAAAAACTTAGGGGATAACACACCGGGGAAACTATTATATAGAACATGGTCTCCATACTATACAGGTGATGCTTATGAAAAAAGGGTTTATTTGGTACCTGTTTGAACGTGAAGCATTGTATTTCATTGCAGGGATTCTTGTTGGCATTGTGCTTACTGCGCTTGTCGCCCAAGGAATTATTCCATTGCCGTTCCAGTTGCCTCTTTGCCCGGTACCTGCTGCATGAAGAAAGGCATACTCATGCGGTTAAAGTATCTTGTCTTGGGATTTTTGCTGGGAATCATTCTTGCATATAGCGGAATATTGACAAAAATCGTGGGGTGAATGCGTGCGGCTCTTCACATTCGGGCATCTTCTTGGGGGGGCACTGTTCCTTGTCAGTTCATATATTTTACTGCGATTACGTAATTCAATTACAGGAATAGAAATTATACCAGATAACCTTATGGTTTCTGTGCTCGCTGCGCTGGGCATTCTGGCTGCGCTCTATATCCTCTGGGAAAAAATAAGAAGAGATGCTGTCAGAACATTCTTGTAAAGAAAACTTGTGTGAATTACTAAAACTTGTATAAATTACTGAATGTCCACGACAGTTCCCAGACATTGACCAGGCATGCCTTGCTCAAAAATCGCACGGATAGTCCCACCATCTCCATGAGGAGCAGTAATTTTACCTTGTATCTCCCTGTTTGCTGGGGATTTCCAGAGCACTGTTTTGCCTACCAGAGATGTTGCTTTTTCTTTTGAATCGATTCCTGGGACGGTGATAAGCAAATAGTTATACCTCTGCATCCGGATATTTCCCCGAAAATTCACGACACGTCCTTGCATAAACAGTTGATTTTTGCAGCAATTTATAAAGTTTTTGCACAACTTTTTTAAACACATTACCGTTTCTGGCATTATCATGAATATGCCCAAAGAGATTATGCATTTCTGCCCGATATGCAAGAAACATACCGAGCATGGTGTGCACCCTGCTAAAAAGAGGACAATGGGCACTGCGCACCCAAGAAGTCATGGCTCGAAATACCGTATGGCTGAGCGCGGAAAATCAACAGGTACTGGTAACAAAGGACGCATGTCAAAAGGAGCGCTGTCCGGGTGGAAAATGTATGGAAAGAAAGGCTCCAAGAAAACAGACCTTAGATTCACCTGCAAGACGTGCAAAAAGACAAATGTACAGCGGAAAGGATTCAGGGCAAAGAAGCTGGAATTGTTGTAAACTGATTCTATAAACTTTAGTATCATTTTTTTAGGATTATTGTTGACGTGCAGCAGATCCAGTTTGTTGGCACGGTTATTCCGGAAACTGGGTGATCGCATGCAATTACTACCCCACCTCTCTCCGGCATACCTAAAGAAACGCTTTGTGTGGGTTTACGACGTGAATCGTATGGCCCAAGATCGGAATATCCCGGCAAACCAAGGAGAGATCCTGGGGAGGTAGTATCCCAGTACATAGAGGAACATGCCACTTGTCTTTTTTTTGCTGTGCAACTGACAGTAAACGCTTTACCATCATTGTTACTCATCACAGCATTTGGTGGATTTATCGAACAGGCATCTGGTGGTGCTATTGAGAGGGTGCCTGCTTCCTTTGTAAAGACAAGATAGCCTTCTCGTGGAGAAATGATATCTTCTGAAACTACCCCTTTCCATCGCTGCGTGGCTGGATCGAAGCGATACAATATCACATCTGTGCTTCCCACTAGAAGAGTAACATCCTTTAGTTTCTTTTCAGCAGAAATAGGAAGGCCAACTGCATTCCACCCTTTGTTCACTCCCACCTTTGTTGGATTTTCTGCGGGTATTTTGAGGGTACTCTGTTTGTCCACTTCTACAAAATAAGCTCCTGGGTCAAGTTCTGTACCTGTAAAGCGTTCCCACTTTCCAGTATAGCGATAAATTACTGCTTGGGCTGTTCCTAAGATATCAGTTACTTTACTTTTAATAGGGATAGATACTAGATTCCAACCAAACTTTGCTTCTACTTTCACAACCTGACTTAAGGAAACAGAAACTGTTTTTGCACATGATGCACCATTTGGAAGTGTCACTTTAATTGCATAAGAACCTGCAACGCCTGGTGCAATGTACGACGCTCCTGCTTTCCACTCCCAGGTTGAAACTGTATTGGGATTTATCTGCCCGCCTTGCACTTTCCAGACAATATTTTTTATAGGGCAAGGCGCTGGTTTCTTTATTCCACTACAGGCAACAATCACTCCCTGTAACTCGTTAATAACCATATCATCTTTCTGCAGTTCCATGGAACAACTTGTTGGCTGTGGTGGGGTGACTTTTAGCTTTGCCGAACAACGTCGCACTCCTATATCTGCTTCGATTTCAAACTCTGCAACTTCTTCTGCAGTAAAAGTAGATGTTACAGAAGCTGATTTTTTGTCGCTGGGTTTCCTGTTGGGACTAAATGATCCATAGAAGCTTGCTTGAAGTGGCCTAAAACTAACATCTGGGCAAACAGCTGGTTGATTTTCATCATTAAGACAATTTACTGTCGCTTTTTGATTTTCATCTTGTTCCATTGTCGGTTTTTCAGATTTTAACGTGCAGGTTGTTGCTGGTGGTGAGATACTTGCTAAGAATTCTTCAGAGGTTTGTTCAAGAGCAAGAGTTTTGAATAGTCTTTCTGCAGGAACTGTTATTTTCATTTCTTTTTTGTCTCCAGAAAAGTGTTTAACAGTAACGCTTTTTCGTATGTGAGGAAAGCTTGCTGCAGCTGCTAATGCAATATACCCCATGTCTTTCTGTAGCTGGATCTTATTTATTACATCATCACGATACTCGATAGTAACATCTGCTGGAGAGACATAAAGAGAATAAGCTGGCGGATTCTCCCAACGCTCTTCTGCCCAAAACTGGAAATTTGTGTACCCTTCGTAAAGATCACTCTGAGAAGGTTTCTGGATGTTATAAGCAAGACTAATAACAGAAAGAAGCAGAAACAACATACTGAATACTATCCCTGTTTTTATCATGCGCGTAGTCATTTTTTTTCAATGGGTTTTTCTTCTCTTAGTCCTTTCTCTTGATGCACCTTCCTTTCCATCCTCTTCCTTCGGTATCGCGATACATGTATTTATCTCCTTTTTTGCATACAGCGTAAATTTCTACAGTGAATGCAACTTGTTTCTCCTTATATGTTCCATCAACACCCGGAGGCATTATTCCTACAAGTGATAATACTCCAGAGAGGAGACTAAAGGATATTGATGACCCTTCGTCAGAAAATGAAAGTGGTACTTGAACATAAGCGGTATACTCGTGATTGTTATTATATGTTAGTTCTGCTAAAGACCTTAATGGTTTTTCATTGATGAGTAATATGTCTGTAGCAAGAGGTTTATTCCCATTGTAGTTTATGCATTTATTATTAAAACAAAATGCGCCATCAACAGTTATATCTTCTTCCTCTCGTCCTTTATAGATTCCTGTTCCTTTGACAATTACCTTGACACCCCGTGAGGGATCAGGAATAGGGCTGACATACTCTTTTATAGAAGAAATTATTTCAATCTTCTTAAGAAGTTCTGGTAGTGATGGTGGATCTTCAATGTCTTTTTTGGATGGCAAAGAGGAAACACATGGACTCCCACTCTCTATTATTTCGTGTCCTGTAGGATTTGACAACCCTAAAAACTTTCTCAAAGCTGCGAATGCTCCTGTTACTATATTTGATGTGCTTGTTGATGCTGTTGGACTGGGACAAGAAATCACATTGTGTTCTGGATAGCCTGCTTCGCTATTTGAACAGACAGCAAAGAAAGATTCCTTTGGTTTTTCTTGAGCATCACTCCGTTGTAAAGCACAGTTACCTGATGGGTCTCGTGTGTATTTTTTTTTACATATACACTTATACCCCTTCTTCTCTTCTTTCTCGGCACATTTTTTGCATGGACCTTCTTTTTGTTTATCTTCCTCTTTGCATAATGCGTATACCTGTAACGTTAGTTGCCCGCCATAATATAGCGTTCCTTGAGCAGATAAAAACGTTGGAGCTGAAAGTGTTCTTTCTTCTTCATAGGTGTGATCATCTCTATACTCAGGGGGTTTTATGCTTCTAAATCCGTATGTGCCTCTTAGTGTGTAAAACACTTCTTCTTCACCAAGGGTGATTTTGACGCGAGATGGTGCCCCCATTGACCCCATTCTTTCCGCGAGCTTAATAGGTCCACCAGGACATTCAAAGCAATAAAACCAATCAGCACCATTATAATTCTCAGGTCCTGCACCCTGAGTCCCTGTAGCTTTTATTAGGTATGTATACCCTCCTGGCAGTGGAATTGATTTGTGGTTCTCAGGGGTATCTTTGGTGATAGTTATACTCTGAGGCAGGAGCACTCTTTCCTGGGCAAAGACAATTGTGCCAAGGAAAATAACTATAATTATCACCAAAAAATATTTTTTCATCCTACTCCTCCATACATAACATTATAATCAGGTATATAGCGAGGAGCATTTTTCAATGCGAATTTTCTTCCATTTAGGTCTTCAGGAGAAAGTGGGGGAAGAGCCATAAAAGAAGAGACAATGTTCTGAGAGAGAACCTTTTCCCTTGTTTCTTTACATGATTCAACACACTCCCACGTTTGTTCGTCTAAAACAAGCGGGTCATTACAGACTGGTTTTTTTACCAAGTTATACTGATACTCAACATTACCATCACAAACTGGGTCTGGCTCTTCGCATCCCCCACACGTACGTGATGTTGCTGTCAAAGAAACCGACAGAAACGCTTTCTTGAGAGAGTCCTGATTTGCATTTACAGTAATTGTTGAAACTCTATTTGATTTTTTTAACAATGGGTGATAATTGAACTCGTTATCCCGACTATATCCCGTCATAACAATATAGTAATCTCCCACACTTCTTTTTGCGCTTAGAGCACCAGAAGAAGAATCAACAACAACAAATCCTGCTTTCTGTAAATTATCTCCTTTTGTAAGGTAACTCCCATCTCCTACCCATAGAATAGTAAAGCTGTCTCCCTGTTTGATTATACTCGGGGGTGAATTCCACGTTACACTAAATTTCCACTGATCATGTTGGGGTTTCCCTTTGAACAGAGTTTTTGTTGAGGGGTCAAAATAGTCAGGCGCAGACGGCCAATGTTGCTCATAAATAGCTTTAGTTGATTTTTTATCGAAACTACAAGTGACTACACTTGAATATTTAGGAAGAGGATTGAATGAACTAGTAACGTCCGTCAATTTATACGCATATTCTTCTGTAACAGCTTTCCCAGTTACCTTATCATCTCTCTCTGAAAAAGAAAAGAAAAGGAAACCAGCCAGTACCAGAAACAAAAGAATAGGGATTATTAGTATTGTTCTCCTCTTTTTTCGCATATGGACTAGCTACCTTTTTCATTAATAAACTTTTGTATATGGAAAAACTCATTTGGTGGTACAATGAAGAGAGTCTCACTGAAAAATTTAGACAGATAATTTCTCTTCCGTAACTTCTCGAGCACGACCTTTTGCGATAAGAACAAGAGCAAGCTCTTTGGGAATCGTAGCTACATTACCTAACTCATAAGGACCATATAATTCCAGATTTCTGCCTACGAATTTTGGCACTGGCTGAAGGAAAGTGATGATTATCTTCTCACTGGTCTGAATACTCTGCTGCTTGCCCAGCAGGTGGTTAAGGATAGTATTACGATGCTGCGAAAAGATGGCAAGTAAATCATTAAACAGCTGCTTCTCTTCTTCGAGAAGAGAGGACGTATCTATTACCGAAGAGAGTGTTCTGCTTTTAATCAGGGCCATGTGCATTATCTTCTTTTCTCTCCATTCATAGATGTCCCTAAGAAGCAGTTTGATGTTTGTTATTTGCTTCTGGAGTTTCACTTGTTCCTCTTCTGCAAAGACGTTATTATTGGACTGTGCAAATGATTTTGCCTTGTCTTGAAGATAATTCATAACATCCAGATAAAATGAGGGTTCAATTTTCTGCAAGTCCTCCCTGCTTTTTTCTCTCCTGACAAACTCAAAGAGAGTATCATAGGTAAATGTTATCTTTCCGTCCATATACAAAAAATGCCAATGAACTATTTATGTATTATTGTGCTCGTGTTCATTACTATCACTTAGTGATTACTCTCCCAGTGAACTTTAAATAATGGAGACTTTTCTTGCACAGCATGGCAGCTGTTCACTTTGAAATGGTCTCATTCCATGAAGAAGAGAATTCTATTGTGGTCAACCTGTATAAGATATTTGAACTGGTTATTCCCAAAGCGGCCTTCTCTAGCCAAATCCATGCAAAAGGAAACGTATTGACAATAGAGGAAACCAGCGAAGAAGAAGTGAGAGAGCGTTTCAGAGTCATGTTTACTACGTACCTTCCGGGACTTCGTAGCATTGTGACGAAGAAGCCTGCATATTTTATACACGGGAATAGTGGCATACCGCTTATTGGAAGCCTTGCATTTGGCATTGTTGACAGAGGGACTAATATGCTAGAGGTAAAACCTATAACAGGGTGTAACATTAACTGCACATTTTGTTCAGTAGATGAGGGAGACGACAGCAGGAAAAGCCGAGACTATGTCGTAGAGAGGGAATACCTTGTCAGGGAACTCGAGAAAGTTCTCGCTTTCAAAGAGGAGATTATGGATATATGGCTCAACACGCAAGGAGAGCCTACGCTATATGCAGAATTGATTCAGCTGATTGGGGACATTAGACATCTCCGACTTGTTGGTAAAATAGCCCTCATTACAAATGGTACACTACTATCAAAATATTTCCTTACGGAAGTTAAAGAGGCGGGATTGGGGCAGCTTGATGTCTCAATCAACGCCATTAGCGACAAGAAAAGCAAAGAATTAGCAGGGACTAACAGATATAATAGTGCACAGGTAAGAGATATGGTTGAACATGCTATTCAAATAGGGATAGATGTTGTCATTGCACCAGTCTATCTAAAAGGAGTCAATGAACAGGATATTAAGGACATAGTAGCTTTTGCACAAAGTATTGGATGCAAGAAAGTGTATGTACAGAACTTCCTTTTATATCGATTTGGAAGGAATCCAACTAAGCAGGTCAGGTGGAAGGCATTTGGAAAGTTCCTTACAGAATTACAGTCTACTTATCCAGCTATTGACTTGTTCGCAAAAGATCACACGCTGAAAAACACAAAACCTCTCCCAAAGCCATTCAAAACTGGAGAGTGCGTAGAAGCTGTTGTCGTCGTTCCGGGAAGATATCCTGATGAATTGCTTGCAGCTGCAAAAGGAAGATGTATAACGCTCAGAGAGATGAAAGGACTGGATAACATAGGCAAGAAAATAAAGATTACTATCACGAGAGACAAAGATAATATCTTTTACGGAAAAGCTGAAAATAAGAAATAAAAGTAAAAAAGAAAAAGGGAAAACCTATTCAACTGTTATTGTCCCTTCTAGTTTCTTGCCATACAGAATTTTCATGCTGTAAACACCTTCCTTGTCAAGAGAAGGTGTTGCCCATTCCTGACCAGAGACAAGATAGCCACTCCCACTCAGTTTTCCTACTGGCTTTCCATCTGGGCCATAGACATTGACAACGGTCTTGCTCTTTTCTCCAGCGTATTGGAAAGTGACTATTGACCCTTTCTTAACTTTTATATCATTTTTGTCAAATACAACATACCCATCCTGCTGCACTAATTTTATCACATTTGTTGCAACAGCTGCAGATTTTTCTTCTTTTGTGGGTGCTTCGACTTTCTTCTCTGTAGTGGGCATTTCAGCAGGAGCTGCTGGTGGAGGAGTTACAGGAGCTGCTGGTTTCTCAGCAGGTGCTGCTTGATGAGGAGCAGCTTGAGGAGCTTGTACTGATTGCTCTGGTGCTGCACACCCTATTGCCAGAATGAATATTAACCCAATTATCACCGCAATTACGTTTACCTTCATTAATAAGTCACCTCGAAAGATGGATATGTTTTTCCTAATCGCTGCTTCTTTAAATAGTTTACGGAATCTAAAACAGGTGCATTCTCACTACATTCAATGTAGACATCCTCTACATTCTCGAGAGTATTCTCAGAATAGATGTCAAAGTTTCTACAAAGTTTCTAGAGAATGCTGTAACTTATTTAAACATAAACATATTTTGCTCATGCACATGGATATAGCACAGTATGTTATGTATCCCGCAGGAATCTATGCTGCCTATGTTATTATCCCCCTCATTATTCTTTACCTTATACGACCAAAACCGCGCATAGAAAAAATACCTTCACTCATGTTCTTTTTCCGCGAGCTGCAATTTCAGGGGTTCAAGAAAACATTTTTCATAACGCTGCTGCGCAACGTATTGTTCCTTATACAGCTGCTTGCGCTGACTACTTTAGTTATTGCTGTAATGAAACCGTTTATCAATGTTCCCGAGAGCATAGCTGTAGAACATACTGTCCTTGTAATTGATATCTCTGCAAGCTCACAAACCATTATGCCCTCCGGAAAGACGAGATTTGAACAGGAAATAGTCCTCGCGAAAAATTCTTTTGGGAAAAAAAATACCATCATTGCTGCAGGCAGAGTGCCAGAAATAATTCTGGAAAATGCAGACTCTGCTGATGCTGAAACATCATTATCCACTTTACAACCTAAAGATGTTTCCACCCATTTGTATGATGCACTTGTTTTTGCTGGAGATCTTCTGAGAGATAAGAAAGGAAAGGTCGTTGTCTTCTCTGACTTTATAGATACGAATGTTGATGTAGACCTGAATGTGGCGAAAAAAATGCTTGAATCATTGGGAATAATTGTCGAATTTAATAGTGTGGCATCTGCGGCAAAAAATGTGGGTATAGTTGACATGACTGTTGAAGAAGACAAATCACGGGTTGTTGTCAAGAATTTTAATGACGTAGAAGCAAAAGTGCCTATACGAATCAATAACATCAAGGATACTCTTATTATCCCGCCGCGAAATGCGGAGGTGTTCTCATTCACCACACCGAAAGGGATAACGAAGATTGAACTTGAGACCAAAGATGACTTGCAAGTAGATAATGTCGCATACATAAGCACCCCCGAAGACAAGAAAACCAAGATTGTTTTTATTACCAATAACAAAGGAAAATACATCAGCACTGCGCTTGACCTGTTGGAGAGGATTGTGGTGAATGTTGAAACGCCACCAAAAGCATTGAACATCGATCATGATATCATCATCATTAATAATGTGAACCGCAAACTGCTGCTGCCAGGTACTATAAAACAAATTATTGACAGAGTAAACAACGGCGCAAGCGTCATCATTATGGCGCAACCAGACTTATTCCAAGTCGATTTACAAGGATTACTACCTGTAGATTTCTTATCCTTGGATGAAAGAAGAGCACCGATAACCGTTGCTGAAGACACAAGCATCACCAAGGACATCACTTTCGGAACAGTCAATAAATTTTTCAAGGTTAAAGCAAAATCAGGCACGACAGCTCTTGCAACAATTGATGATTCACCCGTCATCACACTAAGCAAGCTGGGCAAGGGGAAAGTGCTTTATTATGGCCTTATGGATGATGAATCAGACTTCAAAGCTGATTTGTACTATCCCATTTTCTGGAAACGCACTCTTGATTTTTTGACAGACGAGGGATCTATTGCTTCACTTAATTATGCCACTGGCAAGATTCTTAATCTTCCACGAAAACAAGTGATAAAAACGCCAAATGGATATAAGACAGATACTAGCGTTGTCCTTGATACTATAGGTATCTACACGATGGAAGATAAAAAGGTGGCTGCCAACCTACTTAATGAACGGGAATCAGATGTTTCAAAGCAAACCAAGAGTTCGGGGGGAGACTCACTTATCTCAGGCGGCAGAGAGAAACGACTAAAACCCATCCCCTATGACACGCATGCAATAATAATAGGGATGTTAATCGTACTTTTTGAGTTATTCTACATCAAAATGAGAGGTGATTTCTAGATGATGTTCCTCCATCCGGAATACCTTTTCCTTCTTCCCGTGATCATCATCTTTATTTTTTTTCTGGTCAGAAGACAATTCGTTACGGTAAAGAATCCAGATTCACGTGTACAAAAAACACGGAAACTGATGCGCACATTTGTGTTCTTTAGTAGAACCACGATTTTTACACTTCTCCTTTTCGCGCTGGCAGCGCCTTTTCAGGAAACTACGAGCAAGGTACAGGGAAATCTTAAGCTGACAATCCTCTATGATAATTCAACCTCAATGGACATCTTCGACATGCATCCCATTCCTACGCTGCTCGCAGGTCTAAAAAAAGAGCTTCCGCTCCAACTGCAGATGATTGCAACGGGGCTTCGTTCTCCCCTGGGAGAAGGTATCCTGAACTCGCTTGAAGAGGACTCGAATATACTTTTGATAAGCGATGGCAACAGCCATGAAGGTATCAGCATGGAAGATGCTGGCCTTTTTGCGGCGAGCTTGAATGCGACTATCAGCGCAGTAGCGCTTGAGCCAGTTAAACAAGATGTCGGCGTTGCTGTATTTGGGCCTACAAAAACAGTCACTGATGCAGAAAACAATATCCTTGCACGAGTTGTTCATTTTGGGACTAAGGATTATACATTATCTCTCACTATTGATGATATCCCCATTCCCGATACTGAAGTGAGAATAACAAAAGGAGAAAATAGTGACGAGATTTTTTTCACCAGGCGCTTTGACAAGGGATACCATAAAATAGTCGCCAGGATAACTGCGGATAATGATTATTTTCCCCAGAATAATGTGTTTTATAAGACAATCCACGTCGTAGACAAGCCGAGCATCCTTTTTGTCTCACAAAAAAGTGATCCGCTGCTTACTATAGTGGATGAACTGTATGATGTGACAAAAGCTGCAATAATTCCAAAAGAGCTTGACAAGTATTATGCAGTTGTGCTGAATGATATTCCTGCTGAAGACGTGCGCAACTTGGAGCCGCTTACCAATTTTGCAATAGATGGCAATGGTATTGCGATCATTGGCGGAGAACACAGCTTTGACGGGGGCAAGTACAAAGGATCATTACTAGAATCAATCCTGCCAGTCACTGTGGGAAAAGGCGAAAGAAAACGGGGGAATTCCAATATTGTTGTAGTCATTGACATCTCGGGAACAACGGGAGAAACATATGAACTTGTCAATGGAAAACTTGTGCAGACAGCTGGACGGGAACAGAGAGGGTTGAGTCTGGCAAAAGCTCTTGCAATGAGTGTTGTAGACAGCTTAAGCCAGACAAACAAGATAGGTGCAGTGGCATTTGCTACAGAGGCATATAAGGTTGAGGACATTGCACCGCTGTATCAGAACAAGAAAGTACTACTCGATAAACTATCCAGGTTGAAGGGTTCTGGGCAGTCATATTTCCATGTTGGGCTGTTGGGAGCTAACGAACTGCTGAAAAACGTTCAGGGAGACAAGAACGTCATCTTGTTTACTGATGGGATGACATTCAATGATGGAATAAAACAGCAGACCAAGGATATAGCATCTGCTATGGCTAGCAGGGGAACGAAGGTGTATGTCGTCGGAGTGGGGGCACATGTCGATGAGCAGTTCCTTAAGGACACTGCAGAAAACGGGAACGGCATCTACTTTCATGCCTCTGAGGCAAATAGGTTCAAGGTCATCTTCGGAGAAGCTGAAGAGAAACCACAAACAGGTCCAGCTGGGTTGGTCATATTGAACAGCAACCATTTCATCACAAAAGACCTTGACATCGATGCCATTGTACAAAGTACGAATCAGGTTGTGCCAAAAGCGAATGCACAGCTGCTTATTAGCAATAATGTTGGAGAACCGATTGTAACTGTCTGGAGATATGGATTGGGAAGGGTAACGACTATCACCGGATTTTCTGGAGATAATCTGGGGGAGCTTCTCAGCAAAAGGAACTCACGGCTGATGACAAGAATATTCAACTGGAATATCGGTGATCCTGAGCGAAAAAAGGAATATGTTGTGAGCGTTGATGACACGCGGATAAATACGCCCAGTAAGGCGTTCGTGAAATCAAAAAAAGTTCCTGTTGTGGAAAGGATGGAGTTCAGTAAAGTGGAGAAAGACATGTACCAATCTGTGTTCACGCAACAGAAAGAAGGATTTCATAAACTGCTTGAGGCAACCTATGCAGCTGATTATGAAAGAGAATACCAGGATCTTGGCATGAGTCAAACGTTGCATAAAATCGTGGCTTCCTCTGGCGGCAAGTTATTTAAACCCACAGAAACTAAACAAATTGCAGACTTTGTTAAGAGCGTCTCCAGAAGAGAACGCCGCGAAAAGAGGGATTTGAAAGAATATTTCCTTGTCGCTGCAATGGTCATCTTTCTGCTGGAGATAGCTATCCGGAGATTTAAAGAAAATGACATGTGATATATGTAAGAACAAGGAGAATACCTAATTGTATGTAACACCTGAGTTGCTGCTATGAGTTTCATGAAACGCCATATCAACAGTTTTCTGATCTTTGCAATAGCTGTCACTTTCATTCTGCTGGGTGGTATTTCTTATTATTATCAAGGAACATTTAAAGAAATTATCTCAAACTACCAGTCAACGAAAACAAACCTAAAGACATGCTCAGCTGAGCTGAGACACTGGAAGGAGCAATACACCAGCGCAACCACGACTATCAACACCAGCAAGATGGATATTGCCAAGTACGGGCAACTGTATGAGGAGACACAGAGTGACCTGGAAAAGTTCAAAGGAAAACTAAAGACAACAGAAGGAGCGCTGACGCAGACGCAACAGGGTCTACAGGAGACAAAGGCATTGTATGAAACAGAGAAAACAAGAGCAGGCAACCTTGAAGGACAAGTGAAAAATGCGCTGGATAAAGTAAATGATGTTGAGATAAAAAATGATATTTTACGGAAGGATAATGTAAAATTAAGCGCTGATTTGGCGGCGTGCAAAGGTAACTGATGGAACCAATCAAACGGCTGTTCAAGGAGGTGGGAGCAGAAGTCTATAAAGTCATCATTCTCGAGAGTCTCCTTGATGCGGGAATCAGTTTCTTCATGCTGCAGCTTTTCTTCGCTTTCTTTACCATGAGCATGCTCATACCCCTAGTCATCTCTCTTGCATTTTTTGGATGGTTGATATCCCACCGCGCAAAGACATTCCAGCTAAAGACAGTTGAGGACAGGAATCCGGAAGTCAAAGAAATACTCAGGACAGCACGAGACAATATCGGCAATGAGAACATGCTTACGTTGGCATTGTTCAATGAATTAATAGAGAAAATGAAAACAGTGTCTGTCGGAAGCCTTATCAATCAGAGGAAAGTTATTACGAAACTTTTTACCGTCGGAGTGTTGGCCTTTCTGTCAATTTATTTCACAACTGCAGGATTATGGGATCTAAAACTAGATGCTTTTGGTGATTTTACCTTCTTCCGTAACAGGCCACCACAGCAAATTCCATCGATTCAACTGAATGAGACAAATGACATTTACGGAGACATAAGAGTGGCAAAGTTGGGCAATGATGTTCTTGATATCCAGATACAACCCACATTGAGTGATATCGACTTAAGCAAAGTGTCTGAAGCAGAGAAGAGAGATCTAAACCTGAACAATTTTCCCGTGGAGATTGGCGCGCAATCAGATAAAGTTAGTTCTGAAGATAAACCCAAGGAGTTCAAACTGGCAAAAGAATACAATCTGAAACTACATTCACTCGGAGAATAAAATTATTGGTTTGCATGTCGCTGGTTATTATTACTTCACTGATGATTGCTCACCAACTACTCTTACCACCTGCTACCACAAACAAAAACCGTTTGCCACCACTCACAAGCAAACATTCTCACCATTACCTAGCGACTCATGACTCTTGTTATGGAGCTGTCTGCTTCTGGAATCTGCCAGAATATCTTGCCTTGCCAATAGTTTTCTGAAAGATAAACTGGCAGATTCGTGTGCCTGCATGTAAACGCAGAGGCACATGACCCACATTAGTTATCTCCAAGACCTGCTGATTGCTTATGCCGGGCTGCATGAACGAAGCTGAAATGTGTATCATTAAACCGAGACGGGCAAATCTGCTCCTCCCCTCAAGCCAACCACACATATTGCTTGGGAGGGTTATTTTTTCTTTGGTTATACCGAGGATTGTTTCCTGTGGCCTAACAACGATTGAATCTGTAATAATGAGTTTTGTGATATCACTATAGTCTGTGGTATGAACATCGTAGATTTTATGTGAGCGGATGAACGTACGGAATTTGTTGTCTAACGTCAAATCAAGTGAGCCGGGACCAACATTTTCTGGAACAAATGGAGTTATTAGAATATGGCCTTTCCTTATTTCTTTGAGGATTTCCTGCTTTGTGAGAATGGACATTATACCCCATTAAGTAAATTATATATTTAAAGATTTAGGCAGATTAAAGATTTGGGCAGAAACTTTAAAAAGACAGCATGTTTAAAGAAAACTGTATGAATGTTGTTACACCAACAATCAACCAAGTAAAGAATATCACGAGACTAAAGGACACCTTTGATAGCATCATGGCTGAGATGAACAAAGTCATCGTCGGCCAAGAAGAAGTATTAGAACATATCATCATCGCCGTCTTGTGCGATGGGAATGCACTCCTTGAATCCTATCCAGGATTAGGCAAGACATTGATGATAAAGACGCTTGCGCAAATCCTCGACTTGCAGTTCTCGCGCATCCAGAGCACTCCAGACCTTATGCCCTCTGATATCACTGGAACGTACGTTATAGAAGATGACAAAGGCCACAAGGTATTCAGGTTCCAGAAAGGACCTATCTTCGCCAACATAATCCTTGCAGATGAGATTAATAGGGCTACACCAAAAACGCAAGCTGCACTCTTGGAAGCAATGCAGGAAAAACAAGTCACTGTGGGAAACCAGACATTCTCACTAGACAGACCATTTTTTGTCTTGGCAACACAGAACCCAATTGATATGGAGGGAACCTACCCACTTCCTGAAGCACAGATTGACAGGTTTTTGCTGAAGATAAAAGTTGATTATCCCAGTGTTGCGGATGAACTTGAAATTGCTGAACGGTATACGAAGCAGGAGCATAATCCTTCGCTGAAAACGCTTCTCGGAAAAAATTCAATCAAATTACTCCAGCAACTGACAAGAGAAGTGCCTATTGCGAATGACATTAAAAAGCGGGCAGTGGACATAGTCGTGAAGACCAGACACGAAAAAGAGATCATAGAATTTGGAGCATCACCCCGTGCATCCATAGGGATCATTCTTGCTGCCAAAGCGCGTGCATTGATTAAAGGACGAAAATATGTAAGTGAAGAGGATATCGATGCAATGGCTATCCCCGTCCTGCGACACAGAATCATCCTGAATTTCAAGGCTGAACGGGAAGGGAAGACTACCGACGATATCATTAAACACCTGTTAAAATGATCAGTACTGACTTCTTACGGCAGCTTGACCGTTTCGCAATCGTGCTTAAGAAGCGCGTCAATGCTCAATATGCTGGAAGCAAAGAATCAAAATATTGCGGACACGGCCTTGTCTTCGCAGACTATAGAGAATATGTGCCAGGAGATGATGTGCGCGCCATTGACTGGAGAGCATACGGGAGGACTGATAAACTATTTATTAGGAGATACGAGGAAGAACGCAACCTCATCCTTCATGCAGTCGTTGATGCCAGCGCGAGTATGGATTTTGGAAACAGCACTACCAAATTTGATTATGGGGCAATGCTTGGAATCGGGTTTGCATATATGGCATTGAGAAATAATGAAAAATTCGTCCTTTCGACATTTGCCGACAAGTTGAATATCTTAAGACCAAAGAAAGGCATGAATCAGCTCATTACGCTTGTAGAACACCTAAACAAAATGCGGCCTGAAGGAAAATCACGCTTCATGGACTCATTAGAACAGTATAAAGAATTGGTCACGTCAAAAGCATTCATTGTTGTTATATCTGATTTTTTATTTGATGTAAATGAACTGAGAGAAACTCTCTACAAGTATAAAAGAAGTGAAGTAGTGCTGATCCAAGTGCTTGATGAGCGGGAGCGTGATCTTGATGTCAAAGGAGACATCATCTTAGAAGATGCTGAGACACGATCTACGCTTCATACTTTTATTTCACGACGACTTGTTCAGAAATATGAGCAGAAATTGAATGAACATATTTACTCAGTTAAAGATGTTGCCGACAGGATAGGGGCGAAGTTTGTTACCGTTACAACTGGAACACCTGTCTTTGATGTCTTCCACCAAGTACTGAAGATGAAAGGATAGAATACTCTTGCTCAGTTCCTTCCCTATTTTGTGTTTGCATCTTCTGCACATTACCGCTTTGCACTAACGCGTGCTAACTCCGCGAGAGGCCCTGTAGTTGAAGTAGGCGTAGACATCATACTGGCCTCTGTGGCTGCTACCGACAGGCACCAACACATTTTCCGGTGGAAGCCAAATCAATGCATCCTGTCTAATTTCTTCTGGTAGTATCGCATACGGACGAGACCAGAGCTTCTCAATGAGAAGGGGGTTTATTCCGTTCACGTTTTTAATGGGAACCCACCCACACAATGAGCCAATTGAATACACTTCTTCACCCGCATGTTTCAGTTTTCCTCCTTGCACAACGTATTTGTTTCCATCCCATATGAGATTCTCCGGGTCAAGATAACAATGTAGCATCTTTCTTTTACACGTCACCACCATGCTCAACCATTCACCATCTTTACACGTCATATCATCAACAATTGCTTGCTGTTCTGGTTGTAGTTTCCTTTCTAATCCTCTGCAGATAAGGTCAAACGCTTCTGCCGGACGCGGATGGCGCTCGTAGCCACGTTTTCGTAGTGCTCGCAGACTGGCGTCGAATGTGTAGAGTTTTTTGTGTTTTCCTTCGTATACTGATCTCGGTTCGAAAACTATGTCTGCGAGAGCTGACTTTACTGTCATCTCCTTTTTCTCATCTGGTTTACTGAGGCCGAAGTATGTATCTAGGGACATAATACAGAGTGGAAAAAGGAGTGTTATTTAAGATTTTGTCTAAATGAATAAAAGAAAATAATAAAAAAGAAAGAAAAGAAAAAAAAGGTTTTAGGCCTTATTTCTTTGCAGGTGCTTTGGCAGGTGCTTTGGTAGGCATTGCTTCAGCTGCTTTCTTCTCAGCGACCTGAACTGTTGGTTCGGGGCTGACGGTCAGTAACACTACTTCCTTCTGACCTGAAGAGAGCGCTTTCAGTTTGGATCCGCCATCCTGAGAAGCCCACTTGGATGCACGCTGAGTGTCGACTGCTTCGTACCCTGCAACTAGCATTGCGACTTTGCCGTCATTCTCAAAGAGTTTGACAAGTGCTTTTCCAGCTTCAAAGTCTTTTGCGCATGGCTCTGGGCTGCCCATCAGCTTTGCTGCGATTGCGTTGACACATGGACCGCCAACAACAATCATGTTCTGGCCTTTGACGTCTGCTACTTGCGATGCAAGCTTTGTGACACCGACATTGATGGGGTGTATCACTTGGCTTTTTCCAGCGCCACCAGATTCTTTCACGGTAGAACCTTTACCTGTCACAACAAAGACATCAGCACCACGCTGACTGAGTGGGTATTCTATCGTCAGAACATCCCCTTCATTTCTCTGTCGTACGCTCTGGTCCAAGTCAAAGAATGCACCATAGGCAGTGAGACCTTGCTGCTTGTCAACTTCGTTCAAGGACACCATTTCAAGTAATGTTCTTGTCAAGCCGCCAGTGTTCGCTGCTGCTTCGTCGCTTAGTAGGTCTGTAAACGTTTGTGGGGTTGGAACGTCAACGTCTGCAACGTTTCGCCCGTTAGAGACATACCCTCGAACAGAGACGTTCAGGCTTTCAGAAACGACTGCACCTAAGACACCATTGGAGTCAAACATCTTGGCAAGCGTTGTCAAGTTAACGGACGCGTGCGTGTCTGTGCTACCAATAGTATTACCAAAGCGCAACGTTGATCCCGCAAAATCTGTTCCATTCCTGACGTTGGTTGATGCACCTTTATTTGTTGCTCCAACTGTAGAAATCCAGTCTTGTTGTGGGTTCATATCCAAAAATCCACCACCATTGATAACTATCCTAATAGGTGTACCTGAAACAGTACCATCTGCGTTCTGGTCAACTGCAATGGGGAAGTTCTTTGCTGATGCCGAAAAGATATTTCCATCGTTGCCCTGTCTGTGTGTCACGTTCTGTATGAAAACTCCGTACGTGAAACCGCCTACGACTAAGTCTGCTGTACCCAAAAGACCCAGATTAGATGCTCCGGTTGCTACTGTATAAGTAAGCTTTCTCTGGCCAGTCCCTTCATCGTTAAAGGTAAGCTGATTGTTCACGGTATCTATGCTTGTGTACGTCAAGACGTGCGTAAAAGACGAATCATCTTGAGGTGAGTTAGTCACAACAAAGAGATCGTTCACGTCTATGTTGAAGACACAGAAGCTGCTGTTGAATGTTGAGCCTACTCCACCCGTTTGGTTTAAACATCCTGTCGTTGATGACCGCGCAATTCTTCCTTCACTTGTGACTAAGTCTCTATTGCTATCACCGTATTTTGTACCAGCAAAACCAAGTAATGATGCCCTTGCCTGGGAGTTATCCATGAAAGGCACATTGTAATGCACACCTTCGCGGTTCTCAAACACTAAGTCGTAGCTGTCAGAACTTCTTGCGGAAAGCTTCACTGTGGACGTGCCTGACTTTGTCAGTCCTTCATAACGAATATCCCAATCTGGATTCAACATCCCCTCTGGCTCATCCAAGAACTGTCTCAAGCCCTGACCAGGGCGTACATAGACATCTCCACGGGTTGCTTTTGCTCGGAGTCTATATTTAATGTCCTGTAACTCAACAGTGTTTGCATCTGGTTCTACTGCGCGAATCCTGACACTTGCATCTTGAATGTTTTCTTCATTTACCTTGACTGAAGAAACAAAGTTGCTGTCAGTATAGTCGTTATCTTCTAATCTCACTTTATTTGCACCGAGGAAGAATTCGACTATGTCCCCTCCAGAGATTTCACCAGCTTCATTTGCCAGTATTTCCCTGACACCTATCTCTGTGCCATCCTTCAAAACATCTGTCTGGCCTTCAACGAGTTCTCGTGTTAACTCACCATTAACGTTCAACTTAACGGTGTTAGAAGAACCACGGCCACCATCTGCTATGATAACGGCAGTTACTTCATAGTCTTTACCATCAATTGTATAGGTCTTGGATTGACCTTCTTCCAATGTGTCTATAACATCGCCTCCCAAAAGTTCGAGTTTGAGGTTATTTGACGTCGTTGTCACTCGTGTCCGGACAATTGTATACGATTTACCCAAGAGAGTAAGCTGTTCGTCTTCAAGATCACGGAGTCTTCTTTCGTCACCAGCTGTACATGTTGTTCCAGTGACACACTCAACTGTGCTCTTCAATCCTTCTTCGAACTCTATCTCGTATTCAAACAAGTTGTCGCCATTCCGGAAGAAGAGATAATCACCTGCGACATCATCTTCATCACGATCAAAGGTGACGAGACCACTTGCAATATAGTCTGAGGTTGAAGAGTTTAAGCTGTTCAAGAACCTCAAATATTGGTTATAATCTGTTGTTCCTTCATTTGTAGAGACTGTTCCGCCGCGGAGGCCATCCAAATCAAATTCAGTGAGGGTTTCACGAACTTGACCAAGCTTTTCGCGGACTTCCAACATATCATTGGGAATGCTTATGGACACTCCATCGCCTTTTGCATACCGCACAGCTGATCCGTGAGCACCTGATGATGGCATCGCTACATCTTCAGTCATCTGTGACTGCAAGCTGACTGCAACATCTGTGACACCTATAATATCTGCTGGTGCTGCTGTATCTCCCACTATTAGCCATGCATCAAAAACGGGTTTACCGCTTGCATCTTTACTAATAAATGGTGCTGGATAACTACTTAGGTCTGCTGCCATTGCGCCCATGATTGTGGAACCAACCATAGCTGCACCAGTACCTAATGCTATTACTTTTCTTATTGCCTTCTTTACTTCCATTCTGTAACACCTCCAATGTTACGTTTATTTTTTGGGCTACCCTACAAGCTATCGTACAAATGTACAAATACTATCTCTGGGCAAGAGGTGGTATTATTTAAGCTTTAGTTACCACTTTTTGGTGGAAAATTTAAAGCCATCCTCTTACTGTTAAATGGTGTAAAGACAACGAAGGACATGCCACGATGAGCATCCTTACTCTTGGTGGTAGATAGACTAATTTATATAGTTTACGGAAAGTTGTTATTACTAAATAATACTAAATTATTATATGATTGTCCTTTTTTTCCGTCGATGCGCTGCTTCCTCACAAAGACGTTTTTCTTCAAGAGTCACGAAACGCATTCGTGGCACGAACGTTGGTTTTCCCTGCTTTGTTACGGCCACCATCGTCACATAACTTGTGTTTGTGTGACGTACTTGACACTTCTGTAAATCTTCGGATGTCGTCGTAACTATGATGTCTATGGAGGTTTTTCCTACGTAAACAATAATTGCCTCTAAAGTAACAAGTTCACCTACTTTAATAGGTAAACAGAAGTCAATCCTGTCGATAGATGCGGTGACGCACATTTGCTCAGCATGACGCACTGTGCAGACCCATGCGGCATTGTCGATGAGCTTTAAGATAACGCCGCCATGGATAGTGCCATAATGATTTGCATCATTTTGCACAAAGAAGCTATAGCTTCTTGTGCAAGAAATGCTCTGTGCATTTCTTTGCACCATTACTTGAGAAATTACTGTTTTGGAATCAGAGGGAGTTTTCATTTTCATTAATTTTATTTTCATTGATTCTCACTTATGTTTTCACTTACTTTTAGTGCCTACAATTGCAATAAGTTCAGAGATATCATCTATTATATAATCTGCATGTGACTTTTCCTTTCTTACTGTACCATATCGCGCATAACACGTTTTTATTCCTAACGCCGCTGCACCTTTGATATCCCTTGCCACCCAATCGCCAACCATTAAACAATTTTTGGGTTTTAGATTTAGGGCATGGAGCATTTTTTTGAATGGTGCGGGTGATGGTTTTTTTTGTTTAGTGTCATCGAAAGTAATGACCTCCTTAAAGTAGGAGGTAAGACGTAATGCTGCTATCCTTATCCAGGCGTTGAGACGGGGTGCATCACTTATAACACCAATGAGTAAACCACGTTTTTGTAACTCACGTAGAGTGTGATAGACATTGGGATAAGGCAGAAGATAGCTGGTTCGAACATTTCGATAAGCGACGATACCTGCAGCAAGAACGGGATACGACACCACCCTTTTTATCTTCTTCAGGAAACGTTGGAAGATTATGTGATCTTCTATACCATATTGGTTATATAATGAGAATAAGATATCTAGACCTTCCTGTTTATTTATTTGCAAGCCGGCGCTAATCATTGCATCCATGGCAGCATCGCAGGTACGACGTTTTAGTTCCATAAAATCGAGAAGGGTATTGTCTAAGTCAAATATGATAGCTTGGAACTTATTTTGCATAGTTTTTCCATGGTTTCAGAGCTTAAATAGATAACGAACGTAGAATGTTTATAGAATGTTTATGTACAAGTTATGTTCAAGCAACGAGCCAGCCCGGACTTTCAATTGGTTTGAAGTTTATGGTTTGAAGTGTGAGGAACATTCCAGACCTCAAACTCCCAACTTTAAACCATTTTTTGAACCGGGGTTTACGGGTCCGAAGCCCGCCGTCCTGTCCAAGCTAGACTACTGGCCCACTAGTAAATCAAAAGAACCATTCTGTTAATAAAGTTTTATTTTTTTCCCAATACAATCTCGATGGTAGAAACCCGCACACGCTTTCCTTCCTTGTTCTCAAATTCTTCTGAATTAATGACGATGTTCTTCGGCTCAACCTGACCCTCAAGGAATCTCTTCGATGAAACCTCTGCTATGTCCACTGCCCGTGAAATGAATTTACCACGAGCTTTGACAATCACTTCCTGCGCACCTTTTGTAGTAAACTGCATGACAACACCAGTAACATAGTTCATGAATGGTTTATTCCCAACATAAATGGAATTGTCTGCGTCCATTGGTATCCCTTAAATCTCTTGTTTTCGCTTAACGAGTCGTGCCATGTATCCGGCAATGGAATTCCTCAGCTTTTTGGAATAGATTTGCGCATATTTAGCTAGAAGCGGCTTGTTGTCATTGAAATTTGCAGTGAATGAAGAACCATATTTCTTATAGATTTCAAACGTTGTCCGCTTAATCAGTTGTGTCTTTACGCGTCCCATAGTCTATGGGGAAAGAGAGTAGTATTTAAAAGCTTCGTATACTAAAATCGTCGTATACCTGTGACCAGTTTCGCTGCTACCCATGCAGTCTCTCCCTTATCTTTCTCTGGATTCACTTCTACGACATCGATATAGGAAAATGATTTTAGTGCAGACAGACGATGGAGAGCATACAAAAGCTCACGTGATGACAAGCCACCAGGTTCAGGATAATCAACACCGGGAGCAAAAGCCGGATCAAGACAATCAATATCTATACTGACATACAGTGTCTGAAAGGACAATAGCTGCTCTGTGAGAGCATCCATCACTTGCTGCATACCCAGATCGAAAATTGCATCCATAGTATAACACCTTATATTTTTTTTAGTGAGAAATGTAGCTTCATCAGGATAAATTGCTCGCAATCCTACAAGGAAAATACGCTGAGGCACGAGAACCTCTTCTTCCACAAGAACACGGATAACATCCTCTTGTGTAGGGGGAGAGAACGTATGGACGCAGTCAGGATGCGCGTCAAAAACTACTAGCGCTATGGACGGATGCTCTTTGGCGATGCCTTTCACTAGCGGGTAAGTTATGGAGTGATCTCCGCCAAGAAAGATACTTCCTCGCTCAGCAGTACGTGCAACATGTTCAATGGATGTAGTAGTCTCTGCAAAATTAGAGTGATTGATAGGAATTTCAGCATAATCTAAAGGAGAACTATTCTGCTGGCTGAGAATGAAACGCAGGTGTTCTGCTATTGCTGCCGGTGCCTTTGCAACACCTTTACTCTTACCAATACAGCCAAATGCTGATGGTATTCCTATAATTTGCATCTCAGTCACCCTTAAATTCATTTAGGACTGCCTTGAGCCGCGCTATCGTTTTATCCAAAGAATACCTTTCTATCACCATCTTTCGCGCAAGCTCGCCCATCCGGTGTCTGCCTTTCTGATTCGCTATTAGCCATTCCAATTTTTTCTTCAGAGTCTGGTCATTTCTCTTAGGAAAAAGAAATCCATTTTCACCTTCCACTATGTAATTTTTTATAGCGCCTACTGGAGTACACACAACCGGGATGCCGCACGACATTGCTTCAAGCGTTGCCAGAGAAGTTGTTTCCGTTAATGATGGAAGAACAAAAATATCCATTGCTTGCAGATATGGCACGACGTTATCTACCGAACCGGTTAATACGACGTTACGTTTGGATGTAAAAATGATGGTTTCCTCTGCTAAACCCTTGCCAACGACAAGGAGGGTGATATTTCTGTACTGTTTTTGTAAGCTTGTAAATGCTTTATACAGTGTTACTAAACTCTTCTCTCTTCCTAAACGACCACAATATCCTATAACAATATTATCAGGATTAAGCCCAATGGAAGACTTAGCATATCTTTTTTCTTTGGGAGGGATAAAACGGGAGCTATTAATCCCAAGTGGCACCAGTGTTTTAACCGGGAGGATATGCTCTTCTTCAAGCATATACAACATTTCATGTGTTGGAACAAGAATTGTTGTACATTGATTGTAAAAGTAACGGATAATTTTCTTCACAAACCACCCGACGAGAGTTTGGAAGAAGTGGGGGAGGAAAGGCAGTGATGTCGGCACGAGCTCCCACTCAATAACGTGAGTATACGCCAAGATTGGCTTCTGCGCTTTCTTAGCCGCCAAAATACCGCACATTCCCAACGTTGAAAGGGATTGAACGAACACCAAGTCTGCCTCTTTTATGTAAGGTAGCATTTTTTTTTTTGTTGGTTTTGCGATAGGAAAATCATTAACCGAAAAAAAAAACGTGGGGAAGCGCACAACCTTAATATTGGTTACAGCAACTTTAGATATGCTTTTTATATCGGGCGCGAGAATCGTGATAGACCATTGCTCAGCCAGAGCTGGCAGAACCTCTGACAGAAATCTAGTAACCCCATCCCATCTTGGAAGGAAACTATCTGTCACTACTACTAATTTTTTCATCTTTAGCGCACCTTGTAGAACCGCTCTGCAAATTTACAGCGGTGGTAAAGCCCATGAAGTATTGCCCGAAAATAGACGCTCCAGAGCAATGTGAATAGTGTAAGTTTTTGGCTTTCGAAAGCACGAAGCGCTTTAATTTTGATCTTAAATGTATCTGATATATCAACATACAACTTTGGTTCTGAGCGCTTCCTGAAATTGAAGAGATTCCATATATCAAATGCATATATCGCACCTGCATATTTTATTGCATCTGCAACAAATGTCACGACTTCATAGACTGCTTTGTGGTCTGGGTGAGGATCATCGAGTGAATGAATGAAAATTTTTCCGGGTTTGTACTCTTGAAGAAGTTTTTTTATTTTTGTGTGGATCCCTTTTTGTTCTGCTTCTTCAGAAAATCGTCCTTCAGAAAGACCAAAGAAAAGTACTTGGCCACCCCCAATAAATTCATTTGCTTTTATCGCTTCATTAACACGCATTGAAATGATGGCATCTTCCTTTAAATGTGGGTGAGAAAGTTGACCGTATGAAAAAACAACAGTAATTATATGAATACCTTCTCGGGCATATTTCGCCAACGTGCCACCGGGACCAATAATCTGATCATCAGAGTGCGCACAAAAACAGATAATTGTTTCTCTCATAATGACAGTAAAAAAGTCACTGGTTTAAAAGGTTTGCTTAGAGAAAAAAGATAAGCTGCGTCGGCGGGCAGCATCAAAAATAATTTAGGCTGGTCCGCCTTCCGCATACTTCATATGCGTCGGCGGGGATTCGAATTCCGGAAGTCATACATTGCTATGTAACTTTCCCCGGTAGTCGGCTTGGAAGGCCGAAGTCATAACCACTAGACCACCGACGCATTGCATGCATGAAATGGTAAGTGTATTTTAAATGTTTGGGGTGAATTCTTTGGGGAGTTTTCAGAAAGCGGAAGACTATGAACAATTCTATGTGGCTCCTGAGTCAGTAGATGATTTAGCTAATTCTAGAATATGTTGTGCTTCCTTGTTGTAACAATCCCACCTACCATCCAATCCATTCAATAATTGTAATGGGCTCTTGCCATCTAACTGAACCCTTTCTCTTTGAAACCATCGTCTAACTCCTTCATGAGTGTATGACCCTTGAAGATAACCGACAACCTCATAAAGAAAATACATTCGTTCATATTCAGGATTTAGAGAATCTATTCCGGTTTGCAAAATTTTTTGCATACTCTTGGGATTTTCTCCCACTAAACGTGTAAAAAGTTTTTCTTGTAAAACTGTTTCGAGATTTTTAAGACAATCCATGGGTGATACATTTTTTTCAGTGACCACTAGTAATAAATGGCTCTCATTCTTTAAAAATGTTTGCAAACATTTAAAAAAGAGAATGTCATGGAGATATTCTGTTCACATCAAAGGAGGTGGCAACAATGGCGGCACGACGCGCAAGGTCTGCAAAAAAAAGTTCAAGAAGCAGCAGCAGAAGCTCAAAAAGTAGCAGAAGCAGTTCGCGACGAAGTTCTCGTTCACGAAGGAGAAGATAAAATTATCTTCTCTTCAATTTCTGTCCAACGTGATTGATTTTTTCTTCCACGGCAACTTCAATTTTTTTTTTCATTTGTTCTAACCTGTTCATCCACAGAACTAACTCATAACACATTTCGTAGATAGGACGAACAGCGACAAGATTCCAGAAAAGTTCCTTTATTTGTGCTAGGTGGACAGAACGCACTTCTCTTATACGCGGCAAAAAGATGAAAGATATGATGGCCCTAGATAAACCAGAAATAAGGAAGAGAAATTGTAAAGGAGATGCAAAGATCCACTGAGATGTTATGTGTGTTGCGAGGAAACCTCCTAGTGAAGCACCTGCAAAAACAGAGAAACCATTTAAGACATTGTAATATGCAAAATAGTTTATGCGTTCCGCGGGCAGCGTATTGTCAAAGATAAAGTTCACGGAAGCCAAGTTGAAGCCTGCCCATGCAAAACCAGAAACAACTTGGATTGCCATCAAATAAACAACATTGTGTGACGGAAGCCACAACCAAGGGACAATCGGAAGCAGAAGTCCGGTAATCATAATAATCTTCTTATTTCCATAGTAATCAGCCGATGTTCCCCAGTATGTCATTGTTAAGAACTGGGCAATGATCGCTACAACATTAACCAGCATGAATTCAAAATAAGAGAATTGTTGATCACGCAACATAAACACAGAAAAAAATGGACCGGCTATCTGGACAGAAAAGTTCATTAAACACAGATAAAGAATAAAGAGACCTGCATTTGTACTGTTCAACATGCGCAAGAAATGAAAGAAGCGAAGTTTCTTTTGAGTTAGATAACTATATGGCATCTCAACCATTTTAGCCAAGAAACAAAGTGATACAAAGCGTGCGAGCAGTGCGACGCTAAAAATAAATGAAAAGCCAAATAGAATATTCTCCTGCTGGAAGAAATTAAGGACAAGCCCTGCTGCAAATACAGAAAGAAAGGTAATGCACCCGGTTACTTTGTTTCTCCTACCGAAAAACGCGCCACGACTCTCTGCCGGAACAAGATCACCGATAAGACTGTTCCATGCTGGTGAAAGCACATTGCCAAACACAAAATAGAGCACTATCGACAACAGTGCAGAGGCTAGACGTAGATGCTTAGGAATGAACGGAATCAGCATAAGGGGAATCCATGTCAAAGCCTGCAAAAAAGCAGCAACAACAATGAGTGTTCTTCGTTTCTTGAACGACTCCACTAATGTTGCTGAAAGCACCTGTGACCCAGAGCCAATAAGTTGTGGCAATGATGTGAACAACCCCATCTGCTGATTAGTCGCACCAAGCTCTATTGGGAAGGCATTCAAGTAGTTTTCTCCAAAACCAGCCATGACTGCAAAAGCAGAACCGTCCAGTACCGAGTAAATAAGGCTGTCTCGCTTTTTGTGTTCCTCTATCTTCTTTAGTTGTGCTTCGATGGGCAAGGCCATACCTATTTTATAAAACGAAGATATTTAAACATGTTTATACTTAATTATGCCAGAGGTGAAAAATATGCCTGCAGAAATCAAGGTAACGAAGAAGCTGAAGAATCCCACAGTCATCATTGGATTTCCTGGATTTGGTTTAGTTGGGACTATTACTACTGAATTTTTAATAGATCATCTCCGCACAGAGGAGATAGGAAATCTGTGGTTTGAGGAGATACCAGCTATTGCTGCTGTACATGACTCAAAACTAATCCATCCAATAAGCATTCATTATAATAAGGAGTATAATATTGTTGTAGTTCATGGTGTTACACCAACTGTTGGAATGGAGTGGAAAATTGTAAGTGTTGTACTTAATTTCTTAGAATCTGTAGATGCCAAAGAGATTATTAGCATAGAAGGAATTGGGTCTTTGGAGCAAAATGAACGGCCAAAAATTTTCTTTTTTACATCTGACAAAAAAGTAACTGAACGATTACGTGTTGCTGGACTTGAAGCACTCAAAGAGGGTATTATCGTTGGAATCACGGGTGCCTTATTATTGAAAGCAAAAAAACAAAATTTAACGTGTATATTTGCGGAAAGCCATAGCAATCTGCCAGACAGCGGAGCAGCATCGCATGTAATTATCGCACTGGACAAATATCTTGGTTTAAACGTAGACCCCAAGCCCCTAGTAGAGCAAGCAGAACGTTTTGAAGGAAAACTTAAGAAACTGCTAGAATCTGGGCAACAGCTGTCACAAGAACAGAAGAAAAAAGAGCTAAGTTATATGGGATAGGCTCACTTTTTCTTTTCTTTTTTCATTTTTATTAGAGGCACTAGAATCATACAGTACTACTAATCAGACTGTAAAACAGTTATCATACATGGTGCCTAATAATGGTTTTTCTCTTTGAAACATTTATAATAAAATTATATGAAGAAAATTTTTAGTCAAAAGTTGAATAGTATAATCTAGTAACTCTCACTTTGAATATGACCTTAATGATTTTTTCCATAAAGAAAATAAGTTTATTATACTATAAAATATATATTATATAAATTATTTTATATGATAACTAATATGTAATAACTAATTTAAAAATCCTAATATACAAAATAGTTTATGATAATAGTTTTATAAAATAACCTTTGTGGAAATTGTAATAGATAGTACTCTTACTAGGTTAATAAGATCACTGTCAAGAAAATTACAAGATGATTCAATTAGTAGAATACAACTTGCTGAAATAAAGTGAGGAATAAATTAATTGAGTAAACCTTCTATACATTTGTGCAAAAATGGGTTTTTGTGGTTAATAGATCATTTAAAGTTTGGAGGGTGATAAAAGCTATCTTCAAAATAATTTAAGCCAAAATGAGCTTATTTCGCGTTAAAATGATTATAGTTTTTAGTTCATTTAGAATTAAGAAAAAATACAATCATTTTGTAAAAAAAATAGTTATTATGCAATGAAATTAATAAGTATATTGCGTTTTTTATGTTGATTTATTGCAAAAACACAATGTTTTTATATAAGTATAGGGTATTATTGCATGAGAACGCACATGGCAAAAGTAAATGAATATTACCTTACCCTTGAAGAAATCAAACGGATAATCAATTCAGCAAATAACTTACGTGACCGGCTGGTTATCAAACTCCTTGCACGAACTGGCATGCGAAGGTCAGAAGTGAGAGATACGCGCACCCAGGATGTTGACTTTGAAAGAAAGTTAATCTATATCCCTCATGGCAAAGGGGGAAAACCGCGCTCAGTACCTATAGATGATGATACTCTAATGGACATAAAGTTCTACTTAGGCAATAGACATCATGGCAAACTAATCCAATCCAATAACACTAGAACAGATGGAATAGACCTATCGGGCATAAACGAATTAGTGAGAAAGATAGCGGAAAGCGCGGGGGTGCGCCATCCAGATCCAGCGAGAAAACATCTAAATCCACACATCTTTCGGCACTCTTTTGTACGTAACCTTATTGTTCTCGGTATGCCTCCAAACTACATCCAACGACTTGCTGGTCATGCAGATATAAGAACAACGCTTCAAATCTATGGAATACCTAGTTTTCTTGATGCACAGAAGAAGTATGAAGAAGTTATTCGGAACTTCTATTAGTTATGTAAAAACATTTGATTGTTGATTGAAAATTTTACCGAGAGAATGCGTCTAGGCGACGTTGGCCGAGGTGAGCTATATCTAACCTTTCCTGAATTTCCCGGAATTTTTCATCGACGGTGATTAAAGGCCTACTGTTTATATATTTCTTAATAATTGGAACTCCTTTGCCAATCAGATTAGTGACATAACTTCTGACGAGAGAAATGGAGAGATTCATTGCCTTGGCAAGTTCTCCATACGACAAGAAATTATCAGCGGCCAAAAGCACTTGAAGGAGACGTTTTTCGTTTATTGAGAGCGGTTGTATATCAAAGGGAACATCATTTTTGTACTCAAAATCAGGACTTACACGACTCAGATGGAGTTGAACAGCTTCTACTTTCTCACGGAGTACTTCAACTTTTTCGTCGAGTTCCTTGAGCATATGATAGTTAGATTGAATCTCATTTGTATTCTCATTGATAGCCTCTAGATGCTCTTCAAACTGGAGCTTGATCTTATCAAATGCACGTTTTATCTGTAGACGCACTGCCGATAAAGTAAGCGGGGGTATGAGGTTTTTCACAACATAAACAAACTAGAAAGTATATATAAATTTTGGGGAACGGAAATGTTTATATAGTATTTTTACTCATTTTTTCTTATGTTATTCAAGAAGCCACACCAAGGCACATCTGTTCACTCCTTCCTTGGGCAACTCAAAGAAGAGACCTCACTATTGACGCAATGGCTTCACTATTTCTATAGAAAAAACGATGAACACGATATAAGGATACGCCTCTTGGAACAACAGACACATAAAACTAAAAAGGGGGAAGAGGAAAAGACCCAAAAGATGACTTTGTTTGAGAGACAGACAGCGATGCTGAACACCCAGTTGGAAATGGTTCATCGACGATTAAATATTGTCCTTGAAGCACAAGAACCATTACTAAATAAACTGGAGGAGGTTGAAGGCAAGCTCGCTTCTAGCGGCCAATTACATACCCCACTATATGAATCACTCAAAGAGCTGCATCGAAGACTCTCACTTCTGGAAAAGGGAGAACGTAAAATTACTCAGGCAGTAACTCCAAAAGAGCACCTAACAAAGAAAATCGCCAAAAAGGCAAAGGAATATGTGAAACGATCTATCCAGTCCGTCATTGAGAAGTATGGAAAAATAGAGGGTTTACAGTTAAGGGAGATTATTGTTGATGAGCAACATCTTTGTTCTAGAAGCACGTTCTATAGGCTACTAAGCGAATTAGAGGAAAATGATTCCATTGGGTCTGTCAGACAGGTGAAAGAGAAGATTTATGTATCTCAATTAGAGAAACCAGTTCTTCAATGAGACAGTTTTTCTTTTATCTTTGAGAATGGGACTATATTGGGAAAGAGAATGATTCCCATTCTTATTCCTAATCTTTTTTTGGTATTAGGAATGAGACTGAGAATAGGAATGGGGTTGGTTTTTGTCCGTGATTCTTCGAGTAGGGTGCAGAATGAGTTTAGAGTATGTTGATGAGAATGGGAATGAGAATGATTTATGGTTTAGGAATGAGAATGGGAATATGATGGGACAGTCTTAGGAATAGAGTAGGACTGACACATTGAAGAGAGTATTGAGGAGAATATAGACAATAACTTTCAATAATATACCAATTAGATAACAATAACTAGTTATCTATTTCATCTAACCACATACTAAACCACAACAGTTTTCATGTTAAGAGGGCGAGAGCATTTTTGGAAGTGTTTATTATATGTGATGCCCATATGAAAGGAGAAAAAGGATACGGAGAGTATACAAACCCATCAGGAGAAATTTGATTTTGGTAATTATTTTTGTTGGTTAGAATAATACAAAAAACCCTGGAATTTTTTGTGAGAGGAACACGAAATATTCCTCTAAAAGTTATTTGATACTCCAGAATATCCCGGAAATGGGGTATCTATGCCATTCATGACTCCATCCAAAAATTTTCGCTCTCGCTCAACTCGGCAGCTTCTCACCTTTGCATTTTTAGATGATAGCTGACACAAAGGAGAACCGCTGTTCTCCTTGTGCAAGAATCCTATGACTTCTTTACATTTCCCGTAGGGAGCTTCCCCTTTGTCAGCACAAAATGGGCTAAGGCTAAGGCTCGACCTTAGGCTGCTAACGCTTTTTTGGATGGAGCCACCACACTATACAGATAAGAAGCAATCTAGAAAGTACCATCAAAAGTACTACTAAAGAAGCAGAAAGTGAGTATTTGACATTAGCAAACATTAGCAAAGATAGTGATAGTTACCTATAGCGTACGTGTAGCCCAAAAAGTTTTTAAGCTCTGGTGCTTAAAAATGAGGATGGCTTTCATAAGGACAAAAACTGTTAAGGGAAATACCTATGCTTATCTTGTCCAGAACCAATGGACACAAAAGGGAGCTCGGCAAAGGAGCAAGAAATACCTTGGAAGGGTGTTTTTGTTAGAAAAAGTGAGAGATAAACCGTTTTGTTCTATGGAAAATTATGTTATTAAAGGCAAAAGCAAGAAAGAAATCTTGGCAAATGCTATAGTAATAACTTTACAAGGATATGGATTTTCACAAAAAGAAAACAAACTAAAGAAAGAGAATCTCTTTGTTGATTTAAAGACATTAGAAGTGGCACAAAGGAATGGAAATCCTGCTGCTTTATCATTAAATGGTGGTATTTTATGCACAGAAACTATCTCTCGTATCCTGGCATGCAGGGAAAGTGAGGAAAATATAGAAGGATACCAGCTTGCAAAGTGTTGTGTTGAAGCTGGATTGTCTCTACCTGAAAAGCTCTTTGTGGCAATCTATGAAGCAGCTAAACACGAACAACCTGATGGTGCCTAATTTCACTCACGAGAATAACCTATCCCTTCTGCCATGGCCCGTAAACCTTTCTCAAGATACTTTCTTTCAGTTATCTTGTTATGCGTGAATGGAAAGATTGCCCATTTCTCGCTCATCTCTGGAACAACAAAAAATAGGCTTAATTGAGGATATTGAGCTAACTCATCCCACCACTCAACCAATTGAATCACGTTCTTATCAGTATTCAATGCAACAATTGTAATCGAATGTTCTTTACTTTTTACCTTGTCTAGTAGTGGTGCTATTTCATTAAAGATTGGATAAATGACATACAAATGCTTTTTTTCAGTATACTCCACAAATAGTGTGTTTTCACTTTCTTCAATGTGGACTAAAGATGTGGCTAACCTACTTTTGAGGTAAGCCTTTAGCCATTTCTTTAGTTCTTCATTCTTATTTGACATCCCCTTTTTTCAAGCAACATTGTTATATTAATTTTCCTTACTACCGCACAGATAGTGAAAGGAGCATAACACCAAATGACTCCATCCAAAAATTCTCGCTTGGCTCAGCAGCTTCTCGCCTTTGCATTTTTAGATGATAGCTGACACAAAGGAGAATCGCTGTTTTCCTTGTGCAAGAAACTTATGGCTTCTTTGCATTTCCTAGATGTCGTCCCTTTGTCAGTGCAAAATGGGCTACTGCTAAGGCTCGACCTAAAGCTGCTGAGTACTTTTTGGGATGGAGCATGGGAGGTCATTCACTTTCTGCGTGTTCACCTTTCATTAACACAAATTATTTATAGAGCTGAGTGCTTGGTTGGTACATGTTAAAATCCAAAACACCAAAAGTGAAGCAACCTACTGCTTCCATGACTGCAAAGCGACGAGAAATGTCTGAAGACGAAGAACTACATGAGAATATACGTGAGAAGAAGAAAGATGAAGATGTTTATGATCCTCATTCACTGGAAGAATTAAAGGAAGATGATGAGATTTCCACGTGGGAAGAGGGCTTCATGGAAGGAGCTCATGCAGAAGGCGAAGGAGCAAAATGCAGGACGTGCGGGAAAGTTCTTGTGGATGGTGCTGTTGAGGAGGAATTTCACGGTGAGGTTTGCAGGTTCTGTAGTGATAAGTGTGCAGAAGAGTACAGCGAACATCATGAGGATGAGGAAGAAGAGTAGTTTTAAATATTAAATTCTCTCAAGAAATATAACATGACTCATATCTCTGAACGTGACCTTCAACTTCCAGATGCTGTCATTGGAAAACTTCTGAGAATTGCAGCTGAAGATAAGAATATTGTTTCTTTGGGTCCCGGAGAACCGGATTTCATCACGCCAAAACCTATTCTGGATTATGGAAAAAAAATAATCGGCAAGACTACGCATTATTCAGCACCTAATGGAAAAGTGGAGCTGCGAGAGGCAATTGCACAAAAGCTGAAGAAGGAGAACAAAATCAATGCAGATGCAGATGATATCATTGTCACTACAGGAAGCCAGGAAGGAATTTTCGCAGCATTGCTTTCAACCATAGACCCCACTGAACAGATATTGATTCAGGACCCTGGTTATCTTGGCTATATCCCTATCATTGATCTGGTTGAAGGTGTGCCTATTGGAGTGCCTTGCATGGAAGAAAATAATTTTGAGCTGCAGCCAGAAGCAATTAACGCTGCAATTGATAAAAAGAAAACAAAAGTGCTGCTCATCAATACACCGGAAAACCCAACTGGAAATGTCCTTTCCAAGAAAACTATGGAAGCTATTGCAGCTATTGCACTCGAGCATGATTTGTATATCTTCAGCGATGAAGCGTATGAGGATTTAGTATATGACAAGAAGCACATTTCATTCGGGTCGCTTAATGGGATGCAGGACCATGTTGTGACATTCCATACGTTCTCAAAAAGTTATGCAATGGCTGGCTTTAGAATGGGTTATATGCACGGACCGTCCGAATTCATTAAAGCCGCCAGTATGCCCCATCATTATATGACATTGTCCCCTCCGCACCTTTCTCAATGGATGGCTTTGAAAGCATTGTCACTACCAAAACGGTATAGGGATGATATGAAAAATGAGTATGACAGAAGGCGAAGATACATTGTGCCACGTTTGAATGAGTTAGGATTGAGAACACACATGCCAGATGGAGCATTCTACACATTCTCGCAAATTACTGATATTACCCAGAAAAACAGTTGTGATTTTGCAAAAGACTTACTGAACAAGGCAAAGGTTGCTGTTGTGCCTGGTTCTGAATTTGGAAAACATGGTGAAGGATTCATACGATGTTCTTATGCAGCAAAGCTGCCATTGATTAAGGAAGCGATGGAGAGAATAGAAAATTATTTGAAATGATAGTCACTTATTAGTAACAACAAAATAGAAAGGTTTATATAACATTGACTTTTCTTCCACGTAATGAACAGATTGAGGTGAATCAAATGGGACAAGCATATGGATTTTTCAGTTGCAATGCAACGAAAGATATGATTGAAGCACAACTGCCAGCTATCAGAAAACTTACGCAAACTCCGAGCGATTTGGAACTTTGGCTGACTGAAAGCATTGATAATCCGGAATTACCTGAAGACTTGCTACCGATTGCTCAAGAAGCAGCAGGAGAGGGATTACGGTATGTACTACAAGCAACGTATTCAAAAGCAACGAATGAAAAAACAGCAGATTACTTGGTAAACCTTCTGAATCAAACATACCAGTCACCTTTGTATCAAGAAGGAGAAACATTCGAAGGTGGAATTGTGTATAAAGGGGATAACAACAAATACGTTTTTAGAGACTGAAGAGGTACTCCATATTTTTTTCTATTGTACTATCCACCAATTATTTAAACTTCTAAAATAATGAAATTGGTATGAACGCTTATGCTGTCATGAAACGGCTATGTCGGATTACTGATGATGCATACGAGGAAGCACTAAAGAATTTTCCACGTTTCACGACAGAGATGGATGTTGCACGGTTCATTAACAGATATTTTCGAAAGCATGGTGTGAAACCAGCGTTCCGAACCATAGTTGCCAATAATGCAGCAGAGATCCATCATTGGGCCAGCAAATGCAAACTGCGACGAGGTTTTGTGATTATTGACATTGGCGCACGAGACAAAGGATTGAGCAGTGACATGTCACGAACATTTTTTATTGGCCAACCGACTCCAAAAGAGAAAAGATTGTATGAACTGGTCAGAAACTGCCAAACAAAATGTTGTGAGATAGTCAAAGTAAATAGTAATGGAGGCACGTTGGACAAGCACGCGCGCAAGCTCTTGGGTAAGTATGCGAAATATTTTTTACATTCCCTGGGACATGGTTTAGGAAAAAAGATTCACCAAGGTCCCCGTATCAGTTCAAATAATCCCGGGATTGTGAGAAAAGGAGATTTTATCACTATCGAGCCGGGCATTTACATCACAGGAAGACCATCTATTGGCATACGGATTGAGGACACTTTGTATGTAAGCAAAGATGTTGAAATCCTGACAAGAAGCCCAAAACACCTGATTACTGTGTAAGCCTGTTTTGCACTTTTATGGTCACACTTGCCAGAGCCTGCTTTCTTGGGAAATCGATGAACAATCCACTTGTCGTCTTTCTGCGAGTTATCTGAAAAAGTGTACCAAATTTTGTCTGTCCTAAGAGCATATCTTTATTCGCTACAGCAGTTAACTGTAGGTCTCCTTGATTTGGAACATCTATGTCCACGGAGTAGTCATTTTTTGTTATGGTTATTTGTGTTGCTTCATCTGTTCTTGATTCTCTGAGCAAACGAGCTGGCACAATAAGCTGCAGTATAGCTGAAGAACCGCTTATTGCATTGATGTCCAACCTTCCCCCTCCGGCAAGCACTATGTTAGCCTCCCCGCCAGACAAGATACCGTCTCCATTCAGGTCAACTGCCACAGAGTTCCCTACTGCAGAAGAGATAAATACAGAGTACTCATGACCACCGGCATTGAACATTGTTTTGCCTTCTTGACCAGCAACACCTGTCGTCTCATAGGGGACTATCTTCTGCCCCAGCGCCCAATCGCGGAAGAAGAGACGCTTTGTGGCTGTGTCAATACCGTCATAGGAAAGAACATTTGTTGTACCACGACCATTATTCTGACTTGTAACGATAAAGATGTCATTTTTTGTAATTGGATAGATTGTGGAACTTCCTGCTTCAGTGAAATGGAGCAAACGCTTTCCATCTCCATAAGAAAATGTATTTTGAGCTGAGATGAATGGGATGGTATAACTGACACCCTGCGAGTTAGAAAAAAAAAGGTTATATCCACCTCCTGTTGTGGCGAATTCCAATGGCACAGTGCCCTGCCTTCTTGTTTGGTCTCCTATGCCAAATCCGTTGTAGACCAGGTCCCAGTTGTTTGGAAACATGGCATCTGGCTCAAGCATCTGCTGCCGCAATGAGCCACCTACTGGAATATAAATATCACCCTGTTTAGACGATGCTTCTGCACGGAATTTCATGCTAGAAAGAGTGAATGTTGTTCCCTCGACTGCACCAACGTACTGTACCTTTGCGCTATGGAGGGAAGCCCGATGAGAACGCATATCATATGAAAGGTCAGTATCACTGTATTTATCCGTCGCTTCCAGCATGGTGCTGCCTACATAGAATTTGACAAGGTCAGCACCTTCTCCAGCTTCGTTCAGAAGCATTTCAGTGACGCCTATAACAGTTTGATCTGGTAGTATAACAACATCGCCTTTGCGCAGGTTTTTTGTTTCGTGACCATTCACAATAAATTTAACCTGATTGTTATTGTCTATGATGAGTACTTTCACCTCATACACCTTGCTTCCAATGCGGTATGCCTTTTCCTGACCCTCTGCAAGGAGATCTACAAGAAGTGTATCAACCATTTTGAGGGTGAGTTTCTTATTGCTTGTATCAACAGTGGCATCGACAATATACACTCTATCTCCTAGAAGTGACAATGGCTGATTGACAAAGTCTGTAAGCTTATTGTTTTGGATAGCGCTGTGCAGGCCTTTCTCGAAAACCACACTATATTCATAGATATCATCTTTTGCATTGAAATGGAGGTAGTCATTAACCACACCGCGCCTATCACGACCGAAGAATGCAGTGCCGCTTGCTATAGGATCACGACCATCACCAGCGAACCTAATGTATTGTGAATACTTTGTAACCCCGCCTCCTGTGCGGATAATGGCATCAGCCATGCTACGCGAAAGATGGGCGCTGCTGATGGTTGGTGCTTTGTCTCCAACCTTCTCGTTTAGTTCCAAGCCCTTAATCGTATACTCATCTTCCACTGTTTTAGGAGTATGACAAGGTAACCTGTCACAGATGGACTGCATCTGAACGCCTATCAACACCAACACAAAAAGAAGTATCAATAGCGTTACATTTACTTTAAGGAAATCACTTACCCAATGATGGAGCTTCCACTGAAGAAGGTCTTTTTTTATACTATTATTACCTTTACTAATTTTGCGTCCATTACTTCCGATGGTTTTTTGCATTGTATGCACATAGTTGTTTCAACGCTCTAACAGCCTGTTCTGGAAAAGTATAACAGGGGACCCCTGTCTCTTCCAGCGATTTTTTCAGTACTTCGGTGAATTCTCCGCCTGTTGAAACAACCACGATGGGTTTTTTCTTTAGGTCGTTGAGTTCTATGATGGTGTCAACGATATCTGTCGTTATAATGGGTGTCTGATACAGTACAATAACTAACAGCATATCCACATTCCTGTCATTCATTAATGCTTCTAGAGCTGCGTGATATCTTGCTGTGGTGGCGTCACCAGCCAAATCAAGAGGATTATGCACTTTAACAATCGGTGGCAGCACCGCAGCTATTATCTTTTCAGTTTCTAGAGAAAAGTGAGCCATCTCGAGACCATACTGCGCGACTGCATCTGTGGAAAGGATTCCATACCCACCACCATTAGTGACTATTGCAACTCTTGGTCCTTTTGGCAGCATGCCTTTCTCCAAAGCCTTGGCATAATCGAACATCTCCTCAAGCGAATTTGCCTTGATAATGTTCGCTTGCCTGAAAACACCATCATAAACTTCTGCTGCACCGGCAAGAGCTCCTGTGTGCGAAAGAGCTGCTTGCGCTCCTGCCGGGCTTCTTCCTGCTTTCAGTGCAATGATGGGTTTCTTTTTAGTAACCTTTTTGCATATGCGCAGAAATTTTGGGCCATCTTTAACACCTTCCACATAGAGACAGATAACTCTTGTTGTTGGATCATTACCAAGATAGTCAATATATTCTGCCTCATCCACATTTAACGCATTACCATAACTGACAAACTTGGAGAAGCCATAATGTTCAGTTGTTGCTAAATCAAGGATTGCACTTCCTACTGCACCGCTTTGGCAGACGAATGATATGCCACCCGGATTAGGCCTGCTCAATCGGTACCTTGGCAGGAAAAGAGTATCTAGTTTGGTGTACCCATCAAAGATACCTAAACAATTGGGGCCAACGACAGCTATTTTATATTTTTGTAAGAGCTTGAGGAGCTTGTTTTGCAGTTCTATATTACCGACTTCCTGAAAGCCAGATGTAATCATGACAATATGCTTTATGCCTTTTTTACCGCATTCGTCCACTACTTTCAGCACGCCTTCTGTAGGGACTGCTATTACTGCCAAGTCTATTGGTGGCCTTATCTCTAATACGCTTTTGAAACAGGAAAAATTCAGAATAGTCTCTGCATTGGGATTCACCGGGTAAAGCATCCCTTTCCAATGGCCATCGAGAATATTCCGGAATATGACGTGGCCTATCTTGCTCGAGCTCTTTGAAACTCCTATAACGGCCACACTTTTCGGGTTAAAGAATATCTGCAGGTTCATCCTCTTTTTTTCTTCCTCTTTTCTAGACGCTTTAATAGGGGGATATTTATATAAAGATTGCTATGGAATATCCATGGGTATGATTACTATAAAGAACTTCCCGAGGGTCATTTTTATGGTGGCCGTTTTTTTCTTGGGGATTATCACATTAGTAAGCTGTAAAGAACCAAGAGAAAAAAAACAGGATGACCTTCTTGCCCATTGGCGCTGTGATGATGGAAATACCAGATACGTCAGAACACTGGATGAATGTCAGAATGGGTGTTCTAGTGACAATGATTGCACCAGCACATTCTATGATGGTCCATGTGGAAAAGAAAAGGGTGTATTTCTAAAAGATAAGCCATTACCACACTATGAGGCCCAACGTTGCAATGACAAAGAATGTTCTATCACAACTCCATCATGTGCCCTAAGAACGATGGATATTCTCGTACCCCTTTGCAACCAAGGGAAATGTGTTGGTATGAAAAAAGAGAGAAAGAAAGCCATTATTAATGGGAAAGAATTATTGGTGACTCTAGCTGAGACTCCAGAAGATCATGCTAATGGATTGATGTATGTCAGCAATCTGGAAGAATATGAGGGAATGCTGTTTGCATTTAATCCACCAATACGTGCTTCATTCTGGATGAAAAATACACTAATCCCATTGGATATTATTTTTATTGACAAAGACAACAAGATTATTTTGGTTTATACTGCACAGCCATGCACAAGCGAGCCTTGCCAGACATACTCATCTCCAAGAGAAGCTGCGTTTGTGCTGGAAGTGAGAGCAGGGACTGCAAATGAAACCGGATTTAAGGTAGGAGATGAAATAAAAATATAGCAAGGTCGTATTGCTTCCAGTGTCACTCCCGATCATCTATACTCATTGGCTACTTTTCTGACATCTCTTATTCTCTGGGGAATGCTTTCTTCAAGGGGAAAATTGAGTTTTGTCCACATGGAGACTTCCATTCAATCGGTTACTGCACGTGGTACATACCTTCTTAGCAGTTACTTCATCAAGAAAAAGGTTTTGATGTTTTCATCGCACTTATGACATATTAACACTATTATAACTACCTTTTTGGGGGGATTGGACATTATTGCTATTTAAGTATTTAGCTTCTCCTAATTATAGGTCTGACACCCACAAACAATAAATAGCTATTCTTTAAGGGGGTGTTGGTGATTCTCATGGCAAACGAAGAACATGATTGTTATGACTCTGGTTTTGGCTTACGCTGGGGAGTGAAATTTTTATATGCCGCAGTAGGTATTGCTGGACTTGCAATGATAGCGAGGCTTGGACCTATTGATGCAGGAAGAACAATATATAATCAGCTTACTGGCGATATGCCTGTCCTTAAACGGGAACTGGTTAATTATTGTGAAGAAGGCATTAAAAGAAAACACGGAGGAAAACACGGGGAAAATGATATTGAAAGCATTCTCATAAAAGAACTGGATTTAAGAAACGTGAATATAAGTAAGGCAAGTCCAGATGACGTGAGCATCGAAGTCCTTTGGGCAACAGCAGAAAAATATCCAAAATCACCTCTGGATTATTGGGTCTGGACAGATTCTGAACGTTTAGCACCAGATGTGAAAAAGGTTAACGATTGGGTTTCCAGCTATTTCCCAGAGAAAAGTATAAATAAAGACAAACAATAGAAAAAGGATGCAAAAAGAGGTATGGACAGAAGTTAAGGCAGAGGATTTTCTCCAGAAGTATCTTCCGGTTGCAAAGCATATACTGTGCAAAAAACCGGAAGATGTAGTGAAGGAGTGCAAGAAATTTTCTTTTCCCCTTGTATTGAAACTGTCTGCAAAGAACCTTGTGCACAAATCAGACATCGGCGCTGTGACTGTTGTAAAGCATCCTGATGAACTGCAGATGAAGTTGGATATCTTAATGGCCGCAGCAAAAAAATACAAGCTCATACTTGAGGGAATTTTAGTGCAGGAATATATTGAAGGGCATCAACTGATTATTGGCATTAAACGTGACCCGACATTTGGGCACTGTGTCATGCTTGGCTCTGGAGGAATTTTCGTCGAGATGATAAAAGATGTGGCGTTCAGGGTTTGCCCTATCACAGATGATGATGCACAGGAGATGATTAATGAGTTGAAGGGAAAGAGGATTCTAGAAGGATACCGGGGTGGCATTAAGGCGAATCTTGGGGAACTCAGGAAGATATTGGTAAAGGTTTCCCTCTTACCAAAGAAAGTGCCAAAGATAGATGAGTTGGATATCAACCCGTTCATTCTCAATAGCAAGACTGGCAAAGTGGTTGATGCACGAATTGTTGTAGGGTAACTATTTTAAACGGTGAATTTGCTATAAATATAAATACATCCAAAATAGTGTTCTGTACATGAAAAGAGTTATACTTTCTCTTATTGCCATATTACTGGTTGTCCCACTGATTCCGTACGGAGAAGAGGTGCTGACAGGCTATATTGCACGATCACTATTTGCCGAGCATGGCAAGAAAATAACTGCAGACAAAGATGTCTATGTACTACCACCTAACCAGAAAACACTGCACTTGACACTCACTGCAAAAGACAACTATGTCTGGAAAGCGGGATGGTATTGCAAACAACCATGTTACAAGTCAAATGATTGGGTAACATTTGATTTTGAAGGGTCAGTGCTGACAAGCGCAGAAGAGCTGCGCTGGATGGAAGGCAAAGCAGGAGTTTCCTCAGTGTTGAACATCCCACGGCAACACCTGAAGAGTGGAAAGAATTACTTCGCAGCCTATACGTGTGAAGGAGTAAACAAATGCAATGATAATAAATGGCTGCTGCTACCAGTAGAAGTCCTTCTTGTTTCTGATGCATCTGACTTGTCTGTGTCTTCCGTCTATGTGGATATGCCAGAACGCAACACGGGAAGTTTTTTTATAGTCGTAAAGAACGGTGGCAATATACCTTCCCCCTCAGGTGTTTTGTCCTATAGAGTTACCGATATTGATACTGGCAACATTATGGTTGAAAGCAGATTGGTCATGCCTTCTATCTTAGCAGGAAAAACAGGGGTTACAAGTAGAGTTGCATTCCCACTGGGGAAAACCATTAAGACCATGATTTCCATCCTCCTTGACCCTGATGACAAGATAATAGAAATAGACGAGAAAAATAATGGTTATTATGTCACTAAAGAATTCAATCCACGCTATCCTTCTCCTCCACCGTGACATTGGTTTTACCATTAGTTTTAGTATCTATTTTTTTAGGATAAGTTAGTACAAAGGCCTTCATCTGCTTGGCAGTATGGATTATCTCAAGTCCTTGGGAATACCTGAAGATGCGGAATTTGGGAAGATCTTCCTGCTCTTGTGGAATACCAAACTTCTCATAAATGTCTTTTTTGGTATAGTTTATCACTGTCTGACCATGAAGATACTGATTAAACTCCTGCTTTATCGTTATTCTGTCTAGCGTCTTGTTCACTAGGTGAAAAAAAAGTCCCGTCTTGTCTAATCCTATAACAGGGCCATATCCAATATTGACTATATCCTGAATGGGATGATGAATCACTTCATCTGGCTTTCCTAACGTAGATAAAATCAAGTCCATAGAATCTCCTAACGTTATGTTGAAGACAGACACCTTGCCCGGATTCCATCTTTTTTCAGTAAATAGGTCACGCTCTGTCAACTCAAAAGTTTGGCGCTTGGGGAGAGGTATCTTCTCTTTCGGCATCTGAAGCTCAAATGGCTTGGTTTCTTTTTTTCCGTCTGATGAATTTTTTTCTACTACTGGACCTATACGCTCAACAGGCTTAATTATTTCCCCATGCTGATATTCCTGTATTCCTTTTCTACAGCCTATAATAAGGAGTGATAGTAGCAAGATGATGAATATCCTTTTCATTGTGTCACAGGAGAAACAATTGTTATTTAAAGATTACTTAGATTTTATCAAGCACAGACCAGATGCGTTTCTCACTCATGCCATGCTCCACAAGGATCCTCTTTACAACTTCTTTATCTACAGGGCCATAACGGAGCTGGTATTTGTTCGTCACTGGCATCGTTTTGATGTGCTCATAAACTGCTTTCGGCAGATAGCCATATTGCCACTTAATCTTCTCAAATGTGCGGGTGAATGTTCTGTATTTCTGCACGAAACGGAGTGCATTTTTCTGATTCTCCACTGCGGGATTAAAATCAGTCCCAATAAGCATACAGAACATAACAAACTGGTTGTGATCCATTTTGCATGATGCTAATACCTCTTTAAGCTCATAGAGCTGCACCTTCTTTGACAGCCTGCGCAGATTCATCACAATCCTTTTGGCACCATACATCAATGCATCATATTGTGTTGAAGCTACTGCAAAAACATCTCCTTTTACACACATATGTGCTGCTTGTGCGTCTCCTTCTGCCGGGGCTTGAACAACGGGGACGCCCAGTGCGGTGATAAGTGCTTTTGTTTCATTTATCATCTCTAAGGATAAAACTGAAGTAACTCTCGGTTGAGATGCATCCTTCACGAATTTCTCATGCTTCCTTATCTCAAGGAAAGACCCATCAAAGACATAGACTGGCTTGATTCCGAGAGAGAGGAGATGAGTAACATGGTGGAACACGCCAACGAGATGGTTTGTAGTACGACCAAACTTGTCCAATGATGGTGTACTCAAAAGGTATTGATGAATAATCAGATGCGTATCTATTGCAAGACGTTTGCCTTTTAGCTGGTGAACAGTGATATCTCTAGAAGGTAAAACACCAGAGATTTGGACACCCACTGCATTCACCTTTTTTTATCCTTTTTTTATATATTTTATATTTACTCGTAAATTATTATCCTACGTGGATATGATATATATACTTATTGTCCAAGAAAACGCTTTGTGCTGAACCATAATTATTGCACAGGTACAAAAAGTCGTTGTACCAAAAATGGTATGGAGGTATTCCATTGAGAGAACAAAATTAGAATTCCTGTTGTTCCTTCCTTCTCAATGTCGCGCTGTGGCAAAATTTCTAACGAGAATGAATTTCAATAAAGAAAAAGAACGAGGGACAAGAACTGTTTGATTAGTTACGTGGAAACTCTTCCTAATCCTGTTGTCAATTGTCCTGCAGTGTTAGAATCTCTATAACCAACAAATGTTACGTTTTTCAATTGTATTTGTTTTCCATATTCTTGCATAAATCTTTCTATGCCCTGTTTTAATCTGACAATTGTTTCCCCTAGATTTTTTTTGATAGCACCAGTTATTACCCCCACTTGTATTGCTGGAATAAGTAATTGACCATAACACTCTTGATGTGCTGCTTCCAAACCAGTGTAAACAACTTTATCTAAAGATGACTACAAATCATCAACAACAAAAACAACATCACTAACAATGGGCTCTGTAGAAAGTGTACTATTGCCACTCTTAAGGGCGAGCACCTTCAAGAGTCAGGAAAAGTGACAAAGGGGATGCAAAGTTGCGAAGCAACTTGCACAAGAAATCTGCGAGATTTCTTTGTGCTCCATCCGGGAAATGCAAAGAAGCCATAGGCTTCTTGCACAAGGAGAACAGCGGTTCTCCTTTGTGTCACTCTGCAGACTAACAGCACATGCGAGCTGAGGTGCAATGGCGAGCGAGAGCGAGACTTTCTACAGAGCCCTAACAATGGGAAATTTCTTAAAGATAATGTATCATGTATATCAAACGAACGCCTTACGTTCATACCTCACATACTTTTGGTGGATTCTTCAACAACAGCTCCAGAATGCGTATCTGGTTATTTATGTCATTGATGGAAACTATGCTAACTGTTGAGTGTATGTTGCGAACTGCAACGGAAATAACTGTGGATGGTATGCCTCCCTTAGAAAGCATTATCTTTGTGGCATCTGTTGTGCCAACATCCTCTACACGAAGCTGAAGGGGAATCTTATTCTCATGTGATAGTTTCCGGATTACATTATTCAGGCATTTGTTTGATATTATTTCAGCATCTTTTAGAATAAGCGTAGGACCACAACCCATGATTCTACTAGGATAACGCTCTTCACAATCCTCTGCACTCGTTGTTTCCACAGCAATTCCCCAGTCAGGATCTAATCTGTATGCAGCGATTCCTGCACCATACAACCCTATCTCTTCCTGCACAGTAAACACAAAATAAAGATCATCTGTTTTCTTGCCATGCATACGCTTGATGAGCTCTATCAAACTGTAGCATCCAATCCTGTCATCGCATGCCTTGCCAGAAACGATCTCTTTGCTGCCCAAGTACACAGCTTCATTGAAAGGGACCATGAACGCCCCCTCATGCACGCCGTGTTCAACTAACCCTGATTTTGAAAGGCCAGTGTCCACATACAAGTCTCCCATCACCGGCAGCTTTTTCACTTCATAATCCGCATGAATATCTTCTGTCGTGATGACACCCCAAAGAATGTTCTTTTCACCTATAATCTTAACTTGCTCCCCTATGAGAGTCAATGGTTCTATGCCACCAAGTGCTACAAATGATATCTGGCCATTATCTTTTATATGAGAAACCATTAACCCAATTTCGTCCATATGGGCTGCCAGCATAATACGTTGCCCTTTGCCTTTTTTGTGGGCGATCAGATTGCCAAATTTATCTATCATGAGTTCATCTACATAATGCTTTATTTCTTTAGCTATAATAGAACGTACCGCTTGTTCATGACCGCTTGGCCCAAGCGCATCCATTAAGTCAAAAAGCAACTGCATTATCCCACCTCGTACAGACAAATGATTTTTTCATCTGGCACATTCCTCGGGCATGGTTCTTCACCTGGCATGATAATAGTCTCCTATCTTGATAAATCTTCTTTTTTTGCACACATGCATTGCATCATGGAGAACTGAACATGCTTCATCTATTTCTGTTTCAGTTACAATATAAGGAGGAATACACCTGATACCTTGCTTACCGCAAGGAAGAACAATGAGACCCCGCTTTGCACACTCGTAAATCATGGCATTTCTATACTCAGATGATGGAACGTCAAAAGCTTGCATGAGTCCCATCCCGCGAACATGCTGTAGATCTTGTATCTCGCTTGCAAGCTCATGCAGCCGTGCGTGGAGCAATTTCCCCATTCTTTGGTTGTGAACAAGAAGATTCTCTTTCTTGATTGTTTGAATCGTAGCCATGCCAAGCGCAAGATCAAGAACATGACCACCGCCCCATGTACTCGAGATGCCACCGGGCTCAGGAAACATTTTCTTGTTGGCAATGGTAGCACCAACCTGCAAAGCCTTTGCACTTGCAATAACGTCCGGTGCAACATCAAATTGCTGGATTCCCCACCATGTACCAGTTCTTCCGATACCGCATTGTACCTCGTCTGTGATGAGGGGAATTCCATTGTCTTTGGTTATCTTCCGCACTTCCTGTACCATCTCCTTCTGCGCAACATAGTAGCCGCCTTCCCCTTGTATAGGTTCGATTATAACAAAACCAATCTCATCTGGTGTAGCCTCTGCATCAATAAGGCGTTGCAGTTTTTCTCCTGCAGACACGTCATATGGCAATCGCCTCACCGGAAAAGTAAGGTATCCTTTTTTCTGGACTACTTTGGAATTTGTCAGTGAGAGGGCTCCTAATGTTCTCCCATGCCAGCCATTCTCAAATGACACACCAAACTTTGTTGCGGGTTGAGAACGCATTGCTATCTTAATTGCATTTTCAACTGCTTCAGCTCCGCTATTGACAAGGAAAGCTGCGTTTAATTCTTTTGGTGTTATAGTTACTAGCTCTTCTAGCAGCTCAACGTGCTCTGGAACAACAAAATCCTGACCACCATACTTAACAGGAAACATATTTTTGTAGCGATTGACAACTGAGACTAATGTTGGATGATTATACCCCAGGGGATTAGAAGCAACCTGACTGGCAAAGTCGAGATACATATTTCCATCAATATCTGAGAAATAACAACCCTCACCCTGTTTGCTATGGACGTAGGGATGCGGACTCATCCAGCCACCATTACGTTCTTTGAATGACGAGAGAAATTTACTGCTCTTTGGTCCGGGGATTGTTGTTTTAATTGAGATGTGTTTCATTTTATTGTTTTATTGTTGTTATGTCTATCTGCGCTTTCTGTAATTTACCTGAATAATCGATGTACACCGTCTTTGTCTCAGTAAATTCATATATGCCTTCGATGCCACCTTCACGATGACCATTACCTGACTGTTTAACACCCCCAAAGGGAAGGTGAACTTCTGCACCAATGGTGCTTGCATTGACATAGGTAATACCTGTCTCACACTTTTCAATTGCTTTGAAGGCGTTTGCAATGTTTTGTGTATAGATTGAAGAGACAAGTCCATAGTCAACATTGTTGGTAATCTCTATCGCTTCATTAATATCTTCTACAGCAACAATTGATGTTGTTGGGCCGAAGATTTCTTCCTGCATGATACGCATATGTGGAGTGGCGTCAGTGAAAATAGTCGGCTCATAGAAATAACCAGGCAGTGATGGTTTCCTGCCACCGCAGAGAAGTTTCGCACCTTCCTTAAGCCCAATTTCAGTATAGCTATGCACTTTTTTCTGTGCTGCTTCGTTAATTAATGGTCCTATATCTGTTTTTGGTGATAAGCCAGAACCAAGCTTCAGCTTTTTTGTCCTCTCAAGAAGAAGTTTTTCAAGCTTTTTTTTCAGTGACTTGTGAACAATAACTCTACTGGCTGCTGTACAGCGTTGGCCTGTTGTGCCAAATGCGCCCCAGAGGATGCCATCGACTGCCAGGTCAAGATCAGCATCAGGCATAATAACGAGAGCATTTTTGCTGCCGAGCTCTAAACTTACGCGCTTCAATCCTGCAATCCCGATGATGTGTTTACCCGTATCACGATGGCCTGTGAATGAAATGCCACGAATGGTTTTGTGTGTGACAAGATGGTCCCCTACCTCTACTCCTTGGCCTATGACAAGATTAATGACTCCCTTGGGAACACCTGCCTTGTCCATTATTTCAACAAGTTTGACTGCACATCTTGGGGTATCTGAAGAAGGTTTGTAAATGACAGTGTTGCCACTGATTAAGGCAGCCATTATCTTCCATGCAGGAATTGCCATGGGAAAATTCCATGGAGTAATACAGGCAATAACACCAATTGGTCTCCTTACAGTCATGCAGAATTTGTTGGGCAGCTCGGAGGGAGTAGTATATCCGAACAAGCGTCTTCCTTCACCAGCCATATACTCGGCGACATCTATTGCTTCCTGGACATCTCCCCTTGCTTCTACCAGTACCTTACCCATTTCTTCTGTCATGGCGCGAGCAAGTGATTCCTTATTTTCTCTTAGCAGGTGCGCAATCTTCAGGAGGATTTCTCCTCTTCTTGGTGCGGGAAAAGAAGACCATTTGGGGAATGCGTCAGCAGCTGCATCTACTGCAGCATTGATATCTTCTTTGCCAGCAGCTTGGAATGTGCCGAGAATTTCTTTGGGATTTGCAGGGTTAACTCGGTGGAAAGTCTTGCCTGAAGAAGCTTTTACCCACTTGCCGTTAATGAAAAGCTTATACTCCACCATCACCACCTTTTTTATTCCTTCAGCGAATGAAAGTTTATATATCTTGTGGAAGGAAAAAGAAACTGTTCTAAACCGTAATTATGTTACAGTGGTGCTTGTTGCAGGGTGTGTATCCGGAGGATACACCATGGGTTATAGCAAGGACATGAAAAAGAGGGTGCTAAAGCACGTTGGTATGGGGAT
>JAHFLT010000022.1 GCA_023264635.1 Candidatus Woesearchaeota archaeon | reverse complement strand
AGCATAACCGCAGTTCCTCAACCAAAAAATTCAAAAGTATTTATGCAACACAGTAGGTAAAACACTTTTAAAGAGGAGTGCGCTCTTGCATGAAATGCGGAAGGTTCTCTCTGCCAACGGTCCCATCATGCAGTATGTAAACCTCAAGGAAAAAAAAGCAGAGGCAGAGCAACGATTAGGACAATTTCTTGCAGAAGACATTCATGCAATGACAGGAGTGCATAAACAATACACTGTCTCTTTTGGTGAACTCTATTCTGTTATTACCGTCAGCCACCGGGAGAAGCTTGAGGAGGTAACTGAGATAGAGTACTCCCGCGAATTGTATGATGACGAAAGGTATCTCCTGGAATATTTTGGTGCAATGCATGGACTTGATTATGTTAAAACGTTGTCAGCAGACGATGAAAAATTTCTGAGTTTGCGCAAAAGTTTCAAGAAACTCCCCTTGCCAAGATGGATACCTCATGCAGATTATGCATATTATGCATGGACCGTCGGAGGATTTTATATCAATCAGAGCATTATTCTGCCCGGAGAGACATGTTCGCTTGACTGTCTTGTGACCACTATTGGCCATGAGGCAGCGCATGCTTTCGGAGAGGATATAAAAAATGACCCTCTAAATGACCCTCTGGAAGAAACTATCTGCGATTTCTTTTCCAAAGAATACAAGGAATACTTCAAGAAACATCACGCAGGCAAATACGCACGAGAACTTTTCCCCGCAGTGGAAGATGAAGAGCTCAGTGATTTTATCGGTGAGATAGAGGCTATCTTGCCTGACGTACCTGCAGCAGAATATAAAATGCGATCATTCCGCGATGGATCCTATAACCAGGCTCGCCTCCTTAATAGCAAGGTATATTCTGGAGATAAAGAGATAAATGTGTTGGTGGAACAGCTCTATTCGCTCTATGGCCCTCGCTGTGTAAGACTGATTCCAAAGCTCAGGACAAAGGAGCAGCTTGTGGACATCTGTGCGCAGTCTCTCCCGTTCGAAAAGGTGTGATTATGTTTTCTTTGTTCGCGCCAAAAGAGAATGTTCTTGCTACTCACAGTCCCGTAATAGAATTCTTGTACTTTAGACGAAAATGCAGGGAAGCTGAACAACAGCTGCAGAGATTCGTCAGGGAAGATGTCTATGGTATGACTGGTGCCAATAAAAAATATTCGGTTTCATTTGGCAATGTTTCGGGATATATCACTGTCAGCACACGTGATAAGTTGGAGCTTATTACTCAATGGGACTATGATCGCGAGCTTGATGATAAAGAGTTATACCTCCTGCCACGTCTTGGCGCCATGCATGGACTGGATGTCATTAAAGGATTAGACATTACACGTAAAGAATTCCGGAAATGTAAGAATATTCTCGCAAAACTTCCATTACCCCAATGGCTTCCATATGCAGACTACTCTGATTATGCATGGAATGCGGGTGCTGTGTGTATTGACAATAAGAAAATAATTATGCCATCACCATCTAATCTCGACTCTTTGATTTTCAGCTTGGGCCATGAAGCAGGACATGGTTTCTCAACAATGAACTACGTAGGAGAAGCAGTAACTATTACAGAAACATTCTGTGATCACTTTGGCATGGAATACAAAAAATATTTCAAAAGGGAGCATGCGGGGACTTATACATCTTGCATTACGGATATCCTTCCCCGCCAAAATAGTTGGCAGCAGCTCATTGACACTGTAGAAAGAACAATAACCGAGAAAGGGACAGAAGCTGCAGAACGGTTTTTGCAGGAGTACGAACATGGCTTATACAATCAGGCTTTTCTTGTTCATAAAAAAATATATTCAGGTGACTCAGACATATGTTCACGAGTTTCCGACTTGTTCTCTTTGTATGGTCCAAAGGCAATTCATCTTGTGGATAAAGCGCCAACAAAAAAGAGACTTACTGCATTGCATATAGCTGCCATAGAAGGTGCTGAGCTCAGTGATTTGCTTTGCACTCGGTTATAAAATAAGATAAAATGTGGGTGAAACTACAATACGCTCTCTACCCGTGAAACATGAGTGGAATTCTGACATTTCAAAAAGTCTTCTGAATAGAATCGTGTTGGCTCATTAAGCTCTTCCAGCCATTCTGCCCACCGCGCAAAGAGAGAAGCAAAGACACTGAGGGATGGATCAACAGTGGCTTTTCTTTTCTCATCCTGCTTTCCCACATTGTACCTATCCCGAATTTTATCGAGTCATATAAGGAAGAATAAGGAAGAGAAATTATTCTCGCATCTTTCAGATTGTCGATGACACTAGATATTCTGCTTATAATGCATTGTGCAATGACGTTTTATCCTGACTGCTAATCCCTTTACAGCTGACCAGTCTCGCTGCAGGGAGTGATGAGACAGTTCTGTCCAGAGAGCATTAAGAGAGTTATCTTGCTTGATCTTTCCTTCAGGAAGAAGAATACGACCATACATAAGAAATGGCTCTTGTGGTTTCTTTTCTTTCACGTCTTTTCGATGAAAAAGAAAGAGCGTCTTTGCATTTCCGTAATTAAGCAGCAGTGGTTTTCCTTTCCAATAAAGAAATGCACCTACAGTTTTATGGTTGATAAAAATCCCACCTCTAGCGTATTGTGTATAGGTGAGCACTGAATCATAGTTGACAAAAAGGCCTCCTGTTGCCTTATAGCCAAGACAGGTACTTTTTTCTTCATTGATGACAACCCCACCACGAGCACATTCACCTACGAATTCGTCTGGGTTTCTGTTGATGACAGTGCCTTTTTTTAATTCATACCCCCAATAGTTATATTTCCAGTAGTCTCGATTAGTAATACCTTCTGGGATGATGAGTGTTCTTTCCTGCATATCAAGCAGTGCTGTGTAATACAACCCGGCAAAACGATGGTAGTCTGTCTTAAGCAAAAGCTTTATGGGGGCAAAGTAGGATTCATCTGCAATAATGGTGGGGAGATCATTGTCATAGGGTACAAGAAGTCTGGTTGCTTCATTTTTGAGCGCAGTAAGATATTTTCTCGGCATGGGAACATCATACTGTGGATAAGGATAATGTTCCACAAAATGTGCCCATTCTTTGAACGTCTCAGTGATAATTGAAAGAACAGAAACACTCTTTTTTTTGTCATCCGGCTTTCCAATGCCACCATACCCTTTAATGAGTTTATCGATGGTCATAGTGTTGTCTGCAGTATATCTTGATCTTCTTTCCGAGATTGGTCACAGCTGCAACATCAATGTCTCCAGCAGATAGTGTGCGCATGTCTTCAACCATGTCTGCAAGCGTATTGTCTTTCGCAAGTTCTGTCGGTGTGATACCGATTACGTTACCGTTTGCGTTCGTAGCATTATAGAACAAATAGTCCGGGTGGTGAGTGGTGATAAAAATACCCCCATAAGCACCCCAGCCGATATGCCTAGTTGGTTTATAGTTAATAAAAAGTCCACCAGATGCACTGCCTCCTATGCCAATATTTTCGACATAACCATTATTAACAATAATCCCTCCTTTTGCAAGGCAACCTAATTCTAGAGCAGCATTGCCACGATTGATGATGACACCTTTTGTTGTGGATCTTCCAAGTAACAAGCATAACCCCTCACTAACAATGCAGCCGCCGCATACTTCCTCTCCAACAGAGCAGCCACGATTAATCACCATTGTGCCTCTGGCGAGTTTGTATCCAAAAGAACAAACGTATTCTAACGTCGGGCAATCAGTTCTTCCTTCTACGATAAGCTTCTGTCCAGTACCATTCAGCAAAGCAGTATAGAAAGGTTCGTTGGTATCGCCATAGTTGATATTTACGTCATTCGGCCCAAAAATGAGGTGTCCACTGTGTGGTGCAAGGATGCGCATAGCTTCATTTACGAGTTCATCTTGGTTTAATAATGCGTTTGTTTTGACATACGCTCGGTATAAAGTAAAACAATTATCGATGATTTGTAGAGAGTCTGTATTAGCCGTGTTTCTATTTTTATCTTCTGGTTTTCCTATGCCAACATACTTTTCAATTCCCATGGAGACATCCTTTTATCTTTTCCGCAATGTCATAGACTTTCTTCTCATCAATAGTATATCCTTTTGTTGCCTTGTGCATCTCGTCAAGTAACGTTCTTAGTTCGGAGGGTGACTTTGGAAAGGAGAGCAACCTTCGATTATAGACTATAAATGGTTCTTGATAAACCCTCCTACTCTGCAATGCAGTATGTATTTTTTTCACGCTGCCATAATTGACAAGAAGATAATTTGTGTTGTCAATATCTATATTCCGAGCCCTGCCCTTATTGATGAAAACACCGCCCACAGGAGAGTTACAAAACCACTCCACAGTTTTCTTGTTAATGAAAATACCCGTTTGTGATTCTGAACTTAAACCCCAACACTCTCCATTATTGATAAAGACACCACCAAGCGCATTATGTCCAATCATATTCTCACAATTTCCTTTTGTAATAATTGTGCCACCACTCATAGATGTTCCAATATCAATTCCAGAAGAGTCATATATCTCGATGGTTCCTCTGCTGAGTCTATAACCCCAGAAACTGATATTGACTCCTGTATCCGGAACAACCAGTTTATCTATTTTTCCGTTATTGAGCAGGGCAGTGTAAAATAAACCCGCATATGACGTGTGATGAAATGGTAGCATGTCAATGGGTATAAAATAAGCAGAATCCGCAAGCAATTGAGGCAATGCAATGGATGTATGCTCTGCTTCTGCAAGAAGTAAATCACAAATTCGTGTAAGTTCACGAGAATCAGATAGTAATTCATCGTATTCTGGTACTTTCTCTACACAAGCTGCCCACATTCTGAAAGCATGAGAAAGAGCTTCCACTGGATCTGCCTTTACTTTGAGGATAGTCTTCTCTTCTGGACGTCTAATATCAAGGTACTGGTCAATGCTCATAAAACTGGAGAATACAAGCTATGTTAAAAAATTATCTAATCACGGCTATCTCATCTACCCCGGAGACAGTAACTGGTTTTCCTTTTACACGCAGTTCTTTGGTATCAAAGAGAACGTGCGTGCCCTTGATGGAGAGCTTGATCTTTGAAAATTCATCATATGTTATCTGCTGGTGTGAGTGAGCAAATCCTTCTACCTCAATATCATCTCCCGGATTAGCGTTACATGTCAAAGGAACAATATGCTTTCCGTCATCTGCTGCAAGAAGCATCCCCTGGCTTTGCATGCCGCGAAGCGTTGCTTGCTTTAGATTGGAAACGACAATAATCGTCTTTCCTTGTAGCTGTTCTGGAGTGAAATGCTGTCGCAAGCCAGCAACTAGTTGTATCTCTGTTCCCATAACCCCCCCCATGGTAACCTTAAGCACATACAGCTTATCAGCATTCGGATGCGGGGAGACTTCATGTATCCTTCCCACTTTGAGCGCGAGAGGGAATGTTTTCTGCTCGACAAACTCCTTTTTCTCGAACAAGACAATATGCCTTATTTTCGTTTTCTCTTTAGTCTTTCCCCAGACGCAATCCTTTATCTTCAATTTGTCAGGCAAACCCAGTGCCTTGCGCAACTGCTTTGCTGCTGTAGGGATGAATGACTCCGTGAGGATGCTAAAAATCCGTAGTGCATCCAGCACAGTGTAAAGAATAACTGCTTGTTCTTCTTTGCTATGCTTCCACGGCTCGCTTTCATTGACATACTTATTGGTAAGATGGATGATTGCCCATAATTTTTCTAGTGCACTATTATACGCATACTGGTTCATAGCAGCGTCCATATCTTTGCATAATTGCTTCACGTCAAAGAGGTGTATAGGCTTTGCCATGGGCACTTCCCCGTTAAAATTCTTTTCAATCAGCGCAGTGGCACGAAGCAACAGATTGCCAAGGTCATTGGCTAGTTCGGTGTTGTATCGGATTACTAATTCTTTTTCTGAGAAATTTCCGTCCTGTCCAGCGGGAATTGTCCGGAGGAAGTAATAACGCAGCGCATCAGCACTATATTTCTCTATGATTGCCAGTGGCTCGACGACGTTACCTTTTGATTTGGACATCTTGTCCCCATGCTCATCATTGATAAAACCATGAACATAGACTTGCCATGGCAATGCTATTCCAGCTGCTGACAGGATAGCAGGCCATATTACTGTATGGAACCAGAGGATATCTTTGCCAATGACATGATGCGCTGGCCAATAGCGGACGAATTTCTCTCCCGGATAATCAAGTGCGGAGATATAGTTTACCAATGCATCGAACCAGACATAGATGACGTGTTTCATATTTGTTGGCAGCGGAATTCCCCAGGTGATGCCAGAGCGCGAGACACAGAGGTCTTTTAATTCCTCATTCCGCAGCCGTGAGAGTATTTCATTCTTTCGTGATTCCGGAACAATGAAGTGCGGATTCTTCTCTATGTGCTCGATGATTTTCTGTTTGTACTTGCCCATCGCAAAAAAGTAGGCATCTTCCTTGAGCCATGTCACTGAGCGCTTGCACTTCGGGCAGTTGCTATCCACCAGATCTTTCTCTGTAAAGAATGTTTCGCATGGCATGCAGTAATGGCCTTCATAATATCCTTTGTAGATTTCTCCTCGCTTTTGCACAGTTGTGAATACATCACGTGCTACTGCCTTGTGTCGTTCTTGAGATGTACGGATAAAGTCATCATATGATATTGAAAGTTTTTCACACAGCGCAAAGAAATGCCGTGCCATCTCATTCACAAATTCCTGCGGAGTCATTCCCTTCTCTGCAGCAGCAGTTGCAAGCTTCTGGCCGTGCTCATCCGTACCAGTAAGAAAAAAAACATCGTATCCATTAAGACGCTTCCAGCGTGCCAATGTGTCTGCCACTATCTTCTCAAACGCATGGCCGATATGCGGCAAACTATTGGGATAATCAATTGCTGTTGTAATGTAAAATGTTTTCTTGCGCATGGCAACCAAGAGAAAGGAGAAATATTTAAAGCTTCACACCAGAAATTCAACCTGATGCGCCTCAATTTTCTTTATCAATGATATTAGTTCATCTTCATGTCCCGCACCAACGACCCCTACTATCTTTTTCGTTGGGTTGAGTTCCATTAACTCATACAGCTTCCGCGCCATGTACAGGTTGCGGTCACTAATCAGCACGCGATAGACATTGGGGTACCGCTCTTTTACACTCTCAATGAGTTTCTTGATAAGTCGCTTTGGTGGGACTTTTGAAAGGTCTATTTCTTCCAAGCCGTATTTTTTCATTTCCCGTTTTCTGAAGAACAGACTTTTTATGACATCAACAAGAAAATTCCATTTTTCTTTGGAGGATAATGAACACGAAAACTGTTTCAACGTAATGTCAATGTCTTGATCTATCAACGCTATCTGCATGCCATAATTCTGGGCAAGCTTTACAGCAGCAAGCATATCTGATCCCGGTGATACTCCAACATATTTTCCCAATCTGTGCTGCACATAGCTGCCCAACAGACCAAAGACATATCCCTTGATGCCAACTTTTTTGATACGCTTAAGACTTATTTTTGTTTTGCCTATTCCTCCAGCCAAAAGTCCCCATAGTCTTTTTTTGTCTAGTTCAACAGCTATGATGTCTGGCCGTTCCAGTTCAATTGTCCTCGTAACAGCTTTAAGACTTTCTGGAGCTATGTGCGATGTTCCGATAATGATGATGTTCTTGTATTTCATTTTCTCACTCATTTTCTCAGCTTTGCAACAAAAAACCCCTGGCATTGCGGTGGCATTAATCGCCATGTTTTTGCTACTTGGGGAGAGAGATTTTTACCGAAAACTTTTGTCATGCCCGGCATTCCTATTGGAGCATGCACTGGTTCCAGAGAGATGTGAAGATTTTTCAGTGCCCAATCGATTACTTCTTCATTCTCCTCTGGTTCGAGACTGCATGTGCTGTACACCAGAGTGCCATTCTCCTTAAGCAAGGATATGCCATGTGCAAGCAGTTCACACTGTGCTTGTGCCATTCTCCTGAAATCTGCAGGTTTCCGTTTCTTTAGCCAAGTTACATCGGTGAGAAAATTGCCAGAGCACGGGGCATCAAGCAATATCTTGTCTGCTTTCTCCTGCAAGCGAAGTTTCCGTGCATCACTATGCAGGACTATGCAATTAGTAATGCCGCAGCGTTCAAGATTATTCTGGAGGGCAAAAAGGCGCTCTTGCTTCACATCGCATGCTATGATAGTGCCTTTGTTCTGCATCAGTGTTGAGAGTTGGATTGTCTTCATGCCCGGTGCTGCACACATGTCAATGACGAGGTCATGGGGTTGTGGATCTAAAACAAGAACAGGAAATTGCGATGCACTTTCCTGTAGCGTGTAATAGCCAAGGAGATACAATGGTGTTGCGCCTAGTGCGTGCGGCACTTTTGTTGCGATATATCCCTTAGAAGAATGAGAAGAAAAGCTGAGGGTTTGCAATGAAAATCTCTGCTGCTTCAGGCGTGCAATAATATGCTCTTTTGGTCTGAGTCCAGTAATCCATATTGCGGAAGGGAGAACAGTATGCCGGTATTGCTGAAGGGTATCCCCGAAGAGGGCGTGATACCGCTCAAGGAGGGAGTTCATCATATTTATTATGATTTTTAGCTATTTAAAGTAATACGATTGCGAAATATTTAAGAAGTGAAAATGAATACCCAGCGCCCAGCAACGGTGATATCATATGACAACTGATGTAATTGATTATGCAGGGAAAATTGGATTCAAGTTTAACCGTAGTGGAACTCGAACAAGTCACATTCCCTTTAGTCCCACTATCTCATACGAAGTGTCAAAGAATCTCGAAGGCCTTATATGTGAAACTCTTTACCTATTCCTAAAAATAGGTGATGTGGAGAAAATATTGTATGTATTGCATTATCCCGCTGATGAGCTCCTGGATTTTGTAAGCATAACAGATGGTGGCTTACGGTTTGCTCTGAGCTACACCCATGACAAGAAGATTTTCTCACACCCAGCGCTGCCTGAAGAAGATGCATTGAAAATTTTCAATCTTGCGCTCAAGAAGTTTGCAGATAGTAAAGAACAATATGGTATCAACAAATTGCTTGAAGAGTATGATGTCAATTCCAGAATGAAAGATGCTATAAACTTATTCTAGCTCTACAATCACTTTCTTCTCTTTTCTCTTTACTTCTTTTACTTCTTTCGGCATTGGGTTCTTCTTTTCAAAAGCCTCTCTTACCTGCAAGAGGAGATTCTGCACGTCTTGGTAATGGTGATAAATCCATTCTGCTGTTTTTGCAGCGTCTTCACGCTCTTTTTCCCATGTTACAATATTTGCCTCTTGCTGCTGCGTGATGGTCATGAGTTTCTCTCTTTTTTTTCGCAGCTCTGCCTGTCCAGCACTTTCTTCTCCCAGAGAATATGCAAAAGCAAGCGCTTCGCTGTACGTTGGGAATTCCTTTGTTTCACATCCTGTGTAGGTATGCAATCTTATCGGCGTAACATCCACAACACTATTCTCTTTGTATATGCAGTATCCCATGACTGATTCTTTTTGCAGCGCATCCCAAGCAGCCACCAATTTCTTGTGCATAGCTGATGTCACTGCACTGGGCACGGTGTTTTTGTTCACATCCACTCTTTTACACAGTTCTTCTGCATAAATTCCCCCTAATCCACAATCGACAGCAAGACTTTTAACTAAGGATTCTGCAGTGAGATGTTCCAACGCTTCGGAGAATGATTCTTTTTCTGTTACCCTATATTTTTCACCAGGCCTTATCGCACGGTCCTTCCATTGCTGGAGTTCAGCACAGCCGAGAATAACATCTTCTTTTACTAGCATGATATTTCCCTTGCCAAAAAGTTCAACAAGCAACGTCAGCTCCCCCTCCTTTGCAGCACACATAAAGCGTATGATGCGTTCTCCGAATGGCTGCGTAATAGAGGAGATTCTTGCCTGATCCAGATGCTTGCGCAGGAAAGCGCAAAAACCGGAAAGCTTCTCTGCTGTTTTTTTTTCAGAGACAATGAAAGCTGCTTTGCCTGCAATGAGACGTACATATGTTTTTCCGGTACCAGCGATATGAATCCCCATAAAAAGCTCTTTTTTATCAGACATCCCGATAAAGTCGATAATGCCGCGTCCAAGTGGCTGTAGTTCTTTTACAATACATGACAGTTCAAATGATGAGAGTGATTTCTTCATACGTCAATGAGAGTGACAGTTGTATAAAAATGTGATGAAACAATGGAGCAAAAATAAGCAACATTAAAATATAAGTACTTTTATGCGCTTGCTTATGGAGTATACGCTTAATGAGATCATTGAATTGATTGAATGGAGCAATTACGTTCATGTGAAGACGATATACCATACAAATGGAAATTACAAGCAATACCTTGTTTATACGAAGCTGGTTCCTCCCATAAATAAGGCGGTGATTGTTTTAGCTAATCATGTGCTGTATAAGGAGTATCCAGTAACGGATGCAATAAACGAAGAGAAGCTGCTTGACAGTATTGTTGAGAGATATCATTTCCTCGAGACCAATGTTCTGCATGCGAAGGATAGTGTTTTCTATCGGACAGTATTCTGCGCAGGAGGCATTGCGCTTGGCGCTCTGGGGAATCCAATGATTCCGATAGTGGATGATGTCATTTTGGGTATTTGCGGTTATTTCATCGGCAGGGCAGTAGACAATAAGGATCAAAAATCACGCGGATACGCCAACAATGTGCTTAATGATTTTCTTGAACAGCAAGGCATCTTCTATGATGATGATGCTGTGCACTATTTACGAAAAGAAGTAGAAAATGGATCAGGGTGAACAAGATGGAAACTAAGAAAGGACTAATAGCTTTGGTTGCGAGTGCGAGTATTGGATTGTCTGGCTGTGTTAGTGATGGTGACATGAACAGTGTAGCATGGCTGACAAATCCTTATACCCCACCGGGGCATGAGGGGTATATGATGCACAAGCCACTTATTTTTGGCTCTGCAAACTATGAAGGTTCGCAGCAAGGCCCTGCAGCACGCGGGATTTCATGGCGTGTGTACGTGGCAAATATAGATATGAGACCTCAAACGCACAGTGAAGACTTCAAAATCCTTGCAAAGGACAATCTGGAAATTCACTTTGCAGTACATGCACGGATTAAGCCACATGATGGATCAGTTAAAGACATCATCGAAAAATTCTCAGATGAGTGGTATACACGCATCGTTCAGGAACCTTTCCGTACATATGTGCGTGATTCAGTCAAAGATTACACCAGCTGGCAGGCAAATGAAAACAGGGAAAAGATGGCTGCTTACATTGCACATGAGCTTAATGTCCTTTTGAAGGGCGGCACATTTGATGTTCAGCAAGTTGTCGTGGGCAACATTCAATATCCCGATCTGGTAAAACAACAGATTGAGCAGAAACTTGCAAAGCAGCAGGAGCTGGAAAGAAAAGATACAGAGATAGAAATTGCGAAAAAGGAAGCGCTAAAGAGAATTGCCGAGGCAGACGGCACACGGAAAGTACAGGATATGATTAATGCCACCTTGACTCCAAGCTATTTGCAGTACAAAGCAATAGAGGCGTATAAAGAGCTGCTGGATTCGCAAAATCCAAATAAGACTATTGTGCTGGTGCCAATGTCTCCTAACGGTATGGGACTTCCATTGGTCTTATCGCCTGATTCACTGAAGAAGTGAATTTATTTTTTTTCTTTTTTAAATTTTTCTTTTTTAAATAATAGGTACTGGGTTTTAGATTTATGTTGAATCTTTTCAATTGGTCTCGGTATTTTTTGTCTGCCGTGAGGAAAACTGTTTTGTAATCATAAAAATCTTTCTCTCGGGAGTATGCTTTTGTGAATAAAGCCCATGCATCAGTGCTTTGCACATAAAAAGGATATTCATACACTTTATCCACAAGACCATCATTATTTGTATCTAAGTATATCACATTCCCTAATGGAGAGATCATGTCCACTTCAGTATAACTCTCCACAGTGACACGTGTAAAAGATGCAATCCCATCTATCTTCTCAAACTGATGTGCCTCGTACCTGTTGTGGTGAACGGCGAAATTCAGTGCAGCGACTGAGAACACGCCAGCAGTCAATGGCATGCTGAGCTTGACTAGTGCAGCAAGAGTACCAAGTTTCACCTATGTTTCGCCTCCTATGCATCTCATTTCTTTGCCTTTTTCTCTAGTATCTCCATCGTATCTTCAGCAGTTTTTTTGATATCGATACCATTGGTAGTGTCCACGACAAGTATCTCGTGCTCTTGCTCTTCCATGGCCTCAACAAGACAAACATCAAATATCTCAGCATCAATATTCTCTCTAATCTTAAACTTGGAATACCCGCGCTCTTCCATCCTCTGCTTCAGTATCTTAAGATCGCATTTTGTCACAATACAGAGGTCTACCACCTTATTAGGCAGGTAGTGCGAGAGATGAGAGTCAAGAATATAGTTCTTCTCGGTAGTAAGCATATCTTTCAATATCATGACCAGTTTATCTGCATCCACAATATCGCATTGTCGTTCCTCGTCATATCCTTCGCTGAGTTTGCTCTCTTTTATGACTTGAGATACGTCCACGTATTCGTAACAAAGCTCCTGTGCGAGCGCTGTTGCCAATGTTGTCTTTCCCGTGCAGGGTGTGCCTGTAATGATGATAAGAGTCATATCTTTCTCTTTTTCTTCTTAGTATAAATCATTTTTCTTTCTGTTGTCCCGGCCCCTTCACTTATCTTTGGTATACTTTCAGGAATTATACGCTCGCTACTCTCAGACATATTGGTTGTGTTGGATGTTACTTCAGTGCCATGAAACAGCTGCGCCCATGAAAGCACGCGCTGTTTCTGTGTGTATGTCCACTGGTGGGCAAAATGCTTTCGTAAAGCTGTCTGTATGAAGTATGTGAAAATGGCAAATGCGAGTATGTAGCACAGGATAAAAAGAAGTTCTGTGAGCACTGTACTGAATCCGAGATTATAGAATGCAAGCTTTCTGAGGAAGGCTTCACTGAGCAGATAAGGGCTGTATTGTACGATAGCGAGTATGCTTGTTGGCAAGCTTTCCAACGGGAGGAGAGTATTAGAAAAAAAGAGAAAAAGCGTTCCTACAGATATGCCGGCAATAGTAGCAGTCTCCTCCGAAGCAAAGATGTAGCCGAGTGCCATGCCCATGATTGAGAAAAGAGAAGTGCTGAGGATGATGCCCATTAAAAGATATGGCAACGCTAATGGAGTGCTGAAAAGCATGACAGCAACAAGGAGCATAACAACTACCTGACTAAGGACAAGAAGAATGCATGTGCTCCATGTTGCAAGGACGAATGATGCATCATTTACTGGCGTAATGGCATTCCGGAATGAAGCAGGGCTATTTTTCTCCATGACAACCAATGTTGTCCCGAGGAGAATGCTTATGAACATGATGACTAATGTCAGCAAGCTGGGGAAAAGGTAATTGAGGTGCGTGGTGGTGGAGGTAACTGCCTTTATTGCAGTGGATACTGGATTGACTATGTCCGCAGCATTGTGAATCTGGATGCTTCCAACGTTCTGGTCAATTGTCTCAAACGTAGCTTGCAGTGCCTGCACATCAGCCAATACGTCGGTGGTCTTCTTTGTTATATCTTTGTGTGCTTCTGCTGCTGAGTCCTTGAGCTTGGTAAATGTATTCATCTTCTGTTGTGCAGCTCTGATATTCTCTTCTACAGAACCTAATCCTTCTTTAATTCGGGCGAGAGCGCTTTTTATAGGAGTAAATTCTTTGGCTACATCATCCTCTAAAGCCTTCAGCGCGCCTCGTGCTCTTCGCAAGTCTTCCATAGTCGGATTTGTGCCATCCGGATTAGTAAAGGCAGCTGCATTACGCTCTGCATCATTGATGTTTCCCCGCGCAAGAGTGATAAAGCGTCTGATGGCTGTTATACTGTCATCAACCTCTTTGTCATCAGCAAGCACCTTTAGCTGCGCTGTATTTGGTGCAGCCAGTGTGACGTCTATACGTTCTATTTCACCAGCAAGTGAATCCAGCTTCTCAGTGATATCCTTATTCTTCTTACCAATAGATGAAAGTAGTGGTCTTTTCACGAATATCTCTTTCCGTGTGCTTTCAAGCTTGTCAAGCAGCACGTTGGTAAGGTTGACGCTGATATCTTTTGCCTGTGCAGAGAGCTTGCTGGTCAGCGTTTCGAGGACAAGATAAACCAAATTTATTCTGCTGTAATCGACATAGAAGGTTATCTCATTTTTCTCTTTCTGCTGCAATGAAAAATCATTCGGAAACACCATGCATGCGTGCAATGAACCATCCTTTATCATCTCTGTACATTGGTCTTCACTCTTTAAGGGAATGACATGGAACCGACGCTCGTGCAGCTTGTCGATGAAATAGGTAGTGGTTTGGCTTGGCATCGGGGTATATGTTCCTATGTTTAATGCATATGTATTTGTATTGTCAAATGCAAGACCCAGCAGAAAAATCATCAGCAAAGGACCAAGGACAAGCAACAACGCAGCGCTCTTTTCGCGAAAAAGCACAATAATATTTTTTTTCACGAGTTGGATAAATGCCCTCATTTTTCTTCCTCAATGAGCGTAAACAATTCCTCAAGGCTTGGTGGTGATACATGGAGATACTCAATTTTATCGTCCATCTCCTTAACGTGTCGCATAACGGCATCCACTGTTTTTTCTGGGTGAGTGGTCATCACCTGCAGATGCTCGTTCGTTGCTGTCACTACAAGCTCTTTGTTGCTCCCCAGCCTTTGGATAAGGGCATCATAAAGCCTTGATTCTGTTTTCAGCGTGATCTCCTGTCTCGGGCAGTAATTCTGTTTCATATTCTCAAAAGTGCCGATATAAGCAAATTTCTTGTTGTGCAGCATACCGATGCGAGTGCACATGGATTCCACTTCCCCAAGCAGATGAGAGGCAATGACTATTGTTGTACCAGTATCATTGATGCGTCTCACCAGTTTCCATATCTCCCTGCGCATCAACGGATCCAAGTCTGCAGTAGGTTCATCCATTAACAAGATAGATGGCTTATGGATAAGGGCACATGCAATGCCCAACCTTTTCTGCATCCCATACGAAAGGTGATCTGCACGGATATCTACAGCTTGCTCCAGCTTCGTGACTTTCAGAAGCTCATGTAACTGTTCATCAAGCTCGTTTTCAGCCAAACCATAAAGAATGCCGAAATGCTCCAGGTTCTCCTCAACAGTGAGGCGTGGATAGAAACTGGGATGCTGCGGTGCAAAACCGATTCCTCGTCGCGCAAGAATCATGTTTTTACTGATTGATATTTCCTTTCCATTATGCGTAATAAAGACTTCTCCTTGTTCAGGTGCATTGAAACCGACAAACGTATGGAGCAATGTGGTTTTTCCACAACCAGAAATCCCAATTATCCCGAAAATTTCCCCTTTTTGTATCGACAGCGAAACGTTATCCAGCACAACACAGTCCTGAAACTCCTTCCTAATCCCCTCTGCACGGAGAATAACCTCTTTTTCCATTTTGTTCTTTAATGATTCAGGGGAATATAAACGTTGTTCATTTTTCTGCATAATCTTTAAATAAATGCATCTCTTTGTGTTGTTATGGTCATGTTCAAATGCGCAAAGTGCAAGTACGAGTTCAGGCTGAAGAACCCTGAAAAAAAAACACCGCCTGACAGATGCCCATACTGTTCAACATACAGCACAGTAACAGTAAAGCAGCATATCGTCAAGGAGTTGTTTCCCTGAGCATCTCTCTTCGAAGTATCCTTTTTCCGTTCTCAAGCAGCAAAGAAATAGATTTCTCATCACAGAGCTCTTTGACATACCTGTAAAATGTCGTTTTGCCGCAGAGACGTTCCCTTTCCACAAGTGTTGTGTACAAATCAAAGAGACTTGCACCAGTTTCTGGCACCAGTTCCAGCAGCTTGCGTTTGACAATGGCGGGTTTGTGCATCCTGTATTGACGGATAAGGATCTCTTCGGGACGGTTCAGGACCCGGTCGTTTCCTATGGAACTAGTTCCAGTGGAAATCATGGGGTTGTTTTTGGCAGTCATTTCCATCATCTTTTCTTTCATGGAAATAATCTCTTTCCTTAGATCGATCATGTTCTCCTTTATCTTGTTCATATCGTCAACAACGGTAAGGATGTCCTTCTTCGCTTTAGCAAACGCCATTCGTACCGAATCCTTAAAAACAGAACTAGTTCCACGTTCATCTTCCATGTTATTTCTTATGGAACTGGAATTTAAGAATATTATGGAATGAGTATTATTTTCTATATAGAATGATATTGGGAGGTAATACTACTTGTTACACATCTTTTCACTAGGGAAATCGAATTGTTACTTCTTCTCATATATTACCGTCTGATATTACCTAAAGAAACTGACCCTGTTAACATTCCGACCTTTCAGAAAGACATCTACGCCTCTGGTGGTATAAGTAAAGACGCGGTAATCAAGGACATTGGTCTGCTTTTCTGGTATCCCCAACCACCCATATACTTCTTTTTTAGTAATGTTTAGTTGTGTTTTTGTCAGGTAGTGTTCAGTAAATGGTTCCTTGATAGTCAGTCTTGTCATTGTTCCATTATCAAAGTGAAATATAAGTCCATTTTCCGTGAGGTTAATTTTTTGGCCATATTCCAGATTGGTTTGTCCTTCAAAGATATACTCCTTTTTAGCATCTGGCTGGCCAAAAACAGCGATGACGTCTGGAATAGAGGCACCAAGTCCTATACCATAAAGTGTTATATTCTCTGCACTTATGTTCTGGATGAGAAAGATGTTCTCTGTTGTAAATTCATGGCGAAGCACAGTATCTTTGCATCCTGATAAGACTAACAAAAGACAGATTGTAGTAAATAGTTTTCTCATAATAATTACGTCAGTGAGTGACCTCTTTTAAGTCTTACGCTAAAAATCATCTTCAGGAAAGCGTAGAAAGCACAGGATTACAGGTTGCGTAGACATAACGTGCATAAGCCCCACAGTCTATAATTAATGGAGTCCAACTTCGAAGATAATCATGTGTCCTTTCTAAGAAATCAACAGTGGAATTATAGGGAATAATCTCTCCCTCGGTATAAGCAACTATTGAGGTGACTGGTCTTTTTTTTTCATCGAAGAAAAAAACTGCTAGTTCATTCTTCGTCCAATTAAAGTAAAAATAAGACTTACTTTTGGTAATAACGTTCACCTCTTCAAGCTTCTGTTTTAAGGCAGTAGCAAATAAAACATTTCCCGGTAAGTTAAGATGTCCATCTTTGTGGTAGAAAAACCCACTCCGATTATAGTTCTCATTTTTTGATACTTGCTGAAGCCAGTCATTCCCATCAAGGTGAAATAAGGGGTTGCGACCCCTTATAATCCCCCCGCCTTCGCTCCTCGGCAAGCCCTCCTTACGTCGGGCATGCCGCATCTCTCTCGGCGACGAAAGAAACTATAGTTTTTTGTCTATCATCTATAACAGTAACACCATGATGCCGCTGCTGATCTCGAACATATGCTGTTGATTCTTCAAAGTCTTTTCTCCCAGTTGACTCATGGTGTT
>JAHFLT010000021.1 GCA_023264635.1 Candidatus Woesearchaeota archaeon | reverse complement strand
CTACGAAAAAATCATAACACCATTTGGAAACTCCGCAAAAATTGATGCACCACTAAAATACCGCGGAAGAAAAGCAATAGTCATCATCCTCAAAAACTAAAACGAATTATGCAACACAGTAGGCTTTTGACATAATCCTTTAAGGTGAGAATCACCCTTTAATAATTTTTATTTGACATGAACATGGCAATTTAGTGGCTGCTCTTTGCAATGCACGTTTGGCAACATCAAGCTTATCTTTTGGCACGCCAATCGTAAAAAGTGGCTGTCCTACCCTAACTTGTGCAGCGCTGCTAACCGGCTTTCCAAAACTTGCCTGCATGCCAGTGCTCATACGGTCTGCGCCAGCTCCAGAAGCTAGGGGATTCTCACGCAGAATGTGATGGGGAAATAAACGTATCTTAAAATGAAAACCAATCTTGCCAAGCTCTTTCTCCAATATACGATTGCTGGTTTGACGTGCGCTTTCAATCGCGTTATGGCGAATCTGGAGACTGTTTTTGGATACTAAATCCAAAACTAACGGGAATGTAAAAACATCTTTTTTTGTGTCTCCCATATTGAATCGTGAAATAACCATGTTTGGTCGCACACGTACATAATTCTTCTGGCGGAACTTAGAGATGCGTGTATACGGGCGTTCTATTGCCCTATAAGAGACCCACTTGCGTAGTTTTGCCATTTGCTGGACGATGAAGCTGACGATTTATAAAGATTTCGCTAAGGGCAGGGTCATAGTATGATTTCATCGCTTTGCCAGTAATAATGATATTATCTGCTTGAGGGATGAGTAATGGAGAGTAGTCCAGAGCTATTTTCTGCCGGACATACTTAACAAGGAACTTGTGCATCTTGATGTTGTCTTCTATGCAATTAGAACAAAGCATGAATCCCCTATCAAAAGAGGAATGAGTGCACAGCGTTTCTTCTGCTCTTTTCAGTTTTATAATTTCCGGTAATCTAACCTGCTGAAGGCCGGTCTTCTCAATTGCCTTATACGCATTTTCGAAGAGAGAAGAAACCATAATCAATTCTAGTCCAAATAAACAATAGGTGTATGTTTTTTTGCTGAAGCCAATAAGCATCCCCTCTGGATGCAAATATTGTATTGTGGGTTTGCACATCTCACAGAGAGAAAGCTGTTTCTCTCCTTCTTCATACATTACCCTCTTACTCATTAAGAACTCTTCAATGAAACGGCGATTGCCCGGAGGGGCAAGGTAAATTTTATGGACATATTCCCACGTAAAGCACAGCTGCGCAAGATCCATACCCCACTGCGCAAAAGCCGGAATATAAAAACATTCACCAAAAGGTTTATATATGCTCTAGTGGTAGTGTTGTATGTAAGAGAGGTGTAGCTGCATGATAAAGAAGGGCGATTTGGCACTTTCTGTGAATGCTATAGTCATTGTTGTCATCTCATTTGTTGTTCTTGGTCTTGCTTTAACGCTAACAAGAAGTATCTTCAAGTTTGCGGGAGAACGGGCGGAATCGGTTATACCGTTGACTGAGCTGGAGGCAAAACCGACACCGGATAACCCTATTTCTATTTCGGATAGTGTATCCATCACCAAAGGAGGAAAACAAACACTAAGTATTGGTTATTATAATAAGAATGATTACACGGCAGAAGCAGCAATGTTCTCTATAGCTATGTGCCAGGACGAATTAGGTAGTTCTGTTCTTTTGAGTGATCAGCCGACCTTAACATCCCCTGCTCAGACAGTAAAGCCCAGCGAGCAGGGAGGATATAAAGTTATTCTAATTGAAAAAGGAAAATTACAAAGTGCTGTCTATATTTGTACAGTGGCTGTCCATAATAGTGATACTGCTAGTGGGGGTACAAAAGACATTGATACAATTAGAAATAAACTATCCAAACAAAGAAATAAAGATAATCCAGTCTACGAAACTAAACAATTCTTCCTTAAGGTAACCGCATAAGGTGATACTCATGAAAAGACGCATGTCCCAAACACAGGAATTTGAGATTATGAAGTTAGTCCTCGACAAGTTCTTGTGGATTGGATTTGGTATAATGGCATTCGGATTATATAATATGTTGAGCTGGGATAATACAGCTGATGGTCTTTATTATATGATTGCGGGAGCTGCGGTGTTATTCCTCTTCCTCATCATTATAGTGAAAGAGTATGAAGTGTTTAAGTGAATTTTATGAGTGCTTTTCGCTCATATACAAAGTTCTAGCAAAAAGCTTATAAAATTCGTGTTACTGGGAATAATGATGAGAACATTTCTTATCTTTGGGATTCTTCTGCTTTTTATTATAGCATTGGGCTGTGAGAAACCAGAATGCCGGAAAAATACAGACTGCGCAGAAAAGGAATACAATGCTGCGACATGTACAGATGGTAAATGCCAGTATTCTGTTACTCCTAATAAATGTGGCAATGGAAAATGTGAGATAAGTGCTAATGAGAACGTGTGCAGTTGCCCAAACGATTGCCAGACACCAAAGTGTGAAGGGAAATATAAGATAGAAAGGCCGGGAGAGAGAGCAGAGGATGCACGACTCCTTTCATATTATTGCGATGGCCCAACATGTAGGATGGGTGTTAAGACGTCTACTCCACGCTATCTGAAAGAGATTGAACGTGAACCAGCCTTTGGAAAGGTTACTGTCAAAGTGGATTACGCTGAACCTATGGACGTGAAAAAGAATGACAAATTCAAAGTCATACTGCAGCTTATTGAACTTGCTCCGGATATCAAGAAAGATGATGGAGTTTCGCTGTACCAAATTAGTTTCTTCTCCCGTGACAGATTCGCAGAAAAGACACTCAATAATGTTGCATTAAAAAACATAAGGGAACCAATCCCCATAGAAGTACCGCTCACAATTCCAACCATTCCTTATAAAGAATTAATAAGCTCAGTCACTATGAGAATTAATTATGGCTTTACCAGAAGAGATAAGATCTCTGCCACAGAATTTAAGGATACACCAAGAACAGGCACTCTAGAGTATGACCTGCCTGATCGTGTAACGTTCATAGAATCAGGTGAACGACCAGAAAAATGAAGAAAGGTATAGAACTGTCAATGAATTTTCTTGTTGTTATTGTGCTGACACTGGTTATTTTTATCTTTTCAATATACTTCATCCTTACCATCTATGAGAAAGCAAAGGGCATGCAAACAAGAACGTTTGATGACCTTGATAAGCAGATAGGTTATTTGCGCTGCGGCACTGAACAAGTATGCATCGGAGAGAAAACAAAAGAAATCAGAAGAAATGAATTTAGTGTTTTTGGCATACGAATTTTAAACGTTCTTGGAGGGCAGCGAAAGTTTACAATCTTTGTCAAAGAATCTCTAGATAATAAAAATATATATGGTTATAGTGACCACCCCATCCGCCTTCTGCCTAAAGCAAGCAGCAAGCCAGACCCAGCTTGTGGTGATGAAGCACGATGCGAACTCATTGACCCAGATAAAGGCAAGAATTTTGCATTAGGTGCTGAAGTAGATGCAGCAACGCCAAAAGGGACGTATGTGTTTGATGTCTATGTGCAATATGATGATGTTGATGGTAATCACCCTTATGGCGAAACCCCTAAGAGTAAGATCTACGTTATCGTGCCTTGAGCCAGCTTCCACAAGCGATTATAAACAGATACACGACTCCCATAAGAATGAATAACTTTGTTACCACCGCATTGAAGAACGCTTCTGGAAAGAGCACAATAAGGTTGTCTGTTGCCGGATTCAGCATCCACAAATTGTTACTGAATACTAAACGATGAAAAGATGTCCAGACCATAGAAAAATTGAGGATGCTGAGAATTCCTAATGTCAGCATCATACTCAAGCCAACCACACCTGCATTGAAAAACAATGTGCCATACGTTATGCGTGAGGTTATACGTAGGTCATTACTAAAATAAAGAATAATCACCACGAGCACAAATATGAAGGTAAGAACAGTACAGTAAAAACTCTCTTTCTGCAGTAAGTCCTTAACATCCACAAGATGGCGTTTTTCTTTGTCATTGAAAAATGGTGTGTCAATTTGTACGTTCATTTTTTCATAACGCAAATAGCTGAGTAGCTTATCAGTTACTTTGTCTGCCTCTTCTCGAGAGAAATGTGCATATAGATTGTTTTTCTTATACTGTTGAACATAAAAACTTTTGTCGAAGGCAACGAACTCCAGTGCATAGGAAAATACCAGAAAGACAAGCAATGCTGCTCCCAATGCTGTAAGGATGATACGTTTCATAATCGTTTAATTTCTATACTTACCGCAGGACGCTTTACCCGGATATACCGGGGACATAATGTATATTCAAACTTATGGTTATTACAGTACTCGATGATGCCTTTCTTTTCTTTTTCATTGTGATAAGCCACTACCACATTTATACCTTTTTTGTCTGGGCGGAGGATATTATAAGAAGATAAATCTTTCTTTACCCTCTCTGCTGTTTTGTAAAAAAAGGTATATCTCTCAGAAATCCCTGTCAACCTTTTCTGCAGCTCATCGGGAAGTGATGGATGTACCTTATTGGTTGATAAAATTTCTTTTCCGGATTCTAACCATTTCCTCTCCTTCGCCGATAGAAATCCGCCATATCCTATATTGATAGGCTTCCATTCGCTAAAGCTGCCTACCATGATATCTGCATACTGTCCATCACATACTTCTTTGTCACCAATACTTCCTGAAACGTCTACAATGACTACTGTTTTTTCATTGCACTGCTTGTAGATACTTTCCATATCTTGTGCAGCAAAATAGCCAGCAGGTTGTGCGTAAAGAAGGACTGCATCGCTGGAAAGAGGGATTGTTTTTTGATTAAGAATCCCTTCATCAGTCTTTAGCACTTCAACGTGCATTCCCAGAATAGCTGGATATGTTTTGAAGGTGAACCAGCCACCTTGGTCTGGGATAAACACTTTTGTTTTCCCCGCTTTCTTTGCGAGGTAAAGTGCATAAAAAATAGCGGCATTACCACGGGAGGTGAGCTCGACATATGGATGTTCGATGATTTTAGTTAATGCCTGTATACCAATCATGAGCATAAAGAGCTACCACATTCTACTTAAACCTAGCGATAGCTTTATTTACCTCAATATGTCTCCCGTGACATTATTTTGTGGGGAAAAAAATGATTAAAATAGGCATTATTGGTGGTTCTGGATTAGATGACCAGTTAGGATTAGAGAATGTACAGAAAATAAAGAAACATACTCCGTATGGGTCTCCTTCTGATGTTCTAGGCATAGGAAAACTAAATGGACGGGAAGTGATAGCCATCACTCGTCATGGAGACAAACATAGAATTTACCCAAGTAATGTCAACTTCCGTGCCAATATCTGGGCATTAAAAGAACTTGGCGTTACTCATATCATCGCAGCAACGGCATGCGGTTCCTTGAGAGAAGAAATTAAGCCAGGGCATCTTGTATTTATCAATCAGTTCATTGATAGAACCACAAAACGCCACCAGACATTCTATGAAGGACATGAAGTCTGCCATATCCCGATGGCAGAACCTTTTTGTGACAAATTACGAAGCTTGTTGGACATTGCCGGAAAAAAACTTCACCTTCCGTTTCATTCGTCAGGAACAATGATGACCATAGAAGGCCCACGCTTTTCTACAAAAGCGGAGTCAAAGATGTTCAGGATATGGGGTGCTGATGTAATCAATATGACAACAGTTCCTGAAGTTGTACTTGCACGCGAGGCTGGTATCTGTTATGCATCAATTGCAATGGCTACTGATTATGACTGCTGGCGAGAGAGCGAAGAAACAGTTACCTTAGAGATGATTCTTTCTACCATGAAAAAGAATGCAGATAGTGTCAGGCTGCTCCTGAAAGAGGTTATCCCCCTTATCACATTTGAACAATGTACATGTAAAGAAGCTGTCAAAACATCAATTATGTAAGGTGAAAAAAAAATGGATATCAAAGATAAAATCAGAACTATTCCGCATTTTCCGAAACAGGGGATTATGTTCCGTGATATTACTACGCTGCTTAAAGATCCAGAATGCTTTCACCATGTTGTTCTGCATCTCGCAGAGCGATACAGCAAGATGGATGTTGATGTAGTTGCGGGAATTGAGTCGCGAGGATTCATCCTGGGGGGGGCTGTTGCCGTACTGCTAAAGAAAGGATTTGTACCCATACGGAAAAAAGGGAAGCTTCCTGGCAAAGTGGTACGTCATGAGTACGTATTAGAGTATGGTACTGATGTGATAGAAGTACATGAAGACGCAATTGAGAAAGGTGATAGAGTGTTGCTTATTGATGATCTGGTGGCAACTGGGGGAACTGCAGCTGCAGCAATAAAACTAATTGAACAATTGGGAGGAACTGTGGTGGAAGCTGCTTTTGTCATAGATCTTCCTGATCTGAAAGGAAGAGAGAAACTTTTTCCGACGCCAAGCTATGCAATGGTAGCGTTTGGGGGACACTAGCGATAGGATATATATTTTCTTCTCTCTATTTGCTGTTTCTTCCCGTTTCTGTCATTTTTTTTAAGTTACTGATACTATGAAAACAATTTTTTATTGACGGTGAATAATAGACACTGAAAAGAATGACTCTTTTTTTTCATTGGAGAAGTACAACACAATCTATTTAAAATAAAAACAACCTATGAAATATAAAAAAGGGGGTGGTGATATGGGAAGAGAAAGAAATCCAAGCAAATTTGCGTCGCTTGAGACAAAAAAGCTTAACAGGTCTTGTCCCCACTACCAAGAGAGATTCTGTGTAAGACAACGACGTCTGTGCAGTAACAAAGACCCATTTTACGAGAACTGCATTGTGTTCAAAGGCAATGGCATGCTGAACGCTTTCATGCATCAGCGTAGACGAGTAGTTTCTGGTGGTGAAGTAAATAAAGCAGTTGCAGAAGAGGAACCTTTAATCATAGAAGAAGTTCCTGTAGAGCAAGCTCCTCAATAATTTTTATAGTGAATTAAACAATCTCTAATGGCATTCTCTATGGGAGGGAGAATAATCCCCTCGCTTTCCAGCTTCTTTGTACTCAATATACAATTTGAGCGGCCACTCTTGGTAATTTTTCTTAATTCTTCAGTAGACATCAACGAAAAAGTATATGACGGATCAACTATCTCTTTGTATAACTCCAAAATTTTCACATGACCTAGCGCACCTGGATTGACAATATTGTATATGCCTGTCCGCTCTTTCTCCATCAACAACTTGCTTGCGTACAGGAAATCATCTACCATGCTCAAAGAATTTGGCACATTAATGACTCTCTGATATTTCACGAGTTTGGTTATCAGATTGCGCCCATGTGGCGCTTTGTCAACAGGCATCCGTAGTCTAAGCGTCAAAAGGGAATATGATTTCAATAACTCTTCAGCCATTATTTTGCTGCGACTGTAGAAACTTCCGAAATAATTAGGAGTATCTGTTTCAGAATAGCCTTGGCCATTGTTATCTCCTGTGTAAATGCACCCTGAGCTAATATGGACAAAATGAATGTCTCTTTCACGGCATATGTTTGCCAATGTGAGTGGACCTTGTACGTTGGAGATGAACGTTTCCAATGAATGATCTTCGCACCAGTCTATATTGGGCTTTCCTGTTTTGCCTGCACAATTAATGATTACTGAAGGTTTATTACTTTCTATAGCCTCGTTTACTGCAGTTGTGTTAGTAATGTCTGCAAACGAGAGGGGTGCTTTAAGGTAGTCTTTAAATTTATTTCCTATCCACCCATTGCCGAAAAGGAGGTAGTTGTTCATTCGATTAGGTAGTTGCGTGGATGTTTCTTATATCTTTCTTTCTACTTTTTCAATTCTCTGCTCTAGTTCTTTAACTTTCTCAAGCATCTTCTTCTGATTGTTCACAAGCGCTGTAACCCATTCAACGATGTTATCCTTCAAAGAGACGATATCGTGCCGCACTGCTGAGAATGAAGCTCTTATTTTTCTGGGATTGACCATCATACCGAAAGGAATTTGTGACTGATTTAAATAGATTTGCGCTTTTGGGATGCCGCCCGTCTCGCTTTTTGCTCACGGATGTAAGGGTGTCTCATTGTCCTGTTGCACATAAGACACGTCTGTGCAATGTGCCTCTTCTGCAACCGCACGCGCACATTATAAGGCAGATACAGAAATGAAAGGCAATGCTTGCAATACAAGCCCTTCGCCTCTTTTGGCATGTGGATGCGGGCTTTCATAGCAATCTTTTGAGCGAGATGGACATACCTGTTTGATAGTTCCTGATCAGTCAGAAACCGTTTTCTTGCCTGCTGGAAAAGAATTGTAATCCGCTGCCTTGCGATCTCTTTCACCGACTTATCTGGATTTTGTCTCATAGAGGAATAAAAGAAAAGAGAATTTATAAGGATTTGCCACTTTCTGCTCACTGTGCTTTCCGTTATTCGCAAATGGTTTACGCAGGAAATAGAGATAATACCAATCAAAAAGCTCAGCCAGCTTATAAAAAATATGAGAAGCACTGAAGAACAGAATATGCTTTCAAAAGCATCTGCACACATTGAGGCTATAAGAAAAAACCTTTTCAGGCTGCAGCAACAGTCAGAAGACCTTGCGCACGCTAAAATCCCTGATGAAAAGCACGTGGAAGGAAGGATAAAAACCATTGTAAAAAGCCAGCAGGCGTTTTTCGTCAGCCAAGTTACTATGCTTGTAAAGCAAATTACATTCCCTAAAGAGCTTACAGCGCACATCGTAAAAGAATGGGTTGTTTCCTTCCATAAAGAATATGTTACCTTCACGCAAAGGACAATCAAAAGCTTTTCAGTATCGTACCACTTATTTTATGAGCAGCTTGATGACATTAAAGAGACGTTGCGCACATTGGATGAATTACAGACTGAGCTCAACTCTTTGCTCTGCCAAGAGAAAGATCTGCTGGGTGAACTTTTGTCTATGATAGCAGCTATAGACTTACGGGAAATAGCTGCACAGGAAGATATGAAGCTGCAAACCGAGCTCCGGAAACAGATTATGGAAATAGAAAAACGTCTCTCACACACAAAACAACTTCTGGAAGAGTTGCAGAGAGACATCATGTATACTACTCTTTTTAATGAATTGCATATTGTTGAAGACAGGGAAAAGCTGCTTGCGATGAGCATTATGTCTTTTTTTTCCCAGACAAAACGCCAATGGCTGAAACTTGCAAAGCGTTATCCTGATGCTGGAATTATTGATATGCTCAATGATTTTGCAAAAGAGGATACAAAAGAGGAGTTTACAAAAAGAAACTATCCTGCTGCGCATAAGCTTCTTCTCTCTGCTATCGAAAAAAAAGAATTGGGAAATGAGGAATACGAAAAGCTGCTAAGAAAAGTAACTGAGTGGACACCTACATATCTAAACACAGTATTATCTGAACTTACCATAATCAAGAAAAGGAAAGGAAAGATTACGGAAACAATCTCTCCTTCCAATGAAAAGATAGATACCTTAAAGAATATGTTTGCTTCACTAGAAAGAGAGTACCGGACGCTACAATCTCAAATAAAAGAAGAAAGGATAAAAGAACCCATAAACAAAAAGAAACTATCAGAGCTTGCATCCGCTGTACTTGGGAAACAGGTGGCCATTGGTGATTGAAAATTTTGTAGCGTTGTTCACTGACGAACACATTACATATGTAGAAAGGACAAACAGGTTCTTTTTTGTTCCAGATGATGTTCTTAGTCATGAAGAAAAGAATGGATTAAAAACATTGTCAATTGGTTTACCACTGGGGGAAATAAAGAATACTGAGTTCCACCCAAGCTTACCTCTCCTCAGTTGGATTGCGGAGCATTCCACACACAAGGTATTCATTACTGACAAAGCTACATGGCTGTTTCTCTGCGGTCGCGATGTCCCAAAAGATGCAATTATAAAAACGTATGTCGAATATGGGCTGGTGCTCGTCCAGAATAAGGAGAACGAGAATCTTGGTTATGGGAAGATTACCCCTAAAGGGATACGGAATCTCCTGGACAGGGGAGATTACTTACGGCGAGAGAGAAAGTCATCCAGAACTTTGTAGACAATGGATGCTTTTTTACCTACAGACGTATCGGTATATGCTGCTTCCTTATCCTCTTTATTTGAAATATACCCCAACTCCATGAGCACTGCTGCCACTGTTTCTGTGGCGTGATGCAACACTGCGAAATCTCTTACAGTGTACCCATTTTTCTCTCCACCATTAGTGCTGGTACCATAACCGTTTGAGACAAGGGCATCACGGAGTACAACTGCAAGCTCTTTTGCTTCTTGTGCAGCTTTTCCGTGATAAGTGTAATAGATACAAAAACCGTGATAATCTCTTCCGTCGCCTGGTTCATTATGGTGTATGCTCACAAAGACATCTGCAGGAGAGTAATTAAACCTATGATGGAAGAATAAGCTGCGCACGTGCAACATCTGATAATAGCCTTCGGCAGGGTGATGCCGATTCTCATACGCCCTGCGTATTGTGTGGATTCTCTTACGGAATTTTTTTTCGAACCGCTTTAACAAGGGGTTGTAGCCACGCTCATCGAGCGTGGAGATGACTTCATACTTTCCTTCTTTCTTGATAATTTCTTCCAAAGACTTTGCGAATTTCAGATTCGCCTGTGCCTCTCCGCTTTTTACCCAGGAAGATTGTGTCCATGATTCATGCCCGGGGTCAAGCACTATTACTTTCTGCTCAGCTGATGCTGCACTCACCAGAAAAGAGAAAATAATATACTTGAACGACTTCATACTTTAATCCCTCGCATATACTTCATAATCTAACTCAACAGATTTTATCTTTCCCTCAAACCCAAGTGGTATCTTAGCTGGCCTTAATTCAGTATACCCGGGAGAACATCCATAAAGGTCTTGCATAGCATCAAACCGATACTCCAGGACTGCACCAAAAACGTGTTCATACGTCTCCTTACTTGTCGTACCGAAACATAAGTAATAATCCAATTCGTTAAAATACATCGTTGTTATTCTAATATCATTTGCTAAATTTTCCAAGTCACTTTTTACAGAATCGTCTCCTTTTATCAACTCAACGAGAAAATACACTGGTTGCATTTTTTATTGGAATAGGAACACTCTTATAACACTTTCTCCAAAACTTTATAAATGATTTCTATACAACAAGAGTTATGCCCCTGTGGTATAGCTTGGATAGCATGCGAGGTTGCGGACCTTGCGACCTGGGTTCGAATCCCAGCAGGGGCGTAGTACTTTTAGTTCGGGTTCCACACCATGGACACATATATGGGACTGAGAGTATATATTGAAATGCTTCTTATGGAAGTCCGTAAACGAGGAGAGTATATGGTAAGGTTGGCTATACTGCGTCATGCGGGGCATGGAATATTGTGCGACTGCGGCGAAAATGCCTTTTATGTAAGCTAGCTTTTATTTTTTCTCCAATCTCTTCTGCCTGTTTCTCGGTGAGCGTACTTTTGGAAACAAGCTTTTCCATCACTTCTAGTTTCTTTGCATGCACCCACATAGCGCGACGGGCTATTTCACTCCATTTGATTTCATTGTGGTGCTTCATAATTCTATTTAGCTCTTCAGGAACAGCTAAAGTCATATTTACCATTTGTATACCTCATAAGTAATATAAGTTGAGTAAGTATAATTACTTAATAAACATTTCGGCGAAATTTATATTAATAAAGCTTCTTGGGAACCTGCTCCATTAAAAATTCTTATCTTGAAGTGAACCAACCTCTTTTTTTAGAGATACACATTTATAGCATAACACACCTCCCGAATGTATGAACCATATACTCCGTATCTATGACAATGTACTAGAGCTCAGTGCTTCTCCAGAAAATCCTACCCCACTTGTTAAACTCAACAAAGTAAACCCTTTACCAAAAGTAGAGCTATATGCAAAATTGGAGTGGTATAACCCATTTGGTTCTGTGAAAGACAGACCTGCATTGGCTATGCTCACAGAAGCGGAGAAAAACGGTTTACTTTCTGGAAAAAAAATCATCGAGCCTACATCGGGTAATACCGGAATTGGTTTGGCTGCTATCGCAAACGTAAAGGGATACAAAATACGGGTCACTGTCTCTTCACAAATCCCTGAAGAAAAAAAGACAATTCTCCGTTTTCTCGGCGCAGAAGTAGTAGAAGTTGCAGATACTCTCTGTCCAGATCCTAATTCTCCAACAGGTGCAATTGGCGTGGCAAAATCAACAACAAAGCTTATGCCAGACAAGTTCTATATGCCAAACCAATATGAAAACCACGCAAATCTTCTGGCACATTATACGACAACCGGTCCGGAGATCTGGAAACAAACAAGCGGAAAAGTAACTCATATTGTTGTTGGGCTTGGCACGTGCGGCACGATAGGTGGTATTGGCAGATTCCTCAAAGAACAAAATCGAAAAATCAAAGTTATTGCAGTTCATCCCGAGGAGAACCATCATATTCCCGGTGTACGAAGCAAAAAACAATTAGAAGTAACAAAGCTCTATGCTCCAGAACTCTATGATCAGATTAAAGAAGTAAGTGACAAAGAAGCATATGACATGTGTAATCGATTGAACAAAGAAGAAAGCATTATTGCAGGACCAAGTTCAGGCATGGTTGTTGCAGGCGCAATAAAAGCACTTAGTAGTGAAGAAGGACTTGCTGTTCTGATTTTTCCAGATAATATATTCAAATATACTTCTTATCTTGCTAAACCGCAACAAACTAACCCTGCAGCAGAACAAATCTTTACTGAGCTAACACAACTAGCGAGAAATAGCTATACAACCATGAACCCAGATGAAGCAAAAACGTGGATGGAAAAAGAAAAACCTTTGGTTATTGACGTCAGGTCTCAGGAAGCGTATGCACAAGGCCATATCTCTGGTGCAAAGAACATCCCTTTGCAGGAATTAATGCATGCATCATTACCAGAAGATAGAGAACACCCCATCATGACCGTCTGCCAACGTGGAAACTCATCCATCGTTGGACTCCTGACATTACAAGCAATGGGCTACAAAAAGGTAAAAAGCATGAACAAAGGTACTCTTGGATGGATTGAAGCTGGATTTCCTGTAGAGAAATAGAGAAAGATAAGAGAAAGATAATTCTCGTACTATTTATTATTGCTCTACCTTTTCAGCGTTCGCTGTTGGAGGAACAGGAGCAGTTTTAGCCTCAAACGTTGCATCGATTTCTGTTGCTTCTTGTATGACAGAAGAAAGATGTCGCATGGCTGGCTCTGGTGGGAGTTGCTTTACGGTAATGACTGCCTTTTTCTCGCTCAGAAAAATGTCAGCGTCATGGAGATGATATTCACAATCGAGTATGGCTGCTACCTGCTCTTTCTTGTCAGTCACAATTCTTTTTATAGTGACTGTGTATTCCACCTCGTGACCAGATAACGGATGGTTGAAATCCACTACTGTCCTACCACCGGTAACTGTGCGGATTGTACCAAGACCGTCATCTATATTGACTTGTAAACCGGGCATTGGTCGGATGCCCTGCCGTAAGAAAACTTTTGTTGGCACGAGTTTGAGGAGTTTCGCATCTTTTCTGCCAAAAGCTTGTTCCTGAGACAATGTGAACTCATGTGTGCCTATCTCTTTGCCTACAAGCTGTTGCTCAAGTCCCTTGAGAAGTTGGCCTCTGCCAAGACAGATAATTACTGGCTTGTAATGTGCATGAGGATTGTGAACACCCGCCTTCTGCGCTTCTTCAGTGTTTGTCGTGTCAAAGACTTCGTGGGTTTCTTTCAGCCGGCCTGTATAGTCAAGCTCTATGAAATCATTTACCTTTACCGCCATGAGACGGTTGGCGAATCGCATCATTTATAAACTTTTGTCTGCAGGAAATGGAGAATTGCATTACCAATTTGTTTCGGGGTCAAGTTAGTTGTGTCAATCACTATATCGTAATGCTTTTTATCGTATGGGTTCACGTGATAGTATTTCTTTAGCCGCTTTATCTCGCTGTTTCGTCTCTTCACAAGCGCTTGGATGGCATCTTTGACTGAGGCATATGGCTGCTCTCCTTGACGTGGTGGCGCTGAGAAAATCCGTCTTGCTGCCTCTTTATCGTTTACATCCAAAAAAATTTTTATCGCATGGGGGATGAATTTGAAAGCGAGACGGGAGTCTATAATGAAGTTGTCTTGCCTGCCGAGCTCTTGCTGCTTCTTATCAAGCCATGCGTCAATAGATGGGTCTGTTTCAGCAAGCCTGTTTAGTTCTAATAATGAAATGCTCTTGCTGGAGGCAAGTTCACGCATCAAGTCACCAATGGAATAATGACGAAGATTGAGTTTTTTGGCGAGAAGTTTGGCTACTGTTGATTTTCCCGATGCTCCTTTTCCAGAGAGTGCAATAATCACAAAGAAAAAAAGGAGAGTGGATATTTAATTATTTGCAGAAGGAACCCATAACCTAGTTTCACGCAGAGCACCATTTCTTCTTGAGGCAATCTCAGTTACTGGTGTATTCACCATTTTCCACATCTTTCCGAGAAACGATTGATACGCTTGATACTATTCCCGTGGAGCAATGTCAGTAAGAACTTCTGTCAGTGCATCTGCCATGCCCTTACAGTCGTAGACAGGACATCCTTTGATATAATCTCTGCATTCAGTATAACTGGGAGTATCGCATGAACGACAAACAGCACGATCAGTACCTACGTTTTTTCCGCAGACAAGGCATTTGTCAACTTCGGTTAGTGGGAGGTTGCTGTCCAAAGTAGTTAATTGACTCATTGAACACCACAATACACCATAATAAAACTCTTTACCGCCCACCCTTCATTTCATACGTATCAGACACGCCGTCACCATCAAAGTCTTCCTGAACATATGTTCTGACGCTTATGCCGTTCCCGTTTTCTGCACTGATGAGTCTTCTTTTGTTATTACTATATTTGTTATTACTATATTGGTCATTGTTATCAATCTTATAGGTCTTTACGGTCATGCCCGGCAGATTCTCAACACCAGTAAATCTTCCTCCATGCGGACGGATACGATCAATTGCATATCTTCTGTTGCTGCACAATGAATGTGGATTTGGAGGTATGGCAGGTTGTACAATTTCATCTATGGTCGGATAATTTTTTGTGGGCATAAAATTGCTGTTGCGCTGTGGGCTGGGTGGCACACCAGAAGGAACTACTTCATCAATTGTCTTGTATTGGCTTCGTAGCTCGTGTACTTTGTCGCGAGTTCTCTCTAGAATGCTCTGCCCAGCAGCTGATTTTTTACCGGTATACTGTTCAACGATTGGACTTGTAACAGCACGATATCCACTTGTCAGCCATAAGCCAAGTGCACCTATTGCGACATACTTCCATGGATTTGTTTTTGATTGCAATTCACTTAATTTATTTTCATCTGTCATAATAATCACCTAAGGGATAATCAATCAAAGAAGTATATAAATCTTTCTTATATTTTACTACTAGAAGGTAGTTATATTCCTGCATTCTTTTTCAATTCGGCTGCGCGCAGTTCAACCTTTTCTATATAACTGTCCAATGTCCCTTGGATAGAGAGAATAGTATCCCGCATCTCACTCTGCAGCTGTTGCACTACTTTAGGTTGTAATGTCAATTCGGCAAGACGCTTATCTACATCCTGAAGATAAGTGCGAATTATTGTATCAATCTCTTTTTCCAGAGTAAGTATCCTTACTTCTTCTGCTACCATATCTGCAAGCTCTTTCTTTCTTGCGGGAGTTGCCATGACTATCTTTTCATTTTCTGCAATTGATAGCTCAAGTTCAGTTTTATCATTAGCAAGCTCTTCCTTCACAACATTGAGCATCAGCTTGAATTCCTTAATGGCTTCTTCTGCATCTTTCGTTTTCTTCCACTTGCTTATCTTATTGATATGCTTAGCATTGAGAGATTTTAGGTCTTTTAGCTTGCCTGCCAAACGTGACATGCTCTTTACCACTTCATTCAATGTTATATCTGCTTGGTACACAGGGGGTTTTTCTTCTGTTGTCTCTTCTTGGATGATAGTTTCCTCTGCCTTGGACAATTCACCTTCAAGCGCTGCAAGGCGGCTAGCCAAATCATTAAGCTCATGCTCTGCCCGCTCTTCATCAAGTTTCATTTCAACGATGGACTCATCTGGACGCCGTGCATGCATGCCCAGAATACGGAGCGCATCTTGTGTTTGCACAACAGCAACGCCAGCAGCATGTGCCGCATCTGCAGCTTCGCGTAATCCATCAGCTGCGCGATTTACTTGTAACTCAAAAGCAACCACTCGGTTTTCAAGTGCATCCTCAATCTTATCTAATGATGCTGTTAGCTGTTCCTTTGCTTGATTGATGACTGGTTGCTGTGCCTCTATCCCTTTTTGGGCATCCTCTACTTTTGCAACCTGCGTCAATAGATCCTTTTGCAATCTTTCTAACTCGTACACTCGGATTCTCATTTCTTCATATTCTGGTCGCATTCTCGCCACTATCTCTGGAGAAAGTTTCCCTTCTGCGATGGATTTTCCTGCTGAGTCAAGTCTCTTTCTGCTATCACCTATAGCAGAAACAACATTGTCAAATCTTTTCTTGAACTCTGTGAAATCTGATTTACTTGTATTAATGTGGGCTTGTAAGGCATCGAGCGCTTTTCTGGCAGATTCTTTGGAATCACGAATTGACTTGAATGCGCTTAATAGCCAATTCTTGTATCTATCACTAATTTTTCCTAACCGGGGGATATCATTCGCAAGCGCTGTGCACGTCACTGAAACTTCTGTCAGATTAGCGCTGAATGTATTCAGGAATTCCTGCAATGCTGCAATCCTTTCAAGCAAGCTCCGAATGTCACGCTCGAGCTGGCCTGTTCTTGTGCGTAGTTCTCCAAGACGTACACTCGTATTCGCACGGAGCTCCTCTGACATCTTTTTTACTTCACTACGCAGAGAGTCTATATCACGCCTGGCTGCCTCAAACGCAGGCGATGTACTACCGCCTCCGCCACTACCCACAGAGGGCATGCTTCCTCCTGGCGCGCTTATTCCTCCTTTTAATCGCGGAAAGTTTGTTATCACTAAGCTCACAAGCCCGTAAAAAAGAAGTATTAGAAAGAACACATTCATAAGTCCGGTAATAAAGTCAGTTGTAAAAAAATCAAGAAGAGATTGGAGAGGACCTAATATCAGCCCATGTACTGTTGCTGCGCGGAGCATAGCAGACAGCATAGCCATAGCAAAAATGAAAGAGAGTATGCCCCAAATCCAGCTATACGCTGGTTTATCTTTCCCACCCAAACCCATCTCTGCTGCATTGGCAGCCATCCAGAGCATTATCCAAAGAGCGAGTGCTATGACAAGAGCTGCATACGGACTCAGGAGGATGAGACGATAACCGGCGTATACTTCCAGCATCAACATACTCAAGCCTAAAGCGAGTCCTATGCCAACAGAAACTCCTTTGTGCATATGCATCTTTTCAACGAAAACATAGAACGCAAGCGATGTGAAAATGATGACATAAATTGCCAAATCAAACCATTGCCAGTACACTTCATATGCGCCAGCCAAATCGAGAAAGACGAATTGCTGTGCTGCGACCAGCGGTATGACAAGAAGGAACAGAATCGTGATGAGCACTACTCGTTTCATACAATCTCCTCTTTTGGGATAATTAGGGGTTTGGCTACTATATAAACTTTATCGGGGAAACTATTATATGTGCTGAACCATAATTATTGCACAGGTACAAAAAGCAGAGGTGTTAGGTGTCCAAAATGAGGGGAGAACATGTATGTCAAATGGACACCAAAACTGCGAAAATATATTCTACGACAAGTTATGCTTGGCATAA
>JAHFLT010000041.1 GCA_023264635.1 Candidatus Woesearchaeota archaeon | reverse complement strand
ACAAAAAGGACTCGTTATTATGGTGGGAGATGGTATCAATGACGCCCCTGCACTTGCACAAGCAGACATCGGAATCGCGATGGGCAGCGGAACAGACGTCGCCATGGAAACAGGCTCAATCGTACTTATGAGAAACGACTTGCTTGACGTTCCACGTGCCATCCGTTTGAGCAAAATGACTATGTCAAAAATCAAACAAAACATGTTCTGGGCGCTCTTCTACAACACCCTCGGAATACCTGTTGCGGCAGGAATCCTCTACCCATTCACCGGATGGCTTCTCTCACCAATGATAGCAGGAGGCGCAATGGCACTCAGTTCAGTAAGTGTTGTATCAAACTCACTTCTGCTCAAATACAAACGATTACAGTAAAATAATAATGTATAAAGATGATAGGCTGCTGGGCAGAATGTGAGCAGAATTCTCGCACATCACGCTTTCGGATATCACTTCTTTGGTGCTACAAAGAAATCTCTGCAGAGGTTTCTTGTACAAGAACAAAAAAAATGCTTTTGCATTTTTTGGTCCAAGAAATTCGTGAAGAATTTCTTTGGAATGCTATGCATTTCTTCGTACTCCACGAGAAGCCATAAGGTACCAGCCTGTGACGACATAATACATGCTACGAATCACAGGCCACAAAACGTTTTCGGGTGGAAGCCAAAGCCACGTATTCTGATTCTGTTTAATTTCTTCTGGCAATATCGCATACGGACGAGACCAGAGCTTCTCTACCAAAGCGGGGTTTATTTCATTCACGTCTTTAATGGGAATCAATCTCTTAACTGAACCAATAGAATGCACTTCCTCTCCTGCGTATTTCAGTTTTCTTCCATGCACGACATATTTATGTCCATTCCACACCAAATTTTCAGGATCAAGATAACAGTGCAACATATTTCCTTCCCGCATCATCGCCATGCTCAGCCATTCACCGTAACAACTCATCATATCATCAACAACTGCTTGCTGTTCTGGTTGCAATCTCCCTTCCAGTCCTCTGCAGATAAGGTCAAACGCTTCTGCCGGTCTTGGATGGCGTTCGTAGCCGCGTTCTCGTAATGCTCGCAGGCTGACGTCGAATGTGTAGAGTTTTTTCTCTTTCCCTTCATACACCACTTTCTCTTCGAAGACAACGTCAGCGAGAGATGGCTTTACAGTAAGTTCCTTCTTTTCATCTGGTTTGCCGAGGCTAGTGTAGAGTTCGATGCCCATATTGAGGGGAATAGAGGTGTCATTAAAAAGTTTGCTTTCGAAACATTTAAAATGAGAACATACTGGCTATCGTTCGGTGATTCACTATGGTGTGGTATGGATTAACAATCGGTGCTGTTGTTGGGGGCAATGTCGGCGGTGGTGCCAGCAATGGAAAGGATGAAAAGAAAGGCGGAGCGCATGGTCTTTTCTCAGTATTCGGACATCAGGTGTGGCTCTACCTTGGTGGTATGGTGGGCTGGGGAGAGAACGCAGGTATCTATCTAACAACTGGACCAATGATTGGCACAGACCCTGACTGGGCAATAGGTGGAGGAGTCCATGTCATGAGGACATTTGGATTTGGAATGGTCTTGCCAATAAGGCAGATGCTCTATGCTGGAGCTGCGCATAGCGACAAGATTTCTTACCTGTTTGACCAAGGCCAGTATTATGCATGCCAAATAGGCAATACCGCGCAGGCAGTGATGCAAAGCGGGCTTGAAAAATTAGTGTGTTAATTGGTTCGTTACTTCACTGCAACTCTTTTTTTATCTTCTCTTCAATTTGTTTTATTTCGCCATCTGCATACTTCTTCGCTGGCCAATGACGTAGGCCATCATGGGAATAGCGCGGTATAACATGCATGTGTGCATGAAAAACGATCTGGCCAGCTGCTCCCCCATTGTTCATTCCAATATTAATACCATCAGCAGTGACTCCTTTCTTTACAGCCATTGCCACTTTCTGCACAGCGTCTATCATGTCATATAGCACTTTTGGAGGAAGCGTATAGAGATCAGCATAATGTTCTTTAGGCACAACCAGTGTATGCCCTTTGTTGACAGGACTAATGTCAAGAAACGCGATTGAATGGCTGGTTTGGTATACTATATTGGCAGGTATCTTGCCTGCAATGATTTTGCAAAAGATGCAGTCCATCATCCTTCCTCCATTTTTTTTATAGTCTTCAGCTTTCCCTTTGCCTGCTGGAACTTTGCAAGGAGCTGCTCAAGTTCATCTTTCGTGAATTCCACTGCGCCAAAATAAGAGGGGTTATCACCAACGTATGCATATATCTTTAAGACCCCGGCTTCTGTTTCCATCTCGGTAATATACTCATCAAGCTCCATGCTCTGCTTCCAGTTATCATGCTCTTTTTCCAATACAATACGCATGACTATGCTAGAAAGAGGTTGTTTTTATCTTTTCCGCCTTTATGACAATCTTCACCAGCCCTTTGGGTAATGTCATGAAAGTATATACAGGGGTTTCACACAGTAAACCATATTCTTGCTCTCCAATGTATAATGTAAGTGTCTTCCGTTTCGGGTCATAGTATTTGTTGAGGAGCTCGTAGCTTGTATCCTTGAACGAGAAGGAAAGCTTACTCCTTTTCACGTTCACTGAAGAGATGCCTTCATATGCTTGAAGGGCTTTTGTGTCAATAGTCATCACAGACAGAAAATTTTTGTAAGTATTTATAGGTTCCCAATGAGTAATCTATACTCTTGTTTGACTTCATCTATTTTCTCTTGCTCTTCTTCACGAACATGCATCACTCTCTCTTTGTATTCATCGCTTTTTCTCATGTAGCTGTCGAGAAACAATCCAAGGGAGATTCCCATAGGCATAGAGGCCATTCCTAACCAGTACAAGAGTATATTTTTTTCTGGAATAAAACTCACTAGCGTGAGGATAAATCCCCCAACCATCGGTGCAACCATTGTACTAACTACTAACGGCAAATGCTTATTCTCACTATTAGCTCTCTTCATACGGTACTGCTGCTGAACATTGAATATTTTAATAGAAGCTTCCAAACACAACGAACCAATATTTCTATTAGCAATATGGTGTCTGCTACAGACTAGTTCAATCAGAGCATCAATTGGAAGGGAGTTACTGTATTGCGTCCTTACGTTTTCCATTTCTGTAAGAAATGTGTCAAGCGTATCAGTAGTGGCAGGCAGATTCTGTTCCTTTGCGACTAACGCATTTATCCCGGAAATCTTTCCTTTTGCATCATAAACCGTATTTTCTTCTTTTCCAACATAGTAGTGTGTTTCACCACACGCATAGACAGTACAACCTTTCTGAAGAAAGCAATCAAAATGATGGGGCGTCTTGCATGAGGCACAATAGGATGCTTCTTCTAACACCATTCCTGTTCCACAATAACGATAAGATGGTTCCATAAGGTGGGGGAGAGAGACGTGTCATTTTAAGCTTTTCCGCCGACATCTTCTTATAGAGGTTATATTTGCTTCCAGCCATGGACATCATCGTCAGCAAATACGGCGGAAGCTCCATAACCTGTAAAGAGGACATCGAACGCATTAAGAAGATAACAGAGGATGACGTAAGAAGAAAAGTCATTGTGGTTTCTGCGCCCGGTAAAAGACACGAAAAAGGATATGAGAATGATACCAAAGTAACGGATATGCTCATTGAACTTGCACGAACAAAAGACGCAACGCTGGCAAACAAAATCATTGACCGCTATAAGTCGCTTTGGCCAGAGAATTGTACGTCTCTTACTGACGATTTATGTAAACGAATGAATGGAGATATTCACGATGCTGCCTATATGGATGCCCTCAAAGCATTTGGCGAGGAAGCATGTGCAAAGGTAGTGGCAGGAGCATTAGGTGCATGCTATATTGATCCGAAAGACATCTTTATGACCACCAACGATTTTGGCAATGCAAGAATTCTGCCAGAGTCAGAAGAAAGAACAAAAGAAAGAATCAGGCAATGTGTTGGAAATGGGGTAGTCGTCATTCCAGGCTTCTATGGCTATACTCGTGATGGGTTTATTGCAACGCTTTCACGAGGTGGCTCTGATGTAACAGGTGCCTATATTGCAGCTTCTCTTGATGCATTGGTATACGAAAATTTCACTGACCGTGAAGGGATACTGGCAGCTGATCCTGCACTGGTGGATAATCCTGCAAAGATTGAGAAAATAACATATAAGGAAATACGCGACCTTGCATACTCTGGATTTACGATCTTTCATGAGGATGCAATGAATCATGTAGAACGAAAGTTTATACCTGTTCATGTACGCAAAACTGCAAGTTATCCTCATAAAGGAACATACATCGTGCATGACAGAGTGAGCGACGTGAAGAGACCTCTTATCGGAGTGGCTTACCAGCATGGTTTCTGCTCGTTCACCATAGAACGCTTTGGATTGAATGGGGCAAACTTATTCACCGCTATTTTTGATACATTCCAGCAAGAATCAGTAGCAGTCGAATTTGTCAACAATGCCATCGATGACATTACCATCATCGTCAGAGAAGAGAACTGCAAAAAGACACATGCAATAAGTAACGTTGTAAAAAAACTCTATGCCGCCATAGGGACAGATTCATCCATAAAGTTCCAAGAGCATCTCGGATGTTTAGTGGTAGCTGGTAAAGGGCTTAAAGGACGAAGGGGAATTTCTGCAGACATCCAGTCAACGCTCGCTGATACCGATGTCAATATCTGTTTTATCTCTCAGGGCTCACAAGAAAGGTCAATCATCTATGGCATTGCCAGTGAAGATGGAAAGAAAGCGGTTAATGCCGTGTATGACAAGTATTTACGGTGAGAATACGGTGAGAAAATGAAAATTGGTATTTTAGGTGCAACAGGAACTGCAGGCTTGGAATTTGTCAGAGCTTTAACCGGACATCCATGGTTTGAGATTACTGAGCTGTATGCGTCAGCTAAAAGCGTGGGAAAAACGGTAGAAGAAGCATGCTCTGTGGATATTCGTAGGGAGCTGCATACGTTGCCAGATACTGTTCTTGGCATGACTGTGAAAGGACTGGATAATATAAGCAGTGGCATTGATTTATTATGTTCTGCACTGCCTTCTGATGTTGCAAAAGATGTCGAAGGGGAGTGCGCAGTACATACACCTGTTGTTTCCACAACGTCTGCATACCGTTATGATGAAGATGTCCCTATCATGATAACAGAAGTGAATGCTGATCATTACAAAGCGCTTGAGCTGCAAAAGAAAAGAGGCTGGAAAGGGTGGATAGCACCAGGACCAAACTGTACTACTGTTGGACTGGTGATGTCTTTGTATCCGTTATTGCATACAGTGGGAATTAACAAAGTGATAATGTCTTCCTACCAGTCTGTTTCTGGTGGCGGGTCTGACTTAATACAAAAGTGGAAGAGCCAGAAAAAAGCAGAGCTTCCTACTCCATTGGAAGGTGAAGTGCCGCTAGAGACTGTTAATGTCATGGTGGAAGGGAATGTCATTGGATACATTGAGAAAGAGGAGGAAAAAGTGCAGAAAGAAACGAGGAAGATACTTGGTTCTTATCATGATTCCTTATTTATACCAAATATTCTCCGTGTTGACTGCAGCTGTGTTCGTGTACCAACATTATATGGGCATTTTGAGACAGTCTTTGTAGAGACAACAGAAAATTGTTCTGCTGAAACAGTAAAATTACTGTGGGAACAGTACAATGTTCTATGGAATGAAAAATACGGCAACCTTCCGTCATCTCCAAAGAAAACAATTCATGTCATGGAACGCACGCCTCAACCGTATTTTGATGCATTCGCTGGGGGAGGGATGAGTATTGTAACAGGAAGAGTAGAAAAAACAGTGTTTTCCAATGGTATCAAATATCAGGTGCTTTCCAACAACACCAAAAAAGGCGCTGCCAAAGGGATGATACAGGTCGCAGAATATTTGTATTCTATTGGGTTTCTGAGAGAGAAGTAATGAGCATCGAATACTACAAATGCTGTGTGCTCTGGGTGATGTCTTCTTTTATCTTCTGTACAAGAGAAGTGATATACGAGCTATCAATCTTATTCTGAGTGGCTGCGCACACGTCACGAAGAATTTTACGCAGATGCGGAGTAATTGCTTTGTCATAGAACAATATTCGGGAAGTTGCGTTGTAGATAAAGTTTTCTCGATGTCCACAGAGCATAGCATAATTGAAATATATTCCTCCTACTATATGGGGTGTCACAGATGCATGACCATGATTAATGAAAATGATATTTTTTGCCTGGCTGCCGTAATAGTGCACAACACCGTAATTCACATGTATCCCTCCTTCAGCTTCTGCAGCAAAGTTTGCTACACATCCTCTGTTGATACATATTCCCCCAGTACTTCGTACACCTATTGATCTGCTGTCTGCCAGAACGTCTACAGTCCCCGTCTTCATCTTATATCCCCACAGGGCAATGTCCTTTGCGTCTCCCGGCACAATGAGTTTCTCTACGCCTTTCTCCAGCATTGCTGTGTAAAATAATCCTGCAAATGGCCGATGAGAAAAAGGCAATGTTTCTATTGGCTGAAAATAGGATTTCTCTGAAACAACAGGAGGTAACCTTACTGGCAGAAAGCGTACAGCCTCTTCAAGTAAGAAATCACGTTGCATAATTCCTGCACCGGGATATGGCGCAGCAGTTTTCAGAAGGAGGTGTGACCATACAGTGAATGCATTAGTGACTACTTCAAGATAATTTGTTCCCAGGGGGATATTTTGTTTTTCTTGTGGTTTCTCTACACCTGCGTATTTATCGAGAATCATTTTTGCCGTACTCCACGAGAAGCATTACCGTTATAGCTGTTATAGAAGGTGATGCCATCATACCTGTAGACCCTGCGACTAACAGGCAACAAAACATTTTCGGGTGGAATCCAAAGCCACGCCTTCTGTCTTATCTCTTCAGGCAATAGAGCGTAATGACGAGACCAGAGCTTCTCGACCAAAGCAGGATTTATCACGTAGGCCGAGAATACTGCGCGGTCTGAGGAACGAAGACCCGCAGATGAATCGGCCAGGAATCTTTTTCTTCTAGAACTTCTCATACGAGTCCGGAGCGCGCGTGCGGCTTCGCCGCACCATAAGGGAGCGCTCTGGAGAATTTCAAATGAAACAAAATAGCGATAGCTTTCAAAGCTTTAAGTCTTCTGGTCACGCAGCATGCGACACCAGAAATAATTGGGTCACAATGATGTTTGCAACGAAGTATCGATTTAATTGCTTCGGAAAACAATCACACATAGATACTTGTACTGCTGCATTTCGCAAACTCGAAGCGTTCGGCTTCGAGTTTGGAGAGTTTGGATTCGGAGGAACTCATGTCCATTTTCTGGTCAATGTTCCAAAGAAATATTCTGTTGAAATAGCAGAGATCATGCTCAAATCTCGCTCAGCACAGATGATGTTTGAAAAACATCCAGGTTTTCGTAAGCGTTATCCCAGAGGTGCTTTTTGGAGCGGTTATGAACACCATGAGTCAACTGGGAGAAAAGACTTTGAAGAATCAACAGCATATGTTCGAGATCAGCAGCGGCATCATGGTGTTACTGTTATAGATGATAGACAAAAAACTATAGTTTCTTTCGCCGCCGAGCGAGATGCGGCATGCCCGACGTAAGGAGGGCTTGCCGAGGAGCGAAGGCGGGGGGATTATAAGGGGTCGCAACCCCTTATTTCA
>JAHFLT010000040.1 GCA_023264635.1 Candidatus Woesearchaeota archaeon | reverse complement strand
TATCCCCATACCAACGTGCTTTAGCACCCTCTTTTTCATGTCCTTGCTATAACCCATGGTGTATCCTCCGGATACACACCCTGCAACAAGCACCACTGTAACATAATTACGGTTTAGAACATGGAGCCCTCATCTACACAAAACATTTAAACTTCTGTCCATACTTTTGCGCAATGACAGATTGTGGCATTGCAGTGATTGTTGCGAAGGACGGAAGTAATGTCGCTCCACTTCTGTACAAGATGGGCATTAAGTTGCAGCACCGGGGTGAATTAAGCACAGGCATGGTACTGTATAATCAGGAAGAAAAAGAGAAACTTCACGTGCACAAAGGAGCTGGTCTTGTCAGCGTCGTTTTCCAAGATGTTCTATCTGGTCTTAAAGGAACTCGCGGTGCAATCCATGTCAGATATGCAACCAGTGGTGCGTGTGGCAAGAATCTTAATGATCTTATTTATCAGCAAAAAGTGGAAGAGGAAGCGCAGCCATTTTACAGGCGTCATGGCAATCGCCGGAAGCGCTTCGCCATTGTATGGAATGGAAATCTCACGAACACAGAGTCGCTGAAGAGCTATTTAGAGCAAGAAAAGCAGTATGATTTGGCAACAGACACAGATACTGAAATTTTGCTGCACACTATCGCCATTGCAAGCCATCAAAAGGAATTACTCGATGTATTCAAACAAACTACATCGCGCATACAAGGGGCATACTGCATTGCTTACCTCAACGGGTTGGGGGAAGTTGTAGCATTGCGAGACACACTTGGTTTTCGTCCACTTTGTTATGGAGAAACAGATAAGCTGTTTGCAGTCGCATCAGAGACCCTTGCGCTGCAGAGCATAGGCATTAGTGACTTCTCTTTTGTAAAGCCAGGTCAGATGCTTACGTACACAGATAGGGCAATACAATACCAGTTGCCATCTGCTGGTAATGCAGAATGCGTTTTTGAGCGTGTCTACTTTAGTCATGTTGCATCATGGATGGAGGAAGGATCTATTTATGAGACGAGACGTAAGCTTGGTAGGCATATGGCTCTTCTCGAACCATTGCATAATAGAAATGACCTCATCGTTATCCCCATTCCAGACACTGCAAAGACTGCAGCGAAGGCGTATGCAGATGAGCTTGGCTGGGAATTTGTGCAGGAAGGGATAATAAAGAGCATCGGTAGGGGTTTTATTGAGCCACCACGCACGCGTAGCCAGAAGATGGACATAAAATATGATTTAGTCACAGCTGCACTTACGGGAAGAAATATTGTTTTGATAGATGACAGTATTGTCCGTGGAGATACGCTTAGCAGACTACTCTGGAAGCTCTATCACGTTGGAGTCAAGGAAGCTCATGTCCGTTCCACTTTCCCACCAGTAAAACATCCATGCTTTTACGGGATTGATTTTCCGACTTCAGGAGAGCTTATTGCAAACCAGCTTCAGCATACGACGCAGGAAGAACTTGAAAAAAAAATGGCAGAGAAACTGTACAATGATGTCAAATATCAGGCAAAGAAAGACATTGATTTTACCATTACTGTCAAATACCTCACAATAGAGGCGTTACTCAGCGCAATCGGATTACCAGAGAATCACACATGCAGAGCATGCTTGGACGGGAAGTACCCATTGTCGGTGGAACATCCAAATTTCAGAAAACATGATAAAGAGGATAATTAAAAGAAGGTAATACCAACAATAATCAAGAAGATAAAAAATAATTTATGGAGCGTTTACTGCCCCATATGCATCCACTCTTCCCCATCCATAACTGGAATCGTATCCTGCTTTACCCAGATCTTTTGCAGTCTTGAACAATGCATTCTGGACTTGTGTCACTGTATATGCAGGATGTGCAGCCTTTATGAGCGCAACTGTACCGGTGACCATCGGGGTTGCCATGCTTGTGCCGCTTGCAGTTACATATCCACTGTTTAACCACGTCGAATAAATACTGACGCCAGGTGCAGCGATATCAACAGCATTTCCTCTGCCCGAGAAGCTTGCGACCTTATCATACTTGTCCACTGCTGCAATAGTTGTTGAATAGCTAATGCATCCCGGTAAAGAAACACCCGCATTACCGCTGTTCCCTGCAGCCACGACCACAGTGACTCCTTTTGAGAGAGCATACGTGATTGCATTGGTCATGTCGGGCATAACGCCGTCACAGAATCCTTTATAGGTATAAGGTTGTGCTGTTCCCAAGCTCATGCTAATGGCATCTGCATTAAAGTCATCAGCTGTTCCTGGGAGTCCATCTGGTCCGTCCACTGCCCAGTATATGGCAGCCACCACATCGCTAAAGTATCCAGACCCTGAAGCGCTCAGTATTTTACCTGCTATAATGCCTGTACCTGGTGCAACACCCCGTGCTTTGGAATCAAGCCCATCTGCTGTAATTATGCCGGCAACATGACTTCCATGTCCATTATCATCAAAAGGATCATTATCATTATTGACGAAGTCCTTGCCACCAAGATAGCTAGCGCTGAGCTCCAGATGATTATAATTATAACCTGTATCTAGAATAACCACTTTGCGTCCAGCGCCACTGTTGCCAGATGTTTGTACCACATCGGCTTTTATCTGTGTGTTTGCCACAGAATCAACTGCAAAGACCTTGACGTCTTCTTGCAATCCAAGTGAAGATGCTATTTCTCCAGGGCAATTGAGCGCTTTCACTGTTTTTGCATCACGTACTATGGTGCATCCCTTTGCCAAAGCCATGTGAATGTCTTTGCCATGTGCAAGGACACGTACTCTCATCGATGATGGTGACGATGATGATAGTGACGAAAGCGCTGCAACAAGCGATACAAGCGTTATCAATACAATAAAAATGATTATTGTTTTGGTTATTGTTTTTTTGTTGTTCATCAGAAGATAAGATCATGTTTGTTTTTAAAGATTGCTGTATTACTTTTTTAGGTGTTACCTTTTTACTCCTCACGAGCAGGATAGAAAAAACAATATAAAAAATCAATATTTGAAATTCTCCAGAGCGCTCCCTTATGGTGCGGCGAAGCCGCACGCGCACTCCTGACTTGTACAAACAGTTCTAGAAGAAAAATGTTCTTGGCCGATTCATCTGCGGGTCTTCGTTCCTCAGACCACACAGTATTCTCTGCCTGTTCTATAAAATCTAATGGCGCCTACCAGTTATGACCCCCAAAAAGATTATTTTCACATCTTGATTTTTTGTGTGAATGTTATACTTTTATATAAAGATAAACAAACAATAACAATCAAAAAATTTATGTATATTAGACACATTCCTTGTTAAAAACACACAAAGGAAGACAAAATGATAAAAAACAACAAGGTTGTTATGAATATAAGAATGTCCAAAGATCCAATTCAACAAATGCAGAAGCTTGCAAGACAAAGAGGGGGGAAGTGTCTCTCTAAGAAATATATTGCTGCTAGATTCAAATTAACTTGGCAGTGTGTGAAAGGCCATAATTGGGAAGCAATTTATCCAAACATTGTCAAAGGGGCATGGTGCCCCAGATGTGCAGGAAATAAAAAGTTGAGCATTGAAGCGATGAACACCTTGGCGAAAACAAAAAAGGGTAAATGTATATCTATTAATTATTCAGGGGTCCAAACTAAATTACGATGGCAATGCGCAAAAGGTCATATCTGGGATGCGATTCCTAATAGTGTAAAAAGAGGAACGTGGTGCCCTATCTGTGCGGGTAGGCATCAAACCATCGATGATATGAAAGAGATTGCGCAAACACAAAGTGGGAAATGCCTCTCAGAAAGATACATTACTGCAACGACAAAATTAAAATGGCAATGTGCAAAAGGACATACTTGGGAAGCTATTCCCTCTAGTGTTAAGAGAGGCACTTGGTGTCCGAAATGTCGTGGAGGGGTGAGAAAAACAATACAAGAAATGTATCTTCTTGCACAGGCACACAGTGGTAAATGTTTGTCTACTAAATATAATAATGCGTTCACAAAATTAAAATGGCAATGCAGAAAGGGACATATGTGGGACTCAAATCCTGCAATTATTCTGCGTGGTTCTTGGTGTCCTATTTGTGCAGGACATACTAAATTAACAATAAATGACATGCACAAATTGGCATATGCAAAAGGAGGAAGATGTCTTTCTAAGCGTTATTATAATACGGGAAGTAAGCTACGTTGGCAATGTGCACAAGGGCATATTTGGCGTGCCACCCCAGCACATATTAAAAATGGAACATATTGTCCTTATTGCGCAGGTAAGACCCGATATACTATACAAAATATGAGAAAATTCGCAAGACAACAAGGGGGAAAATGTTTGTCAAAGGACTACTTAGGTATTAATCGCAAATTACTATGGCAATGTTCCATTGGCCACCAATGGGAAACAAAACCTTCTGGGATAAGCTCTAGAAGCTGGTGTCCTGAATGTACTATAAGTCGCAGGGAAAGATTGTGTCGTGCTTATTTTGAAACTATATTTGGCGAAAAGTTTCCAAACTGTTATCCTGGTAGTTGGTTAGTAAATCAAGCTGGAAAGAAAATACAATTAGATGGATATTGTGAAAAATTAGGCATAGCCTTTGAATATCAAGGTGAACAGCATTATAGGGAAGTTAAATTATTTCATAGAAAAAAAACTCTTGATATGCAAAAGCAAGTAGATGCCTTAAAGCAAGAGTTATGTCGCAGAAAAGAGATTACTCTTATTGAAGTACCATTTTATATCTCTGATAAAAATATGGGAAGCTATATCTTAAAGCAACTGCAAAAAAACAAGTTAAAAATTCCCCATAAAACCTTGCCTATGCTAAATACTCTTCTTTCTAAAGTATGTTCACCCCATAAACTTCAAGAGATGAAAGATTTAGCAAAAGAGAACGGTGGGTGGTGCTTATCTAAAAGCTATATTGGTGCATTAACTAAGTTAATCTGGAAATGCAAAGCGGGACATCTTTGGGAAGCAATCCCCTCTAGTGTAAAACGTAGAACTTGGTGTTCTGTCTGTGCTTACAGGAAAAATGGTCTTAAGAAAAGGCTTACTATCGGTGAGATGCAAGGGTTAGCAGCAAAGAGAAAATGGAACTGCCTCTCTACTTCGTATTTAGGTAATCATCATGCATTGATCTGGAAATGTGAACGAGGTCATATTTGGGAAGCACCAGCATCCCGAATAAAAAGTGGTGCCGGGTGTCCTGAGTGTGCAGGTAGAAGGCAAACTATTGATGATATGCAGAAAGTTGCAAAAGCAAAGGGGGGAAAATGCCTTTCAGAACGATACATTACTGCGAAAACAAAACTCACATGGCAGTGCGCCAGTGGCCATATTTGGCAAGTGACACCAGATGGCGTTAAGCACGATCACTGGTGCCCCATATGCGCAAGAGAGAGACATATCCCATGGAATAAGGGACAAAATACAAAAACAAATTCAATGTTGGCTGCACAAGGAAGAAAACATTCCCAAGTTATGAAAGAAAAGTATGCAAAAGGAGAACTAACTCCGCACAATAAGAAAGATGAATCAATTAAATCAACAATAGGTGATTGTTATGTTAATAAGCAAATGACTTGTCGACAAATAGCCGATATGCTCCATATTGCAGAAAGCACAGTAAGAAATTACCTTAAACTTTTAGGAATTAAAACAAGAAATCAGAAAGAAGCGGCAGCGTTAAAATATGCTAAAGGATATACTGTTTGGAATAAAGATAAGAAAATGAATAAAGAACCATGGAACAAAGGAAAAAAAGGATTACAACTTGCTTGGAATAAAGGAAAAAAAATGTCCTTAGAGCATCGAAAAAAACTTTCTGAGATACGCAAAAAACTATTTCAGAACCCAGAATTCAAACAACGAGCTTCCGATATTCAAAAAATGAATTGGTGTCGTCCTGAACAAAGAGAAAAAATGTCAAAAATTAAGAAACAACAATTAAAAGAGCATCCTGAAATTGTAGAGAAACAACGAATAGCCTTATTGAAGTACTACCAAGAAAATCCAGAAGTAAAAACACGAATAAAGGAAAGTGTCAAAGTGCAATGGCAATCACCCGAGTACAGAAAAAAACAGACACAATCTCACCAAAATTAGTGGAGGGAGAATTCTTGGTTTAGAGAAGTTCAAGCAAAAAGGGTAGTGCAAATGTTAGCAACTGGAAAATTCCCTAAAACCACATATACCAAAATTGAAATGACTGTTAGAGAGATGTTATTAAAAAAAGGTTGCAATCTTATTAAAAAAAATCAATAAAGCATCACATTAGAAACCAATAAACCATCACATTGAGCGCTGTCAATGGTACCCCTACCTTTGCGAACTCCCAGAATGTCACTGTTTCTCCCTTTTTTTCTGCATTCTGGATAATGATGACATTGCTTGCTGCTCCGAGAATCAGCAGATTGCCTGCGATAGTACTGCCAGCTGCCAATGCAACCATCTCCTTTGTCCCAGCACCTGCATGCTGCAACATCGGAAGAGAGAGTGCGACAAGAGGCACATTTGAAATCAGTTGGCTCAGCAACACGCTTACTGCCAAGACCATGCCAGGAGAGGTTATATTGCCCGTCATAAGCGATTGAAAGAAGGACGCTTCCCATACGCTTTCCATCAGCACAAACATCGCTGCAAAGAATATAAGCGTCTGCCAATCAATTTGTTTAAGGATGGTAAGCCTGTGGTGACTGAGCATGATAGGGAATGCTGCGATGAGCGCGATATATGTTAATCTGAACTCGTTGCCCAGAAACACACTAATGACCTTTGCAATGACTCCAATAACGATTAAACGTAATGCTACCTTTGACAACACTGCCAGCTGATGATCTTTTATTGGTTCTTGTGCGTGATTTAATGGCTGTTGGTGGAATGCTGGTCTGTAGAAAAATCGAAGAATGAGGTACGCAACAAATAGGTTTAGCATTGTCGGAAGCAAGAGAAAGTGCAGAAACGTGATGAACGGATTGGGGATATTACCATTAACAGCTATCAGCAAGTTTTGCGGGTTCCCAATAGGGCTCACCACGCTGCCGATAGTTACTGCAAAAGCCAACGCAAGCAACAGTACTTTTGGAGACATCCCATGCTTCTTTGCAAGCAGTAGTACAACTGGAGTGCCTATGATTGCCAACGTGTCATTCATCAAGAAAGCGGATGCCATCCCCATACCAAAAAGAATGAACAGCACCAGTTGGTCTGTTGAGCGTGCTCTTCTGAACATCTTATAAGAAAGATGTGAAAGATATCCACTTTTCTCAAGCGCCTGGCCAACAATAAACATTCCAAAGAGGAACAGCATCACATCTTTGTTAATGGCTAAGAGCGCATGTTGCAGAGAGATTTGTCCTGTCAGCACAACAGTACATGCTCCACCAAGCATAATCTGCCATATCTGGAACGTAACATTTCCCACCTGTCGGACTGCTATAAGTACAAAAACAATGAATAAGACAATGACCGAGATGAGCATAGAAGACTAAAAAGAGATGCACATATAAAATTTAGTAAAGTTTTAATAGTTTCGCAGAATTCGGTGGGGCTGGAGCGTAGCGGAAGACCCACCGATGAATGCGCATAAAAACATTAAGTTTTTGAGAATCAAAAATAATTTTTTTCTTAGAGGTTAATGTTTTCAGAAAAACAGAGTATGCGAACCAAAATCACATAATTACCCTCTGAGCCCTGTGCGTACAGGGCTGAGGGT
>JAHFLT010000039.1 GCA_023264635.1 Candidatus Woesearchaeota archaeon | reverse complement strand
CGGAACGGGAAAAAGCTCGTAATTCGGTGAAAGACCTGGTCTTCCCGGACGCACTTCTGGAGCGCTGACACGGTCTGCGCCAGGACCACGTTCCCTTCCACCCATCGCAGGACCTCTTCCCCCTCCTACAGGTGTACTTGGGCCTTGCGGCATGCATACTGCTGCGCCCATAAGCAAAGCAAGTAGTCCTCCCACAATGTACCACACTGTTTTTTCTTCCATAATATTATCTCTCTTATTGGTCAGTTATTGGATTGGGCAATGAATCGGTTGAACCGATCTTGCCTCTTGACGGGCAAATAAATTTCCCATCGGTGCTTATTTTCACTCCCTCAGGTAATATATATTGTCGATTCTCATTATCGTACAGCAAGGTGTATGGCTTGCCATTTTTGTCTTTTATCAAGTGTATACCTTTTTCATCTATAACATCAACGCCCAAAGGAACGCTTCCCATTTTTTTGCCAAACAGATTCTCAATGCTATTTTTTACTATCCCTTTTTCACCAAATGTGGTTTTGTACTGGCCGTTCCAGAGCGTGCCCCATTCTTTTGCACCATCAGGACCAGTAACTGTAAGAGATGGAACTGTATTATCTCTCGGGGTGAGTACCATTGTTCCTCCATGATGAGGAGCGAGCATCAGCAAGTCATTTGCTTCCACTTTTGCATACGCGTTGCCGGGAAGTAGTTGCGCTCTAAATCCGTCACCATGAACAGTGAGTGCTTTCCCAAAGTTTACAAAATTCTCAGCATCTTTCTTTACTTTTCCAAATCCAATGTCAACATTATTCTTTTCTGCCCTGATTTCAACATTATTTATTGTAACTGAATTGCCAGTAACCAATTTCATCTGCCCCTCGACAACAGCTACTTTGCCTTTTAGTTTCTGGCCTTCCGGGAGTTCCATCTCCTCTTTCGCATCTATTGTGAAAGAGCCTGTCTGCGGTAATTTATTCAGCTTCTTTGGAAGGATAACTTCAATGCCTTTTTCAGTGACAATAAATTTCGTGCCATCAGGGAATTCACTCAGCTTCGCTTTGTCCTCAAGATAGAGCAGCATTCCTTCTTTTTCGTTAAGCTCAACTCTGTATTTGTCAGCTTTTAGTACGCACCCTTTACACCCATATTTCGTCAGGTCTTGTTCTTTTTCCAGTGCAATACATTTTGCTCCTTGCGGACATTTTGATTGCAAAGCAGGTACAGTTATTCCTGTTGGTGGTTGCGCTGGTGCAGCAATTGCCGTGTCTGGTGCTACAGTTGTTGTAGGTGGTGCCGCAGGAGGAGCAGGCGCTGGCTGCAGGTTAGGCGCCTCTGCTTGTGCTAATGAAGCAATAAGCAACAGAATTATTATGCATCCTACTCTTTTTTGCATGACCTTCCCATGGTATCACTCATATAAAAATGTTTTTAATACCCTTCAGCGAATGAAAAGACAAGATACTCACGTTCTATTATGGTATTTAAATCGATGAACTCATAGAACATTGTCCTCTGCTCTCCAGGATAAACCCGGACAAAAACACCGTATTGCTGTCCAAGTTCAAAAAGACAGCTGAGGCAGAGTTCCCCCTTTTTTTCTTCTTTATTCCACTGTTCTATCGCTGCTATCAGCGGAGGCAAGCGCACTGGCAACACAACAATAAATTCGCTCAATTGTCTTGATGTATCTCCCATTTGGATGGTAAGAGGGTAAGACAGAGTGACAAGAACGTTTTCTGTCCTTATCATGACACTAGCTCTTTTTTCTTTTGTCTCAATCTGTACGCCTTGCGTTGAGAATATCCAGAAAGATTGAGTGCATGCGTCTAAACGATCCTCTACATAATGCGCCAATTCTTGCTCCCATATTTTTTGTGAAAAAGTCATAGCTCCGGGACCGTAAAAATAAGGGACATAATTATCCCATAACATGGCTTTTGTCTTTGGTAGCTGATAAAAGCTGCCTTGCAGCGCAGTAAACTTTATGCCGTCATTTATTGTGTGACGAGTGCATTCTTCGACATAATCCCTTATTTTGTCAACGGGATTAAATTCAGCTTGTTTTGTTTTGGCAGAAAACAAACTCAAGAACAGGAAACTGAATATGATAAATATTCCAATAACTATAAAGAAAGTGACCTGCCCTCTTTTTTGCATGTGCCTTCTTTGTTTGTCAGCTACTTAAATCTTATTAAGACAAACATAATACATCTCCTTGCTCCCCTTCTTCGTGGCTTCTACACTAACCATTTTGACCAGAGAAAAAGATTTTCTCAGTTGTTGCAAAAAGTCTGCAGCTTCTTTGCTTTGGAAGACTTTACAGGTGAAATGTCCCCCCTGGGCGAGAACTTCTTTTGCGATGCCAAAAGCGCGCATTGCCAGTTCCAGTGATATGTTTTGGTCAACATAAGGGATTCCTTTTGTTTTCGGAGCCATGTCCGAGAGTACAACTGAGAAATTTATTCTGCCTCTTTCGATAAGAAAACATTTCAGTTTCTGTACAAAATCAAGGAGCATAACGCTCTCTCTCCATATAACAACATTCTCTTCTATAGGCTTTACTGGTGAGATGTCAACACCAAGCACTATTCCATTGCCTGCCAATTCAGATGCAACTTGCAGCCAAGAACCCGGGGAGCATCCCAAATCCAGTACAAAATCACCTCTCCTGATTAGGTAGTATTTGCGCTGTAGTTCAAGTAACTTATATGCCGAGCGCGCACGATAGCCCTCACGTTTTGCTTTGCGGTATAACTTGTCTTGCATTACCCAAACATCCTGAGATATTCTTTACCTTCAAGTTTTTCCATTTTCTTTACTTTCTCGATTGCATCCAAGACATCCTGCTCCATAATCTTGGTCCGGTCTGAACGGATTGCGAAATACCCGGCTTCTGTACACGTTGCTTTTATCTCTGCCCCAGAGAACCCTTCCATTTTCTCTGCAACCACACGAAGGTCTATCTTTTTGTCCAGCACCATCTCCCGTGTATGAATCTGCAGTATCTCATAAATACCTTCCTTGGTTGGGTGAGGCGCATAGATGAGTCTGTCGAGTCTCCCCGGACGTAGAATAGCTGGGTCGAGAATATCAATGCGGTTTGTGCAGCCAATGACCTTAATGTTACCCAAATGCTTAAAACCATCCAGCTCTGCCAAGAATTGCATAAATGTGCGCTGTACTTCCCGTTCCCCAGAAGTGCCTACATCAATTCTATTTGCTGCCAGTGCATCCAACTCATCAATGAAAATGATGGTAGGTGCCTTTTCCCTCGCAAGATCAAAAATCTCTTTGACAAGCTTTGCGCCTTCACCAATAAATTTCTGGACCAATTCCGAACCGACAATCTCAATAAACGTAGCGTGCGTGCTCGCAGCTACTGCTTTTGCCAAGAGGGTTTTGCCAGTACCAGGTGGACCGTATAAAAGTACGCCTTTTGGAGGAGTGATTCCTATTTTTTTGAATAACTCCGGTTTCTTTAATGGCAATTCAATGACCTCAATTATCTCCTGAATCTGCTCCTTAAGACCACCGATGTCCGTCCATGTTGTTTTTGGTTTCTCCATAATAACGAATTTTTCCACGTTGAATCGTTTGGAGCCAATAATCTTCTTGACTATGGTGAGATTCTTTTGTTCTACAAGAACTGTATCACTGGGCTTGATGTCTTTTACTTCTGAGCCAATGGTGACGAGAAATTGGTTGCCGTTAGGAATTTTAATTAGGGCAGTGTCCTGATCAAAATAACGGAGAAACTCACAAACCATCAAAGGGGTATTCTTGAAATGATCAAGTTCCGTGCGCAACTGAGCAAGAGTATCCTTAAGCTGTCTGTTTTCCTGTTCAAGCTGGTCAGATGCAAAACCATATACGATGCGGTTGTACTCATCTTGGGTTGGCATTTCTCACCTAAGTGGAATTTAATTTATAAATCTTTTTCCTTGCCACTACTTCCCATTTTGCAAGGTCATTCGGGAACAGAATACACACCAAAATAAGGTATACATGGGAGTCTGCCATTATGGTAACCTTTTTCTATAAGTGCACTATTACTCTCCACATGAAACGTATTGCTCTTTTATCTCGTGAATCTTTCATTGAGGTCCTTACCAAGAAAGATCTTAAGCCAATCAATGATTATCTAAAAACTCATTTTGGCGTTCAGCTAGAAAATGGTTTTGCGTATCTCTTGAGCACAAAAAATAATCTTTACATGGTCACACGGCAGTTACAGGATGTTGACATTAAAAGATTGCGGATAAGTAGTATCGGCCTTTACATAGGAGAGTGGCGTAAGGAAGAGTTACGTTTTTCTATAGAAGGCAGCCAGTTATTAGGTCACAAAGCAAGCAAGAGTATTATTGATTTATCCTCTGAGGAAGTTGGCCAATGGATGCGAGGTCAGCCATTGAACAAGATCACTAATGAAACAGGGTACGTTCTCGTGCGGCATAATAAGGATTATCTCGGATGTGGTCGTGTTAAAGATGGTTCGCTTCTGAACTTTGTACCAAAAACGCGGTGGGTAAAAGAGCTGGCATGACACCTTTACTGGGAAAAAACTTTGCATTCAGGTTAAAACAGTTGCTGTAGTTGCTTTATCTCTGTAATCACATAATCAACATAGGGTGGTATTTCCGTTACTTGTTTTGCATAGATGCCATGCTTCATCCACACAGTTATCATGCCAAGCTTTTTTGCAGGGAGTAAATCTCCCCAAGGCTTGTCACCAATCATCACGCACTGTTCAGGCTTTGCCTCAAAAGCGTGCAGTAATGCGTGGAACATCGATGGATGTGGCTTTACGACGTGTAGCTCATCGCCCAAGACAGAAGCGTCGAAGAATCCGCTAAGTCCAGAATGAGCAATGCGGGCTTTTTTATATTCTTTCTTGCCGTCCGCATCAGTAAGCAAGCCGAGCCTGTACTTTTTCTTTAGTATTGCAAGAGTAGATGCAGCTCCTGGCAGCGGGAAGGAGTGGCTGATCATGCAGTCCCAATAGTGTTTAACCCATTCGTTGCACTCTTTAGGTGTCATTGCTTTTCCCATCTTTTGCATTATCCATGGAAACCACTTGTGGCGGTCAAATAATAAAACATCATTCTTTGCGCTGGCCTGTTTTGGGAATTGCAGATCTGCAGTATCCAGCAATTCCTTAAAACGTTGTGATGGAAGGTTATATCGTTTCGTCAAGTCCTGTGAAATTGTTTTGTGACAGAATGTTCTGGCCTCGAAGAAATTACATAACGTGTCATCAAAGTCAAAAAAAATGTATTGTATCGGGACACCTTTTACTGAAACATGTACATGTTCTTCACGCTGCAGTGCCTGTCTCATTTTTTTGGGGATGTCTGCTGCAGCGCGTGTCGCATATATTCCAGCTGTGCGTGTGGAAAGGAAGTCTGTCTTACGGAACACTAGTTCATTGTCATCATTAAACTGCTTGTTTGGAGTTGCATAAAACGTAAAATGTTCTCCCTTTTGTACCATTTTTATTTCTACTTTTGGATAGGCAAATTCCCGTAAAAGAGCTGCAACATCGAATGTTGCGTCCACTCCAGCAATACAATCCCCATTGAGAGTCACTTCTTTCTCTTTCGTAAACTCTATCGTTGTTGGGTGGGTTGCAAGAGTATTTTTATGACCTTTTATAGTAAAACGATACATAGCTATTTGATACATTGTTAATTAATAACACTTTCCTACAAAAATCCTACAAACGTTTTTAATCCTCTCATTATCACCTGTAATTATGTCACGAGTACTTGTGGGCTGTCCCACCTACGAAGGAAAAGCATACTGCCTCTCACAGTATTTGGAAGGGGTACGGCGATTGACATATCCTGGACTTTCTTTCTTACTCGTGGACAATTCAAGGACAGATGCGTACTCTCACCATTTAGCTGCACTACATATCCCTGTTAAGAAAATCCCATTCACATCAGATCCACGTGACCGAGTAACAGATAGCAGGAATGTTCTGCGGGAGGTTGTCTTAACTGGGGGGTATGATTACTTTTTCAGTCTTGAGCAGGATATTGTTCCGGAACCCGCTATTATTGAGAAGATGCTTGCACATGGTAAAGATATAGTCGCAGCCCCCTATTGTGTGTTTCACGTAATTGATGGAAAACAAGTTCTTGTGCCAGTAGTTTATGATATTCATCCTCACAACAAAGAGGGGTTATGGTATCTCCCTAAAGAGGAATTAGCAAAGTCCCAGCTGAAAAAAGTCAAGGCATTTGGGTTAGGGTGTGTCCTCATTAGTCGTGTTGTACTTGAGAAAATCTCCTTTCATCATGCTCAAGGATATGATGATATGTTATTTTCCAAAGACGCAATAGATATGGGGTTTAACCTCTATTTGGATACAACGCTACAGGTAACGCATATGTTACTCCACCCTAAATAATATCATCCATTTTTTTCTTACTGCTTTGTTCCTGTGCTGCTTTTGCAAGGTCAACACCAAGCTCTTGCAACCCCTTTAGGTGCATCTGCATTAGCTGTTCTACAATACGCAGTATACGCAGTAATTCTTCTCTCTCTTTAGCGAGCGTTGAAAGACTCCCTTTATGAAAGCCTATCTGTTCTTCTTTTTGTGGTTCTGCCATGAGCAACGCAAAAACACTTTGTTATATAAGCGTAACGTTTATATTTGTGCAAAAAAAGTAAAAACAAAAAAAAGTGAGGAAAGATGAATACCCCGTTTACCTTAGTGTTAATTACTTCTTTAACAACGACACAAACGTTTGCTTATCAACCAATGCGTGGCAGGACAGTTGAGACATATAACGAATGGAAAGAAAAAACAAAAACACCCGAAGCAATGAACGAATTTATGAATAATCATTTACATGGTATCCCCGATTCTCCTGAAGAATTTGTTAATCATCGCGGGGAGAAAAAATATGTTGGTCATGATTATATGTACGAACCTATTGATATTTATCTCCGAGGGGGAGGAGATTGCGAAGACTATGCTGCGCTTGCAGCAGATTGGCTTCGTTATCATGGCTATGAAACACATATAATCCTTTTTGGAGAATGTTCCCATGCAGCGTGTGCAGTGCGCAATGGTGCTACGTGGAGTTATTTAGGTACAGATGGTTATTTTTCGGGCTACAAAAATTTAGAAACACTTATTAGACAAAATGCAATTTCATTTGAAAAATCTCTGGAAATGCTTCCTGACACTGAAGCTGAAAGTGGGTATGTAGTTGTTCCATTATCAATTCCCATAGAAGACAGAACAATGGAGACATATACAGCTCTTCGTGAAAGTAGCAATACGCCTTCTCAAGTTTACCGCTTCCTGAAAGAGCTTCGCATATTTTATCCAATGACAAAACTTGAACACCGTACTATCAAACAACCTCATTATACATATCTTTACAATGGTGGAAATGATAGTGATTGTACAGCACTTGCTGTTGACTGGCTACTTCATCATGGCTATGAAACAAAATTTATCAGTTATACTACTGGGTGGAAGGATGATTGGTTTATTTGTGTAGTAAAAGAAGGAAAAACATGGAGTTATGTTTCAATCGCAGCAGGATATAATACCGGTTACAAAAGCATTGAAGATCTTCTTGAAGATGAAACACGAAGGCATTGGGTGGGGTATAAAGAACTTCTTCTTGATTTCTCACAATCAAATTGCTTTCGTATTGTTCATGAGGTATCATCACCAGATAAAAATATACGTGAACAGAAATATGAGGCTCTGTAGAAAGTCTCGTTCTCGCTCGCCATTGCACCTCAGCTCGCATGTGCTGTTAATCTGCAGAGTGACACAAAGGAGAACAGGTGTTCTCCTTGTGCAAGAAGCCTATGGCTTCTTTGCATTTCCCGGATGGAGCACAAAGAAATCTCACAGATTTCTTGTGCAAGTTGCTTCGCAA
>JAHFLT010000006.1:56517-65731 GCA_023264635.1 Candidatus Woesearchaeota archaeon | reverse complement strand
TAGAGGTCCACCCAAAATACCAAATGAGCGCGCTGACCATTGTCATGACCAAACTTCATGCAGGGGGTAAATTCGACGGAAAAGCATACAAAGTAAGCGGCGGATTGCATGGGGTGGGCATAAGCGTCGTGAACGCACTCTCAACAAAGCTGATTGTGCAGGTTATGCGAGATCATAAGATTTATCAGCAGATATACGAACGCGGAAAGCCGATCACTGGTGTTGATGTCCTAAACGAAACACAAAAGCAAGGCACAATTGTGCGCTTCTATCCAGATAAAGAGATCTTCGAGAGCATTGAGTTTAGTTATGATATTCTCACGTCACGATTACGTGAACTCGCATTCCTCAACAAAAACGTGGAAATAACAATCAAGGATGAACGTTCAGGAAAAGAGGAGACATTTATGTATGAAGGTGGTATAATCTCTTTTGTAGACTTTCTGAACAAAAACAAGAATCCTCTCCATGAAGTAATTTATTTCGAAAAGGAGAGGAATGACACCATAGTAGAGATTGCCTTGCAATATAATGATAGCTACCAAGACAATATCTTTTCTTTTGCAAATAATATCAATACTATTGAGGGGGGGACACACTTAATAGGGTTCAAGACAGCAATCACTCGCGTGTTTAATACGTATATAGAAAAAAATAACATCGAAAAAGAGCTGAAGCTCTCAGGAGATGATGTCCGTGAGGGATTAACATGTATTATCAGCGTAAAGCTTAGCGAGCCGCAGTTTGAGGGGCAGACCAAAACAAAGCTTGGCAATTCTGATATGAAGGGCGTTGTCGATTCAATTGTCTTTACAGGGCTTTCTACGTTCTTTGAGGAACATCCGAAAATCGCACGGGTGCTTATCGGAAAGTGTATTATGGCTGCAAAGGCAAGAGAAGCTGCACGGAATGCACGTGAGATTGCGAGGAGAAAAGGAATATTTGAAACAAGTGCATTGCCTGGCAAGCTGGCAGATTGTTCACATACAGATCCTGCGAAATGTGAGGTTTTCCTCGTGGAAGGGGATAGTGCCGGAGGAAGCGCCAAGCAGGCTCGTGATCGTGAGTTCCAGGCAATATTACCCCTCAAGGGGAAAATACTCAATGTTGAGAAAGCAAGACTGCATAAGATGCTCACGAACGAAGAAATCAGCATAATAATCACAGCGCTCGGCTGTGGTATTGGAGAAGATTTCGACATTAGTAAATTACGTTATCACAAAATTATTATTATGACCGATGCGGATGTTGATGGAAACCATATAACGACGTTACAGTTGACGCTCTTTTACCGCTATATGAGGCCGCTAATAGAGGCAGGATATCTTTACATTGCGCAACCCCCACTCTACCAAATCAGGAAGGAAAAAACAGCAAAATATGCGTACAACGATAATGAGAAAAAGAAAATAATAACCGAATTAGGTGGAGCAGAGCAGGTAACTGTGCAGCGATATAAGGGATTGGGAGAGATGAATCCTAATCAGTTATGGGAAACAACAATGGATCCCAATACAAGAACACTAAAGAAAGTCACCATCGAAGATGCAGTGCGTGCTGATCAGATATTTACCATTTTGATGGGAGATGACGTCGAGCCGCGTAAACAGTTCATCCAAGAACATGCGAAGGACGTGCAAGAGCTGGACGTGTGACACGTTCACGATGAATTTAAATACTTTGAATGTGTAGATATATTGATGCGAAAATTACCTGTCGTGTTGATTGTCATGTTGATAGTAGCATTTTTTCTTATAGGGTGCAGTGGAGAGCTGGAAAAAGAGACACCATTGGAAAAAGAGATAGTAAAAAATATAGAAGAACAGAAACCAGTAGAACAAATTGTTGAGAAAATTGTGAAAGAAAAGACAGAAGAAAAAATAGAGCCAACACCAGCTGCGAAAGAAGAGAGAGTAGAAATAAAACCGGAAGAAAAGCTTGTAGAAACGAAACCTCAGGCTGCTGAAAAGATAAAAGAAGAGAAATCTGTAGAACCAAAAGCAGATGCGCCTAAGCTCGGCAGGGTTACCCAACTGAATCCTCCTAAAGACAATGTTTATACCGGTGAAATCACAGCATATGATTCTGCAATACACCACTACAAGTTCACTTCACTGATTCCCATTATACGCGGGGATATTGTTACATTCACGCTTGATGCAGATAATTTGGCAACCATTCTCAAAAAAGAAGAAGGTACTAAAATGGTGAAGCAAACAACGACAAGGGATGATGAACAGCCAGCAGGAACATTACTCGGTCGCATCAAAAGCGTGGTTACTTCCCGAGATGGCGGCTTTGATGGACGTGTTGTTAATACTGCTACAGGAAAGGATTATCGATATCACACCATGCTACCGCTTGTCGTTAATGACGAAGTCTACTATGGACCTGGCACAGAACCGGTGCAGATAATCAAGAAGATTGAAATTAAACGAGCTTCACGGTAAATATAAATACTGGAAAGGTGCATATTATTCTCTATGAACCAGTCGGGGATAGGATTCATTTTAGTACTTTTTCTCTATATAGTTTCAGCAGTCACTGCAGAAACTGCAGAAGCATGTAAGAAACATGGAGATCCTTGTGGTACTGGGAAGATTTGTCATTGGCAATGGGGTGGGGCAATTACCTGCGTCCAAAAAGATTGTCCACCAGGCGCCGGACGTAATGCTAAAGATCAGTGCTCTTGTTGGGAACAGGAATGGACAGGGAAGGATGGTAAAAGTTTACCTCAGAAAGAGACATGTCATGATGAGAAGGGTTTAGCTACACAGTGTGTGCCATATACTAGTGTTTTTTTTCGTTCGTTCTGTCCTGAAAGTTGTCCCAATGGTTTTATTGATAAAGATGGCAAGTGTGAGATAGATAAATGTAGTAATGATAAAAAATGTAAACCCTATGAAAAATGTGACTCGAGTAGTCATAATTGTGTTGCCATCAACTGTGAGTGTGGTTTCATTGATGCTACTAGCGCTAGTCACTCTTGTAAACCTTATGAATGCTGTAGTGATTACATGTGCAAAGCTGAAAACACTATATGTGACATCAGCGATCCTGAAAAATATCCTAAACCAGAGCATAAGTGCGTTCCTGGAGAAAATGTTTGTAAGTTATTTTATCCTGATACAGAGACTTTCAAAGATATAAAAGAGCGAGGGGAAGAGAATAATAAGCTTACTTTGATAATTGTTCCTGATCATTACGACCAAAAATTTTTAGGAGAAGACTTGCAATTTGCTGGACATGGTGCCGCAAGTTATCATACCCTTTTTAATAAAGAACCGTATAAAACATATAAGAATAAGATAAAGGCATATATTGTAACAAAGCTAGGTAATGTTGGTTGTGAGTACAAAGCTGTTACCTCAACCGTATCACTCACTTCTTGCAATAGAGAGAAAGTTTTTGCTGCTTCAGCACGTTGTCCAAGATCAAAAAGTTCAAACTTTGTGTATGTTTTGACAAAACTAGATCCTTCTCGTGGAGCAGCGCATGGTGATTATGCCGTAGCAAGCTATGATGTCCAGGCAGGAGGACACACCTATGGATTAATTCACGAAGCTTCACATCTTTTAGGTTTATATGATGAATACCTCTCCTATGGAGGAACAGCACCTGCGGGGGTGATTTCCGGACCAAACTGTGACAATGATCCCTCATGTAATAAGTGGAGAGATTTTTCTGGTATCGAATGTGCAATTGGTTGTACCTATAACAATTGGTATCGTCCCATTAGAAAGGATACTATTATGGGAGGACCTCTTACAGAGATTGGAACTGAATTTGACATAGTATCCAAAACCCACCTCCAAAAAGAGTTGGAGAAATACTCATGAATAAAACTACTGCATTAATTATTATCTTTTTACTGTGCATCGATATAGTGTATGCTATCCCCTTACCAGATAAATCTTATTTTGTAACAATGCATTATGTAACTGGAAAAATAACTACCGCTACTGCCAAGGCTACCTTTGGATATGCGCCAGGAGCGAACACGGAAAAGAAAGGATTTCATTTGGTCATTTTAGACAATAATGGGAGAGAACTATTTTTTACCTATTTTAGTATTCCAACACTCATTGAAGTTTTTCCTGACAAAATGAATAAATGGGGCGGATACATCCCCCAAGATGACTTCGATCACATTGAGCTTATCCCCTATTATCCAGAAGGCAAAACAATTGAGGTATCTGATCCAGATGGCAAACTAATCAAGAGCATAGATGTCACACAATTTGCATTATGCAATCAAAATGGGAGGTGTGAACAAAGAGAAGAACATGATATCTGCCCAGAAGATTGCAAACAAGGCGAAGCTGGACCAATTATTAAACTACTCCAAGGAAAACCTATTACTCCTGAAGAGGAAATAGAAACATTCTTGCATCCCTGCGTTATAGCATCACAAGGAAAGGAATTAGATTGTGTAACAGATCCACCTGCTTATTGTACTCAAAAGTGCTGTAGTGGTAAAGTAAAAGCAGGCACAAGCTGTCCAGTACCAATGAAAATATCTGCTGGCTGGAATCTGCTTGGATTTTCAGAAAAGACAAAGGTACGAGCTGTTTTAGGAACACTGCAGCCGGCAATTTTCACATTCAAAGAGGGCGTGTGGGAAAAGTTTACCGGAGAAGAATTCGAAATGGGAGCTTACTTTTTAGACGCTGCAAGTGACGGGACTGTTAATATTCCCCTTTCAGAACAAAAACCAGTCTCTTTGAGATTTGGTTGGAATGGTCTACGTATAACAAAAGATACTCCGCTAAAAGATGTACCTGTAACGATAGACAACAGGGGGTATACACTTGGAACAGCCAAACATTATATTGAAAAACTATACTCCTTTTCTAATGGACAATGGAAAGTACACGAAATAACATCAGAAACAATATTGACTGCAGGAAAGGGATATGTTTTGTTTGTACAAGAACCACTCTCTCAACCATCATGTCGCACAGATGATACTAGAGTTAGGTACAATAACAAAGAGTATATCAAAGCACAAATAGATGGTTTATTCTCTGTAAAAGGTATAATCATTGGCTACTCTCGAGTTGAAAATCAAGATGTACTCTATCAAACATCTAATGAACTCCTTGAGCGAAAGGATGTAATTCGTATCCCTTATGAAACGGTAAAAGAAGGAAATGGATTCTTGATATTGCCATGTAGAGCTCAATTCCCGCAAAGCAAATATTTTAGATTGCCACTCCCGGCAATGGGACCTGTTACTTGCTATTACAGTTCAAACAGTGGGGTAGCAAGAGTGAAAACAAATGAAAAGAAAACATTTGCTCCCACCTGTACAACAGCAGCAGGAACAGTAGGAGAATGCCCTGCCCTAAAATGGTCTACGAATACTAATGGAAGACTTATGGTAGAAGCTGATGGCAGAGCAGCTACGTTAGAAAACCCTATTAAGACCGGAGCAATAGCTTCTTGCTATGCACCAACTGGAGAAAAGGAATGGTGTTGCAGCATGCCCCTCATTGTTCTAAATTAGATAGTGATACAGAAAAAGGGGAGATACAATTACCTTAGACAATACAGAAACACAATGAACAAACTCCTGCAAACATTCCGCATTCTACATAAAGCGTATGGTCCTCAAGGCTGGTGGCCAGTAACGCCTGAAGGAGAAAACAAACCACATTATGGAGTAAAAATCACGCTCCAACGCCATCGCTTTGAAATTGCCATAGGCGCTATCCTTACACAGAACACTGCATGGACAAACGCAGAGAAAGCCCTTATCGCACTGCACGCGAAGAATGTGTTGACACCGGAAAAAATACTAAAGCTACAAAAAGAAAAACTTGCATTACTCATTCGTCCAGCTGGCTACTTCAACCAGAAGGCAGAAAGGCTAATGACTTTGGCAGAATTTTTTACAACAACAGACATTACCCAAGAAGAAACAACAATGCTACGAACAAAACTCCTTGCGCTCCAAGGAGTTGGTCCAGAAACTGCAGACTCTATTCTCTTATATGCAGCTGAAAAACCTGTCTTTGTGATAGATGCTTATACGAGAAGAATTTTCTCACGTATGGGTTACCTTCCAGAAAACGGTTCATATGAAACATGGCAAAACCTTTTCCATTCAATGCTTCCAAAAGATACAATACTATTCAAGGAGTACCATGCACTGCTTGTGAAGCATACCAAAAAGGCATGCAGGAAAAGACCAGTTTGTGAGACATGCATTTTCTCAGACACGTGCAAGAAGCTTGTGTAATAATAAAGTGCTGAAATAATGAAACGTGTAGATAAGCACTTTACTATTTTTACTATTCTGGCAAATCTCACAAAAGGTCAATAGGTAACGAGATTTGCTATAACTATTGCAAGCATACATCATATGTGCTATATATCTTTACTTTAAATATATAATAGTTTCTATTACTCGTCCATGAAACAGAAAGAAGAACTTCTTAGGTATGATGATATGGGTATAGTCCCTTTTGCAGGAGAATCAAAATGGAAGTTCCTAAAACGCGCTGGGCACCTTGTTGCAAGTCGCGACGAGCTTGTTAATGACTTACAAACAATAGGGTATTCGTCTGCAGAGAGTAAACAAGCAGGATTAGAATTTATACTCAACAGAGCTGCAATTCCTGATAAAGGGTATCAGACGCTTATCAAAGCAAGAGAGGAAACTGCATATTTTACAGGATTCCTACAAAACGATTTTCCCTATCTGCGCTTATGGGGTGTGCTGCCCCTTGTAGCGCTGGCTGAGTATTACCTTTACGGCAGCATGGGGATGGGTGTTCCTTTCGGTTTCTTAGCAAAAGAGGTAGGTGTTCATACATACCGATATGTAGCAACATCCCGCGCACTGGCACAGCAACAACAACAAGCGAAACAACGGGTCAATCTGGAGAGGATGCTTCTGTTTCTTTACAAGCAGAATGCCAATTATATACAAGAGCGACTTGATACGAATGATGAAAAAGTCTTAACTTCCTGTTATACCAAAGAAGATTTTCATAAAGCAGTTGAACAATTACCCGGATTAAAATGGCATATCATGAGGGAACACCTCCGGCTGAAAGGAATCCCGATACGGGAGAGACCCCGGCGTCAATGGCAAATGGCATTCTCCAAATGCACAAGGAGTATAGGTAAGTCCATCCTCGCAACGCTCTGTAGCACAGCACTTTTTTTTGAAACAACATTTGGATATAAAGATTATGTCATTAAGCAGCGTGACTTTTCCCAAAAGCTCATGACAGAATCTACGATGCTCATCGCCAAGATGCAGAGGGAAAACAACATTACGTTTAGTACACCGCGCATCAGAACAGGATATCGTGCGTTACATCATGAGCTTGCTATGGAGCTACAACAGATTGTGGAAACTAACTCCCCTCTCTTATCATCACCAGGAATAAGACAAGTGATGATGATCTATACCTATACAGGCGCTGGCTTTGGTGCTTTTTTGAATATTAGGGGACTATACTCTGCTCCCTCCAGTGTAACAGTAACAGGAGATTACGAAGGAAGTGACCTTACCGAGAATGAAAAGTATATTGCTATCCATGAATTTGCACACCACTACATTAATACAATTAATCCAAGGTTGCTGTCACATGCCCTATCTAGGAAAGGGCTGGAAGACAGTGCCTTCCACGAGGGATTAGCGGAGTATATCGCTATTAGAACGCTCAAAGCAAGGGGCATCATGCAGTATCATCGATGTATTTATGCATCAGATGTTGCGAAAGCCATATCTGGTAATGGAAGCAATCTCCTCTATCACAAAACGCACCACTATTCACTAGGGTATGGTTTTGTAGATTATGTTTTAAGTGAAGTAGGAGAAAAGCATCTTGAGATGATCATCAAAACACCACCCACATTTAGTGATTTCATACTGCCCGGAGATTATGTCTTATCCGTAAAGAGAAAACTAGGTCAAACACCTGTTCTCCTTCACCCGGAAAAAAATCCTGCATACATCCTTGAAAAATATATAGGAGGTTAATTAGTACTCAATTACTATTACTTAATTACCATTTCACAATAGTGATAAACTTTTATATAGTCTGGGATATATAGTGTTCTAAAAAAGAGGTGGTATATCATGAGTATATTAGTAGAAACACGTGAGGCAATGCTAGATCCGCTCCAGACGATTATACAGAGTGTCGTGTGGGCATTACCCAAACTTCTTGCGGGTATTGTGATTTTATTGTTTGGCTATCTGGTGGCTCAACTTGTAGCTTATGCAGTACAAAAATTAGTTGCACGCGGACAGCTTGACAAATGGCTTTTTGATAAAACTGGTTTGAAATCGGTCATTGGTAGATTAGATCTGGGTGACTTTGTACACACGCTTACAAAATGGTACGTCTTCATCCTTTTCCTGCCAGCAGCTGCAGATGCAATCAGGTTAGAAGGGCTTTCAAGCCTTTTGAGGAATCTGGCAATGTGGATTCCAAACCTCATCGCTGCTGTTGTCTTGGGCTTACTTGGCTGGGTAGCCGCAGAGTATGCAAGTAACCAGATAGTAGCCACAAGGGCAAAGGGTGCTGGTGTCATTGCTGATGTAACATGGGGAGCAATAATTGTATTTACATCCATTATGGCATTGCAGCAGATAAGCATCTCTATTTCTTTGGCTGAAAGCACAATCTTGCTTCTCGTGGGAGGAGTAGTGTTTGCTGTTGCGCTTGCGCTAGGTCTGGGCTTTGGCCTTGCACTCAAGGAAGAGGCAGCTGTACAGCTCAAAAAGATAAAGAAGATGTTGTAAATATTTTTTATTCTTTTAGTTTTTACTTATTTTTTTATACTTTCATATGCCAGAAATAGACCACTAGCTTTGCAACTAGCGCACTCTTTTTGCAACTGGCGGAATGCTATTGTTTAAAAGTCAATCGAAACTCCACCAGGAGATGTTATGTTTAGGAATAGAAACAACGGCCCACACGTTCGGCGTAGGAATTGTAGATGATAAAGGTACTGTCTTAGCCAATGTAAAGGATGCTTTGCAGACAGAAGAAGGTGGTATGATCCCGGCAGAAGTAGCAGACCACCATGTGAATGTTTGTGACATAGTCATCAAAAAAGCTCTTGAGAAAGCTGATAAGTCACTTAAGGATATAGACATTATTGCATTTTCCCAAGGTCCGGGGATTGGCAATTGCCTTACCGTTGGTACTTTTGCTGCCCGCGTACTCGCACTTCTTCACAAAAAGCC
>JAHFLT010000006.1:0-56507 GCA_023264635.1 Candidatus Woesearchaeota archaeon | reverse complement strand
TGCATTGCTCACCTCGAAATCGGACGGATAAAAACACAAGCAAAAGATCCTGTGTTACTTTACGTATCCGGAGCAAATACACAGATAATAGCATTTGAAAGCGGCAAATATCGTATCTTCGGCGAAACATTGGACATAGGCATTGGAAACTTCCTCGACCAGTTAGCTCGACACATGGGACTTGGTTTTCCCGGTGGTCCAAAGATAGATGCGCTTGCATGCAACGGAAAGAAACTCATACAAATCCCGTATGTAGTCAAGGGAATGGACCTCAGCTTTGGGGGTATACTGACGAATCTCAAACAGAAGTACGACTCGGGCAAGTATACAAAAGAAGACCTTGCATATTCTGCGCAGGAAACAGTTTTTGCGATGGCGCTGGAAGTGAGCGAGCGTGCCATGGCACACACGGAAAAAAACGAGCTTTTGTTAGGTGGTGGTGTAGCATGCAATACACGATTACAGGAAATGGCTAAGAAGATGTGTGAAGAGCGACATGCAAAGTGCTTTGTCCCTGCAAATGAGTTCCTCGTCGATAATGGTGCGATGATTGCGTGGCTCGGCACTATTGAACATAAAGCTGGACGTGTAACGCCCATTGAAAAATCGAAAATTATGCCATATTGGCGTACTGATGATGTTGCTGTTACATGGCGTGTGTGATTTCTCTGGGAAATTTTTTTGCAGCGCGCTTATGCAACAGCAGCTTTCTTTGACAAGAGGCAGCCGCCGCAGTCATTGCATGCTGTTTTACGCTCACTTTCCACAACCAACCCCTGCTCAATTCTCTTGATGATCACAGTCCAGTCATCTTGCAGCAGATTGCCATAGCTTTGCTCCCATGCTGGGCATAACGTGACATCTCCATTGGGAAAAACAGCGATCTCCTGCTCGCCCGCTCCACACGAATCGGTAGAATATGGCGCAACAATCTCCCTATCAAATGCATGAAAGGATAAAGTATACGGTAATATCATAGTGGTAACAGCACTGACGAGTTCCTTTTGTTGACCGGGTGATGGAAAAAGATATTTTCTAGAGATGACAGAGCCAGCTGCATACAGTGCAGACAGTTGAACAGCAGAAACACCCAAACTGCCAACATCCTTAAGGAAAGGTGGCAGAGCTGCAATATTTTGGCTTGTAACAACAGTGTTTATCACAACGGGAATATGAGCAGCAATTGCGTTTTTTATTCCCATGATTGTTTTGGTATAGAGTTTTGCCCCAGTTAGTGCGTTGTGTTCATTCTCCTGCCCATGCAGCGAAATCAGAATATATGCAACACCAGCTGCTTTCATTTTTTTTGTAATATCCTCAGTAAGCAACGTCGCATTTGTCTGCACAGACAGTATAAGGTTGGGCATCTGCTGGCGTGTATACTGCAGCAATGCAACAAAATGCTTATCTATCAGCGGTTCTCCTCCAGAGAATGCAAGATGTTCTGGGCGCATGTCACATATTTTTTTCACAATATACTCTTTTTTGTCATGAGGCAGCGTATCCATAAGGCCGTTCTCCCGCCAATGATTAAAGCAGAAAAGGCAGCGCTCATTGCACCCCGCATTAATGAGATAGGTAACACTAATCATGCCACAACCTCCCGCAATGCAGCAGAAAGCACTTTCCTTCCTTCTATCACCACCTCCTGAAAGCTTTCATCCTTATTCTTTTCCAGTTCTTTGATTGCCATCTTGAACCATTGAATTGTGGACTTTGCATGTTTCTGTGCTAATGCATTGATGAAGTCATCCATTGTCACGTTGCGCGCTGCTTTCACCTTTAGCGAGTCTGTCAATGCATGCTCGATAGCATCATCGCAAAGTGCTACGATATCTGCTCCGGAATAGTGCTGTGTCTCAATGGCTATTGCTATTAAATTCACATCACCTGCAAGCGGTCTATTTTTAAGATATTGCTTCAGCAACTTGTACCGAGCCTTGAAATCAAGCGGTGGAATAAAAAGGTGGTCACCAAATCTGCCCGGCCTGCGAAGTGCAATATCAACGTTCCATGGCTCATTGGTTGCCCCTATCAACAAAATGTGCTGTTCTCTGTTTCCGAGGCCGTTCATCTCAGTCAGCAGTTGACTCACTGCAGTTCGCGCATATTCTGTTGCATTGCTCCGCTCGCTCCCAAGCGCTTCCAGTTCATCAAAGAAGATAATGCTTGGCGCAGCCTCTCTTGCTTGCGTAAAAAGCTCAGTGATGTTCTTCTCCGTCTCACCAACGTATTTGCTGGTGATGCTGCCAACGCTCACAGAAAAGAAAGCGCATCCCGCCTCATGTGCAGCAGCTTCCGCAAGCAGCGTCTTACCACAGCCAGGAGGGCCATACATGAGTATCCCTCCTCCTATTTTTTTTCCAAAGTACGTATACAGTTCAGGATGCTTAAATGGCTCAATGATTTTCAGACGTATCTTTTCTTTCACATTCTCTAAGCCGACTACATCATCAAAAGACACTTTCTTTGTCTCTATTATCTTTGTCTCTATTATTATAGGGGAGATTACAGTTTTTTTTTGCTGCGATTTGAGGTAGCATTCTTTTGCGCGTTGCACATAGTGAGCTACTTGATGTGATGAGCATATCTTCGAAACGTTGACATAAATTTCTGCCGCTTCAAGAAAAAGCGTTTTCCTCTCTTCACTATCAGCTACTTCTTCAGCAAAAAGTTCATGTTCTTCAGCTTTCCGTACCATGATATCAAGCTGCACGCTGCACCATCCTGCGCTTTTCCTGCGCAATAAGCTCTTCTAACTGCTGGCGTTCTTTTTCAAAGATAGGTAATGATTTAATGGGTGATGTTTTTAGGGGAGATAGTGATTTTTGTGGAATGCCAAGATACGTCAGTGCCAAATCTAATGTCGGATGATACGAAAATCCAAATTCCTTAGCAGATGGAGTGTCTCTTTGAACCGGTCCATAGAATAGGAGTGGCTTCCAGAATTCAACATCGCTGTGCTTGGAAGAGGCGTACAAAGGCCTTGTTATTTCAATGGCTGGTTCATAGGTATCCCTCTCCGCAGTAAGATAAAGCCCACCACTGGTTTCGTAAGAGATGGGAGTTTCCCTACCGATGTAACAACGCCCATTCCCTCCACTTCCCTCGATTCCACATAAGAGATTGAGACCATTACATGACATTCTTCCACCTGTGACAGCTTTGTGACACATATATTCGTAAGCAAGATAGCTTTTTAAGGATAATCTTGCCGCATACGACAGATATGAGACAGAAATATCACCATTCCATTGTGCCATAATGATCTTTCCCGAAGAGGAACATTACTTCTTCCTGCAGAAAAAAATGATATCTTGATGAGCATCTTTGGTCTCTACAACGCAGAGGTGTTGCTCAATCATCTTTCGCATCTCATGAAAAGCATCAGCTTTTTTCAATAGAGAGAGTACAATCAATTGTTTTGAGACCCGTTTCATCTCACCTATCCCTTTTTTCCAATCCGTGAAATTATGCAACGCAGTAACACATTGCACGACATCAAATGAAGTATCCTTGAAGGGCAATGCCTCTCCAACACCGTGTATAAGATAATGGCTCTTTTTTTTTGCCCTGAGCAGCAGTTGAAAGCTTGGATCAATTCCAAACGCATTGTGAGCAAGCGATATGCCTGTGCCGCAACCGACATCTAGTATGGTACTATTTGCAGAGAGGAAAGAAAGAAGGGTATGCTGAATGAGATTTTGTTTTTGCAGCTGCTCATCACCATATAATTCATCATATCCTGCAGCCAGTTGATCATAATAAATTCTTCGCATGTAGCCTAGTTGCATTTCTTACTGTCGGGCAGTTGATAATGTTCCAGATATATCTGCTGTAGCTTGGTGATATTCCCGGAGAATTCTTCTCTGTAATCCACCAGCGTTAGCTTGTCACGTGCGTCTTTCAGCTGATAGAGAGTATTACTTATTTTAGAATACAGTATCTCTTTTTCCAAGCCGACATTGTATGCATCAACCAGCGCATTGTAAGCAAGATATGCCGGAGAATAGACTGGAAATTCTTTCTTTGCTGTGACGTAGTAAGTTTCCATATCAGACAAATGCTCTGTTAAAGCTGGCTGCTTCTTATACGCGTCAAACATGCGAGCGCAGTACGTTTCATTATCAGCATACACCCGTATCATTTCCTTAAAGAGCTCTGTTACAAATGCATGATCATTGTCTGTTTCAATCATCTTCGCAACGTATTCCACAGTATACATATGATATTTTTTCTCGGTAACCTCATTGTCTTGTTTGACGTCACAAGCCACTTGCTTAATTAGTTCATCCACTAGTTGCTTCCTGAATGCTGCCAGACGCTGCTTTGTAGAGTCTTCCATGTTCAGAAAAGAATGTGCATTAGTTTATTAAGATGTTGCTCTCTTTTTGAAGGCGATAAGAGAGCATAATGCTTAGCCCAGTCAATGACATCTTTTCTTGAGAAATGTATTCCTCTTTTCTTTACCTGCGCTTGCAAATGCAGGAGATAACTACAAAACTGAGTAACATTGTGCGGTGTTTTTGTCTTACGCGCCCTCTCGAAATCAATGAGCACTGGTTTTAATTGTGAAGTAATAATAATGTGCTTATAGGGATTACTCATCTCTTCTTTCGCTATACCAGCTTTATCCAGCACAAATAATTGTTTTCCTATTCGTTTTATCAGCAATCGCAATTGGTTTCTGGATAATGATGCCACCTTGGAACTTATCTGCTCACCCTCAACAAACTGATAGATGACATACTCTCTTCCGCTTGCTATTAGACGTGGACCAATTCCCAAACGATTCGCAAATCGAAGCATCCTAGCTTCACGTGCCAATGCATTGAGTACCGGCGATTGCGGATTATGCACTTTGACAGCTACCTTTTTTTTTCTCAATAGACCAGTAAATACAAATCCCCTTTTGCCTTTGGCAAAAAAGAAAAGCTCTTTCATTCCTCCTTTCTCGAGCTGCTGCCGCAAGCTACTTTTTCTGATGCAGTAAACAAACAGCTCCTCAAAGGGTATTTTCCTTGATACCACTTGCTTTTTTTCAAGCATAGTACTTATAATCGCTTCATCTACCTTCTGTTTATTTGTCAACGAGCTGAAAACAATCAGAATCCGGCCATGCGCTGTAAGAAATGACGGACTTTTAGCGATGAACTTCGTCAGCAGTTCGTAACCATGTTTTCCTCCCATAGTTACAAGCTGTGACTGTTTCGGTTCCCGTTTATCATAAGGGAGATATGGTGGATTAAAGATGATGGTGTCATACCTCCCACTAACACGAGAAAAAAGATCACTTTGCCGGAAAGTGACGTGGTCCAGTTTGTGATGTTCTCTGCAGTATTTTACTGCTTTTGAATCAACATCAACAGCCAGTATATGCTTTGCTTTCTTTGCAGCAGCAGCTGTAATGTAGCCGGTTCCTGTTCCTATTTCCAGTACTCTTCCTAGCCGATAGTTTGGCAGCACTGACGCAAGCAAAAACGTATCTTCTCCGGGTTCGTATAATCCTTCCATGTTTTTCATGAAGGTATAAAGTGTTTATATCTTCTCTGGAGAGGGAAACACTTTTAAGGAATTCCCTTCTCCACACATCTATGCGCCTGTAGCTCAGTTTGGATACTTGGCGTCTATGTATAAGGACCGTATCAGACAGAGACGAAAGCCAAAGAGAGCGTCGGCCTCCTAAGTCGAAGGTCGTGGGTTCGAATCCCATCAGGCGCGTTATTAGAGCTCCATTACCGAAAGAGAAGAAGTAAGGAAAAGAAAATACATGAACTACAAAGAGATAAAGAGATATTCGTTGGGAAGAGACTGTCTTACCCCTTAAATGTAAACTGCCTGATGTTATCCAATTGGTTGCAACAGCAGGAGAAACAACACTGTTCTCCGTGTTGGGCATCTTCTGTTCGGCATGGGCACCTGCCACAGCATGTCTCAAGACGTGCCTGCTTGCTCACAGTACTTTCCTCATTGTGGTCACTAGTATCAGAACATCCGCAACCGCCATGAGAAGCTTCCTGAGAACAACAACCACTTGTTTCTTGGATGACAGGAATCGTTCTTGTTGCCGTTGGCTTATGCTTCTGTTCTTCTTTCCCAAACAACCAGTTGAATAGCCCCATCTTACTCCTCCTCTTTCATCGAGCAGACTTTCTTTCCTTCCCAATAATACCAGCAATTCTTGCCAAATACTTTAAACTTCACGCAGTTCTGGCATACTGGGCTGATACTTTCATCCATAAAAAGCGACAAACTATGCAGGTAATTTAAACATTTCGCATCAGCAAAGCTTTAAATAAAATTACATTCTCTTTACTGTCATGTTCCGTCCATCTCTCCTAAAAGAAGGCATTAGAATGGGCAGCTTGGCTATGAAAGCCCACGTGGTAAAGCAAAAGAAGTATCTTGGTGATGCTAGCCAGATTTGCAGGCAGATTGTTGAAGAATGCTGGAATGGCACATTCTATCAAGTCAGTAATGGGAATTTTCCGCATTTCTGGATGCGTGATTTTGGGATTTGTGTTGATGCTCTGCTCGCGATAGACACAAAGAAGGTCATTTCCTCACTTGCGTTTGCATTAGAATATTATGAGAAAACGGGAAAAGTCACAACATCTATCACTAAAAAAGGTAAGTGCATTGATTTTCCCGTGATGGCTGCAGATTCCCTGCCTTTTTTGGTCCACTGCCTTGTCCGGGCGAAAGCTGGTGAGCTTGTTACAAAATACAAGACGTTCTTGGAAGAGCAGCTCCGTTACTATTATAAGGACATCTTTGACCACAAGACCGGCTTAGTGCGCAAAGACAAACATTTCTCTTCAATGAAAGATCATTATATACGACAGTCTTCATGCTATGACAACTGTATGCTAGCTATGCTTGCAAGAGATGCAGGAGAATTAGGTCTTTCAAGCCCCTTCGCCGGGTACAAGTTTCCACAGCTAATCGAGGAAACGTTCTGGACCGGTGCATATTTCCTGGATGACTTGTCTGGAAAATATCATGTTGCCAGCGATGCCAATATCTTCCCATTTTGGTGTGGATTATTTGATGACAAGAATATGTGTACTGCTGCATTGCAGGAGATTCACGAGAACGAGCTTGATAAGCCATTCCCTGCCAAGTACACGAAAGAGCGTCACCGCGAGCAGGAGCTACGACTTCCTTCATTCTTCGCGCCGAACTATGAAGGAACTGCTATCTGGACCCATCTTGGCTTTTGCATGATTGACATTGCTCTGCTTGTTGACAAGAAATTAGCGCAGAACTATATTAATGAGTACAAAAAGGTTATTGAGAAGAATGCCAATGTGCTGGAGGTTTTCAATCCAGATGGAACTCCTTATAGGAGACTTTTCTATGTGAGGGATGAGGGATTGCTCTGGGCTGCGAAATTCCTAGTATGGATATAGACCGATGGATATAGACTGTGATGATATAGACCGTGATTGAGACGTATTATTTACATAATTCTTTTCATTCTAAAGACAAAAACAATATATAGCACATCCTTATTTCGCGCATGCATGAGAAAACTGCGCTTCGGAAGAGCATTTGTTTTTTTTCTGGTAGTTACTCTTCTCTTTATTACACTTTTCTGGTGCAGTGCTTTTTCGCCTAACAATATTCCTTTAACAATAAACCCGCAACAGACCACTGAAAACCAATCTACTACTCATCAGCTACCACACACTCCCGATAATTTCTCCTTAACCATAGGTGTATTTCTTCCGTTATCCGGAGAATATGCTCCAAAAGGAGAAGAAGCAAAACGTGCCATTTCTCTTGCCATTGATGAGATCAATGATCCTAAGCAGAACAATGTCAACAATGTCAATACGCAAAAAATTAATGGGCAGAAAATACACGTTGTTTACGAAGATAGTGCATGCACTGTGCAAGGCGGCACAAATGCATTCAAAAAGCTGCTTGATAACAATGTATCTGCAGTTATAGGGGGGCTGTGTAATGAAGAATCCCTTGCAGCAGCTCTACTAGCCGAGCGCCATAAAGTTGTGCTGCTCAGCATAGGAGCATCCTCTCCCGATGTAACAATTGCCGGAGATTATGTATTTCGTGTATGGCCATCTGACAATCTTCAGGGTATTGTTTTGGCAGAACATGTCTATGGAAAAGGATTGGCCACAACGTCCCTTGTCTTTGCCAATACGGATTTTGCATTGAATGTGAAGGATGCGTTTAAGAAAAGATATGAAACATTAGGCGGCAAAATAGTGGATGAGATTCTGTATGAACCACTTCAGTACGGGCCAGTGGATTTGTCACAGCTACAATCACAGGCAGTCTTTATAGCAGCAGAAAGTGAGCAGCTTCGTGATATTCTTACGTACTATGTAGCTGGTCAGGTTTTTTCAACGAATATTGAAACAGGTGGAACAGGGAGTGCAACGGATATAATAAGCCAAAAGACAAACACAACAATAAATATAACAATAAACACAACCGTTATCTATGCTGTCTATCACTTACCTCAGAAAAATGATGTTACTAAGAAATTCGTAGATACGTATACCAAGAGATATGGTGCTCCAGCAGATCCTTTGCTTGCCGCCAATGCATATGATGCAACGATACTCATGGTAAAAGCGCTGGAAAAAAGCGCTGCAAGTAATGAGATAAAAAACTATTTGTATTCAATAAACGGATGGCTTGGTGCTGGTGGTAAAATGACTATCGACAACAATGGAGATGCCATTAAAGAATTGGAATTGGTAAGTATCGGGTAAGCAACGTTCAAAAATTCCATTGCCACTCCTGATCCTGACTGATCCTGATAAAGATATATAAAGAGAATATCTCTCCCGACTCCATGCAAAAAACGAAGTGGTGGGCACTGGCACTGGTTATTTTCTGTACGTTTTTCACTTCCACTGCAGCGCTTCTGCTGAAAGCAGGGGTGATGAAAAATACCGTTTTTAATGTCATCTTACTTAGCGGACTGGCCCTTTATGTAGTTGCTGCCGTTCTTCTGATAACCGCCCTGAAATTCGGGGAACTGTCTGTACTTTATCCTGCAATCGCCACCAGTTTCATCTGGGTTAATGTGCTTTCCTTCATTTTTCTTGAGGAGAAAATCACATTGCTTCGTTGGATTGGAGCTGGACTTATTGTTATTGGTGTCTCATTTATCGGTTTGGGCTCAAAAACCGTTTTACAAATGCAAGAGAGGTATTTATAATGGCAACTTCATCTATTGCAGTAGCTGCAGTTTTTCTATGCACAATTATTGGTGCATTTGGCGCGCTGTTCTTGAAGGAAGCATCTGCTAAGATTTCTCTGCAGCATCTCTTAAACAAGAAACTTATTTTTGGGATCTTATGTTATGGTACGGGCATGTTTATCAATATAGCTGCCCTGCGTTTTGGTGACCTATCTGTACTCTATCCATTAAACTCACTGACATACATATGGGTAACTTTGCTTTCGAAATATAGATTGAAAGAAGACATCAACAAATTCAAGATAGCGGGGATAGCACTCATCATTCTTGGTGTCTCAGTAATTGGTTTCAGTCGGTAGATTTAAAAACAAAATCTTCTTTAATATGCATCGATGGAGCAGACAATAGTAATATCTGTTGGGGGCTCATTGCTTATTCCTAAAGAGATAAGTACACAATTTATTGCAGACGTACGAAAATTCGTGCTCTCGGGCCTTACAGCGGGAACGAGATTTGTTCTTGTCTGTGGTGGTGGCTCTATCTGCCGTACGTATCAGCAAGCAGCGAAACAACTTGGAGTAAAAGATAAAGAAAGCCTTGATTGGGTTGGTATCATGGTGACGCGCCTGAATGCTGAATTACTGAGAATTGCTTTTGGCAGCAATGCCAATGATACTGTATTATATAATCCCCACAAAAAAGTGAAAGGGAACCTCATTATAGCCGCTGGGCACCTTCCCGGATGCAGCACTGATTATGATGCGGTTGTCCTTGCCAAGACGTACAAAGCATCGCTGCTCATCAATCTGTTTAACCAAGATTACGTGTATGACAAAGACCCCCAGGAGCATAGTGATGCCACGCCACTCCCCATACTTAAGTGGTCAGATTATCTTGCGATGGTTGGCAAGGAATGGATTCCTGGTTTGCACATACCTTTTGACTCCATTGCTGCACAAGAAGCAAAGAAGGCGGGATTGAAAGTTATCTTGGCAAATGGCCAGAATTTTGTCAACCTGCGTCAGATTGTGGAAGGCAAAAAATTCATTGGGACAGTATTACAGTGAGAACGCTCAAAACAATGGGCGCCATTGAAAAGGTCGAAGTGGTCATCATTCATGCGAGCATTTGTTTTGTCCAAAGTGAGCAAAAAGGAGATTCCGGGGGGGAATTTTTGCCTTTGGGAGTACTGTAGGATGCGAGCCCGATGACCACAAAGAAATGCCACAGCATTCCAAAGAAATTCGTGAAGAATTTCTTGGGCCAAAAAATGCAAGAGTATTTTTTTGGTTCTTGTGCAAGAAATCTCCAAAGAGATTTCTTTGCACCGAAGCGTTAGCTGAGGGACTTTTCAATGGCGCCAAACAATGAGAATGCTCAAAAATGAGGCACAGCTGCTCGGAAGGTTTATATAAAACCATTAATCCAGAGCCACAGCATGGCGTTAGTGAGCAGGAAAGCAGCTTCATTCTTCCTACTGGTAGTTATGGTGCTGAGCGCGTTGGGCGTTTACAACAGCCAGCCTGATAATTCAGTCAAATACAATGGATTCACTTTTAATCCCATCGGGACAGGATGGCAGGTACGGGTGAATAATCAACAATATCAGTTCCTTCATCTACCCACTGAATTAGATTTTCCACAAATAACCCTTCCCCAAGCAGAGAAAGTCTATGTTGCTTACGATCCATCTGCAAAAAATATAACAGTTCCACTTGGTCAGGTAAGCGGTCTGCTGCTGCAGTTCGGGATGCGGGCGATTCCGGCATGCATACAAGAGAATGGATGCCCACCTGACCTGCCTGTCATAAGCTGTGACACGGCAAATGCGCTAGTGCTTTATTTCAGGAGCGCTGAGGAAAAACAGGTTTTGCATCAAGACCAGTGTACAATCATACAAGCTCCAACTAGTCTGGACTTTGAGAAGGCAGTAGAAAAGATGGCATACCAATTGGTGGGGATAATGAGCAGGGATAAAATTAATGAGGATAAAAATGAATGAAGACGAAAGAAGGCAGCAGCTTGTACAGTTTTTGAAAGACCATAAGAGACTGATTATATGGCTCTTGTTGGCGTTCATTATCTACACTTCATTGTCTTTCCGCTTTGCCAATCTTGGCTCCCTTAAGGATGCTACAACGGGAAAATACATAGCAGCTGATTTAGATGCATTTTTATGGTATCGTTATGGTGAGTACATACTGGAGCATGGCACTCATCCTACATTTGACCCAATGAGATTTGTTCCTGTAGGTGAATATTGGGAACCGCTTCTTCATCCTTTAGTTGGCTTTCCCTATTTCCTTGCTTATCTGTATAAGTTCATCCACTTTTTTAACAGTACAGTAACCTATGATTATATTTATGTCATTTATCCCTCTATTGTTTTGGGCATAACGCTCTTCGTTTTTTTCCTGCTGGTGAAAACAGTTTTTAGTGCGCCTGCAGCACTTCTTGCAACAGCAGCGCTTGGCTATCACCCTGCCTATCTTTTTAGGACAATGACGGGGGTAGCTGATCACGATGCTGTTGGCATGCTTATGCTGACACTTTCGCTGTATCTTTACATCATTGCATTGAAGCAAGAAAAGAAATGGAGCGGTCTTTTTGTTGGCTTCCTGACTGGCTTATCCACTATTCTCATGGTTATAGTATGGCCCGGTGGAGGTAACTTCCTTTACCTTATCCTTGGCGGAACAACGATTATACAGATATTTCTTAACGTTTTCCATGAAAATGAATACTATGCATACACTGCCTGGTTTGTGACATTCGCAAGCGGATTAGACTATCTGGGTTTGTTTGACATCAGCCAGCTTATTGGTTCAACAACAACTGAACTTGCCTCAGCAGCTTTTGGCATGGCGACAGTTTATTATTTCCTCTTTGAAAAAAACCTCTTTGGGCAGGCAGATTTGCTGAGAAAAAATATGCCAAGCGGGATCACTTCTATCCTCTGCATTGTTATTTTGGGATTCATTGTCATTTCTGTTGTTCACGGGCCATTCTTCCTCTCAAATAAAGCAGGAAAATTATACACTGACTTAATTTCTCCTTGGGGGAAAGACAGGTGGCAACTGACAGTAGCAGAGCAACATCAGCCGTATCTTGTTGACTGGTATGGCCAGATGGGAAAGTACTATGTCATCTTCTTCCTGCTTGCCTCGATCTTTCTCTTTTACGAGACCATTAAACCACTCGCTAATCTTCTGAAGAAATTACAGACTCATTATCTGTCTATACCAACAATAGTGTTGTTTTATGTTGCATTTATCTTTAGTCTCACCTACAGCAGATATTCTCAATCATCTCTATTGAACGGCACAAACACATTATCAGTCTGGCTCTATCTGGGCTCACTTGTTATGTTTATTGGTGGATTTCTTGGTCTGTACCTTTATCTATTCTATCAAAGTAAAGAGAATAAAGGCACTTTTTACGAAACAGTAGCACAGATAAATAAAATATATGTCCTTATCTTCGTCTGGTTCTTTTTCATGGTCATCGGGGCGCGTGGAGCTATCAGACTGTTATTTACCTTTGCTCCAATCACGACGCTCTTGTTTGGCTACTTCACCACCCGCCTTTTCGAACTGGCTTATGCTTTGCATAATCAAACCTATCGCATCCCTGCGTTAGTGATACTGGCATTGCTTGTGCTCTCTCCAATGTCGCTTGGTGGGAGTATCGGAAAAGGATTGCTCTTCCAATATTATGAAGGCTCAAAAGCCCAGGCATCATATACCGGAAGCCCATATAACCAACAGTGGCAGTTTGGTATGGACTGGGTGCGAAGAAATACCCCACTAGATGCAGTTTTCGCACATTGGTGGGATTATGGATATTGGATTCAAACGGGTGGTGGACGTGCAACAGTAACAGATGGCGGGAATGAACATAGTTACTGGAACTATCAGATGGGAAGACATGTCCTTACTGCCGCAAACCAGACAGAAGCTCTTGATGTCCTTGCTGCACATAACGCCTCCCATTTCTTGATGGTTTCTGATGAAATCGGAAAATATACAGCGTTTTCTTCCATTGGCTCAGACGAAAATTATGATAGATACAGCTGGATTAATGAATTCACTATAAATCCTCAGCAGACACGTGAAACGAGAAACAGTACAATTTTTCTTTATCAGGGACAGTATCCTCTGGATCATGACTTCATGTATAATGGCCAGCTTTATCCAAAAGCTGCTGCTGGCATTGGTGGTTTTTTTGTTCCATTTGCAGAAGTTTCTGTTAAGCAAGGTAATACAACCGTGAAACAGACAGCAGTGCTGCAACCAGCAGCAGCTATCTTCAATAGCAATGGTCAAAGAACAGATATTCCTTTGGAATGCATCTACATTAATGGACAATACATCAAGTTTCCACAACAGGGATTAAAGGGGTGCTTACGGATTATGCCATCGATTAATGGAAAACAGCAGAATCCTATTGGTGCTGGGCTCTATGTTTCGGAAGTAGGCATTCATGCTTTATGGACTAACCTCTATCTTTTCGACAAGAAAAATCCTGATTTTCCTACAGATTCATTTGAATCAGTATATGATGATAGCAACAACATGCCTCTTCTAATGTACAATGGTCGTCTCATCGGGCCAATGCGCATCTGGAAAATCAATTATCCAAAAGATTTTTTCCTGGACGAGAACAAGCGCAAGCAGTACATAGGTTTCGAGCATGAAAATCCTGCAGCAACAAGGATATGAACTGAATAGGAACATATGAACAAAAGGATATGGGCAAAGATATGAGCAAGACATGAAAATCTGCCTTTATCCTTACACAGAAGGTTCTGGAATTGGGACATACATTATAGAACTTGCTGCAGCGCTGAGCAAACATCATGATGTCCATGTCATTGGAGAGGCAAAAGAGCTCGCTGAGAAGAACAAGCTCCAATTTCATCAGGTTCCATCAACTCTATTTGCTCTTTTGAGACGAGTGAAGCAACTCCCGCCATTTTCTTTAATAGAGCCATTCTTTTTTGGCCCAAGGCTTAGCGCACTGGTCAATTCCATACATCCGGATATTTTTCACACAGCTGATCACTTGCCATATCACACTATTACTGTTCCAATCATCGGTGTTGCTTGGGATTTTCCAAAAAGACCACGGGAATGCTGCAAGCTTGCTGCAAAGTATTCCTCTGTCCTGTTATTGCCATACAGATGCATCAGGGAGATGGAGATGAGCATAAAGGATCACCTAGCTCTTCAGAAAGTAAAACTGTCTCTTGGCATAACACATTATGTGACTAATGCACTGGCTGAGAAAGGATATAATGTCATTTATTTTCCACCAGGCATAACACTTCCTGAACAGAAAGAGAAGAAGAAAGAAACAAAAAATGAGACGTTGACCATTACTTTTGTCGGAAGACACCATATCCTCACCAAAAGGAAAGGACTGCGTTATCTTTTGGATGCTCTTGCTATGGTCCATGACAGAAACCATTCTCTCCAGTTTACATTACAGCTTATTGGAGAGATCCCTCCGAGATTTACCAACGTGCGCGAGAAATACTCACAATTACAGATACACGTGCTGGGCTTACTTCCGCGTGAAGAGGCTTTAGCGTACATCGCGAGGAGTCACCTCTTAGTTGCACCATCACTTTATGATGAGTTTGGTTATGCTGTTCTTGAAGCACAGGCATTGGGAACTGCTGCTCTTGTCTCAAAACACAATCCATCATTCAGCGAGCTTGTTGACAAAGAGTTTACAGTTGATATTTATAATCCAGAAGAATTTTCACGCGTGCTGGAGCATTTACTGAGCAATAAGCAGCGCTTGATATCTATTGGAAAAGATGCAAAAGAGTTTGTGAAAGAGTACTTCTGGCAGAGAAAGATTCCGGCGCTGACTAAATTATATAAGGATGTATATGAAGATGTCTTATTTTCTTCTCTGCGCCCGTAGTGGCTTGTGCATTGGTCCATGAACCATGTGTATCAGTAATGTAATAACCAGAGCCACAATAAGGACAATAAAAAGTAACTTGTAGGATGGTAGCTTTGGAGAAGATAGTAACGTAGCAAGGTGCATAGCCATGGGCACTTGTGTCGTGCCATTTTCATTTCCCTGCTTAATCTGTCCGGGAAATGGCAATTCTTTTTTAGCTCCTTGTTCTGTTTGTTCTGTTTGGTTTCGTGTTACTGCATCATCACTCTGTTTTTCTTTTTTTTCCTTGCTCTGTTCTTCTTTTTGTTTATTTTTTCCTGTCACGCCTGCAAGTGCAAACAAACTGAGATGAGGAGTTTTTGCTGTATAGGTTACCTGCACATCGCTTTCACCAGTCTTTGAAAGGGGAATCTGCTGCCATATTTCGTTCTCCAGAAGATAGAAACCTAAAGTATCCACCTTATTTGCAGTTAGCCATTCTTTTGCAACACGCAGCTCAAGACGGATATCACTGGCGTTTATTCTTGGAGTAGTCGTGATATTGAGATATTCGTAGACGAGATCATGCAGTTCCGGCACGCCCGGAATGTCAACAAGCCTTATCGCTATAACAGTGAGCTTAGGGATGAATTCCGTTGCAGTGAATGCTATTTGGGTCAACGCTACTTCTTTGGTGATCATGCTTAGGACAGCAGTTTGTCCCTTTGCGATGTTTGCAGCTACTTTGGTGATTTTTGCAGGGCTGTTCACTTTGGCAGTCGCTTTTCCGCCACCTCCACCTCCTCCACCCCTTCCTCCACCTCCATCAGCTGCAAAAACACGCGGTTTCTCCACATTCACCATTACTGAAAAGCTCTCATTGCCTTGTGTTTGACTGTTACCATTCAGATCTACGCATACCACTGATGGAACAACAACAGTACCGTCTGCTGTGTATGTCTTAGAATAAGTATGGGTTTTGTTATCAATTCTACCGTTATTATCTACACTGCTTAACGTGGTATCTGCCTGTAAAAAAGATGACAATAATGATGTTGGTGCAGTGCTATTATAGCCACAGACTGCTGTCTCATCTGTTGCAAATACAGCAGTGAGAGTTCCTGTTGAACGTGAGGAGGTTATACCGCTGATTGTTATGCTTGTGGTTTTCGGTGGTGTTGTATCAGCAACAATGAACTGGCGTAGAAGTGTTGTCCTGTTGGTGTCCGTAGAAGCACAACTTACGGTGAAATTATAGCTGGTTCCATTAGCCAAGTCAGTAAGTTCACCTATTGAAAAAGTATAATTAGTGGATGTTATCTGTGTTGGAGTGAATCTTCCAGTAGTGGCAATAGCATTTGAATTGCTGTTAGTAGTAATGCTTTTGGTAATAGTGTAATCGCAGCTTGTTGTATCAAGATTTAAATCTTGGATAGTGCCGTGTGCAGTAAAGAATGAATTGTCTATAACAGTTGTTGGTGTTGTGAGCTTTATGGCCGGTGCATTTGCAGGGTCATCCAATCCTCCGCCAGAGAGATGGGGCACGTACAGTATGACGCTTGTGGTAGAATTTGTATAGCACATCGTGCTGAGTGAGGGTGTTCCTGTTGGCGGACTGTTATTGGCACAGCGGCTGAGAAGGTAAACAGAAGTGCCATCATCATCAGCAACATAAAATGGTAGCAGAGAACCAAGCAGCTGCTTAAATGTGAGCGTAACAAAAGTACTCGTGCCGTTCTGTAGTGAATAAGTAGTAACATAGTGACTCATATTCTGGAAAAGGACAATTGCCCTTGGAGGATCTCCCCCAAGATGTGAGCCCACCATTGAAGCAAGGGCACTCCTTCGGTTTGCTTCAACTGATACAGAGGAAGCTTTCGTTTCATCATAGTTCTCACCAAAGGCAGTTATAGTAACTGATGCATTAACACCTACAAGAGAGGAATTGATGACAAAATCTTTGATGATCGTTTGGTTAGCGGAAATAGCGCCAGAGAGGAGATTTCCCAGTATATCACTATAGGTAATATTTGTTAGCTGTCCACGACCAGCTGTTAAGAGTCGCTGTACCATTTCCGTTAGATTTTCCTCATGGAACAGCGAGAAAGTAAAAGTGATTCGTGCAGAATTAGATGCATTATCTGTTGCTGTAATACTCATTTCATGCATGCCTGATCGCAAGCCAGTGATTGTTGCAGAGAAATTTTGCACATCCATCGTTTTATTAATAATCGGTACCGCCTGAAGGAGACCATCTACAGTAAGGCTGGTGCTGCTCAGGTTGTCCTCCACCTGCCAAATGAACGTTGCATTGTAAGCTCTAATAGGACCAACGGGAACATAAGGGGTTATTGTTGGATTATCAGCATCCACGACGTAGGAAGTAAGATTCGTTACCGTGTTATTGAGACTGTCACTTGTGACAACCGACAATGTGTGTGACCCTCGAGTGGATTGCCCCTGAATACTATTGCTGAAAATACTGCCGCCGAAGAATGCACCACTTCTCTCTCTTCTCACCAAAGGAGTACTATTACCCGAAAGGGAAGTGGCAGAGATGGCAGTTACAAAGACAGCAGATACATTCGTCACTGCATCTGTTGCATTTACAGTAACAAGTATTGGTGAATTGGGTTTTAGGTATGAGGCATTAAGGCTAATATAATGAACAGCAGGTGTATGTGTATCTATGGTGAAGGTAAAGGTATCTGCAAAAGCTGTATTGCCCAAAGAATCAGTAGCTGTACAACTCCACAATAATCGTCCATCGGGAAGAGAAAGTGTAAATTGCGTTTTGTTTATTGTACCGCTTAGAATCGTGGAGGTATTACCTCTAATCTGAGTGGAGGTATTATCGATAGTATCACTATTATTGCTATTTACTCCATAATAGAAAAGTGTCATGCTCTGCAGTGGCCCACCCGTCGCATTGCAGATAAAATTAGGGACAGAAGATGCGCTGAAGCTGTTGTTTTGTGGGGAGATAAGTGATACAGAGAGATTAGTTATCACTGTTGTCACCACAGTAGCGCTTGTACCTGCAGATGCATTAGCTTGTGACGTTACATTGAGCGTTATTGTGTTCATTCTCGCAAGAGTGCTGTGCACTATCAAAAGTGCCGTGCGTTTTTCTCCATCTGCAACATTGGAGAAAAATGTCTGATTAAATGTAGCATTCACACCGGCGTTTGCATCGCTATTACTAACAATGGCAAGCGTGAAATTGTCATTATCATTTCCCGTATTGCCTACAAAAACAGAATATCGTGCATCATTTCCCACAGGCACAGTCTGGTCAGGGGATAGCGAGATATTCACCTGTGCAATAACCCCATTAAATGAAGCAACAAATGCGGTATTTGGTTCAATAGTTATATTCCTCGCAATTCCCTGGTGAAACATATTATTATAGAATTGCGTTCGAAACCCCTGAGTAAAAGTAGTCGAGAATATCCCATTAAAATTACTTGAGGTTATTCCGTTGAAGCCGTCCATTGGCGTCACTTTTAGCGTATAGACTCCGGTTTCCAATCCAAGCATTTGATAATCCCCTTCTCCCTCAATACCTTTCCCAGTGTGGTATCCCGTAAAAACAGCAATAACTGGTTTGTTTGTGCTGGCATTGAGCGCAGCAACATATGCTCCAAAGATTTCATGTTCATTCCGTATATTGCCGCTTATGTTTCCTGTTGTTAAAAAAATAGTGCCAGGGTAAATAACACCGACACCAGCTCTATCATCCTGCTCGAGCGTTCTGCCATCCAATCCACTATAATAAGGAGTCATGGTCGGTCTGCTTGCAGTATCTGTTTCTGTGCCGATAATGGCGTGATCAAGGCCAATAAGATGCCCTATTTCGTGGGTTGCTATTGATTCTATGTCATAATTATTTCCTGTTGTAGAAAATGTAAATGACTTGCCATTGAATATGATATCTGCATCCAGCAATCTCCCTGTTGAGACTGAAATGAAGAATTGTGTCGTTGCAAGCGTTGATGGCCCCATTGCAAGCAATGACCCATTCTCATCAAATGCAACGAGATTCACACCATCGTTTCCTACATAAGAAGTAACATTCCCTTGATATGAAAAACGTATGTTTGCGAAACTGACATTTTCCCATCTGCCAAAGCTGTGGTTAATGGCACTGAACATCTCCGCAAATGTACTATCTGCTGAGCCTGCAGCAGTAGTTGACCATTTTATGGGCATATCTGAGGACTGCCAAAAAACGTGTTTGACTCCTGTAGGTAAGTCAAAGGTTGCCCTGACATATGCTGATACGGGAGTCAGGAAAAAAAGCAGGAAAACGAAGGTAGCAATAATTTTCCAATGGCTACTTTTCACATGACCACCTTTAACCAAGAGAGAAGTTGTGCCAGAAAACTCTGCTTGAACTGTGCACGGAATGCTGCGAGTGAGATTGGTTTTTGTTTCTCTCCAATAAGCAGATGTGCACCACCCAAGTCGTTGATAAGCATTTCTTTCCCTTGTTCATCTGTCTCGAGAGAGAATTTGCCTTGCGCCATGCCAACTGTATGGCCATATGCTATACGATGCCGCCATCGTGCAGGGCTATCTTCTTTCATGAAAAGCACCACACGTTCTCTTTGCTCAAAATGAGGACTTCCGGGAACTACCATCATGACATCTCCTATAATGCCACCCAATTCTTTTACCACTACAGTGTCTCCTATCGAGGATCCTCTCACCCACTCTTCGACAGCTATTGCTGTCTGCGTGCTGATGGTTTTATTCTCCTGTAAACCGTTCTGGTTAGTGACAGTACCAACAATAATGTAGTCAGCTTGCCTATCCAAATCATCAAGGGTCTGGGGCAGAAAAGTCGTCGCAGAGGCAGCTGAGAGGTAAATCAGGAATAATACAACTATCCACCATCTCATGGGGATAATAAACAGAGAAAAATCTATTTAAATATTTCGTGATTCCTGAGGTTATGGACTTCGAACATCATTGCAAAGAGGCTGAAAAGAAATATGGAGCGCGTTACGAAAAAGTCCATACATGGCTGGATGAGTTTGCTTCACTGTATCCTCTCCATCTCAAGTACAAGCACAGAAAACATCGTCATCATAAAGAGGGCGTAGAGGAAGCCAGAAAACTCTTTGGAGACATTGGCGCACTTGTTGCAGAACAGCACATTCTTCTGGATAATGAAGGGTGGCTCCCGGAAAAGAAAGATTATGAAATACCTGAATATGATTAAATACCCTATTCTGATTAAGTACCTTAAGAAGAAACTTATTCAGATGTTAATCTCAATCGAGAAAGAGGGCTAACGACTAATGGGGGGATATTTCTAACGACTAAACACGAGGGGGAGTTCCGTTACTTCTTGCTCTTATCTTCTAAATGTTTCTTCTTTTTCTCAAACATAGAAAGAGAATTTTCTCCGGTTATTACTGGACGACCTAACTCTTTTTCAGCTTCTATCCTAGCGTTTCCTGCTACTTTTCCACCTCTTTTGGCAATATCCTTACTTTTGTCAAAATTTTCTGGTTTTTCTTCTTGTGAAAGTTCAGTTGTCATGCGTTCACCAAGCATGGTGAAAATTAGCTCTAAGTCATTCATATTATCTCTTAGATTAGCTTTGGATTGTTTTGGCAGAGTTTTGAATTCTTTGTACTCACTTGGAGTCATTCCGAATGTAGCTTTAGAAATTTCTGCTGTGAGTATTGCAAAATCTCTTTTTTCTTCAATACCTCTCTCTTTCCATTCGTCAGTCAGATTTTGCCTTATAGCAATACCCCTTAATCGCTTATCAATCCAATCTTTAGGATAGCCCTTTGCAGAATAAATTTCTTTCATTCTTTCCTGTGCTAGTTCAGGATTCTCTATTTCATCAATTCGTTCTTTTCCTACTTCAGCCAGCCATCTCTTAAATGGTTCAGCATTTTTGCTTGGAATTGATTGGATAAGCCTAAAAACGTCTTTTGTGTTACCTGCAAGAACCTGTCTATTTTTGCCTGTTTCAGTCAGCATTTCTACATGGGGACAATTTGTCCCTAGGTAGCTTCCAAGCTCTTCATCCCTTTTACGCAGTTTTTTTAGATAATCAGTAGGATTAACACTATCTGTTAAAGCTTGGACTATATCAACCAAAGAATAATACCACTCTTCTTTAAACCAAGCTCTTCGTATTTTCTTACTTTGAAATACTACTAATGCTTTTTCGGAATCCATTTTAATCCTCTTTGATAAATTCTACAATTTGATTATAAACTTTTGGTGCTTTTGACGGGTGTACGATTGTTGTATGGAGGTTATTACTTAAGTGTTATGCCAGAAATCCCCTTGCTTTAGCATGGGGAGGAATGGCGACAGTTTTTTCTGCTAGTAAAACAAAAAGTACGTGGCGAAAGAATTTTTGCGCCACGCACTTTTAGAACCAAAGTAGTGTGAGCTGTCTTCGTTCTCCTGAGAGAAAAAAAATGACGAACGTTAAAATGTCACATTTTGCTCATAAAGTTGGTGTTAACATACACCATTTACAGTGGTGTACGAAATATCGCTACCATATGCTCAATCAAGAGAAGTATAAAAAAGCTTGTGAAGATGCGATAAAACAACAAGCAGAAAAGCACGGAATTGAGATACGCGAGCTTAGCGTCATGCCAGAACATGTTCATGTTAGCTGCGAACTCCCACCGAGTATGTCGCAGAGCAAAGCATTACAACTTCTCAAAGGCGGCTCATCTTATCTCCTCTTTCGAATGCAAGAAAAGTTCAGATTACGTTATCCACGAGGACATTTTTGGAGTCTGGGAGCATATACTGGTAGCGTTGGTTACAATACAGTGGATTTTGTTGACAACTACGTGAAGCATCAGGAAGACGTACACCAGACCCGACTTGAAGCATTTGTTTAGCTAGTCGTTGTAGTTGTTGGAAACCCCGCTCCGAGACTGCGGTCTCGGAGTTGCGAGGTCGCAACCTCGCAACCCTTTAGGGCGTAGAGGAAGCCAGAAAACTCTTTGGAGACATTGGCGCACTTGTTGCAGAACAGCACATTCTTCTGGATAATGAAGGGTGGCTCCCGGAAAAGAAAGATTATGAAATACCTGAATATGATTAAATACCCTATTCTGATTAAGTACCTTAAGAAGAAACTTATTCAGATGTTAATCTCAATCGCTACGGGGCAAAATTTACGGATATGGTAAGAATTGTTACTACCGCGAAAAGACTATTTAACCAAATATTTAAATACGACCTATATCTTCCTCTGATAGGAGGCAAAAAAAAATGAATGAAAATCTTGTAAAAAGAATTGGAAAGATAGGACTTTATGTAGTTCAAGGGGATATTACTCAAATTCCAACCGATGCTATAATGACTGCAATAAATTCAGGCGGGATGTGGTATGGCGGAATTGATGGAGCAATTCAAAGAGTTGCTGGAAATCAATACCATTCACAAGCAGCACAAGCTATGCCGTTATCTGATTTACAAACAGTCGTTGCAAAAGGCAATGCTTCAAACCATAGAGGAAGCTTTAATGATATTGTCTTTGTTGTTGATGATTTACAATCTTCTTTGGATAAAGTTGTTTATACTGGTTTAGAAGCAGCACATCAAGAGGGATATGGTCAATTACTTATTCCGGCAATACGAATGGGAGTAATGGCTGGCGCAGTAGAGAAAACTCCAGAAGAAACAATTGCTAAACTTGTACAAGGAATAGAAGGATTCATGCAGCGATATGGAAAGCAAACAAAATTAGAAAACATAACTTTTGTTGTTTATGGAGATCCTAACACGACAGGACAATTGACAACTGGATTAGGAAGAGTTTCACTTAACTAATCAAAACAATTCTTGCCCTTTATTCTTTTTCTTATATTAAACTTCGTTATCGATAGAAATTTTGCCCCTTCACGACTTTGTGGACTTAATTTTTCCACACTTAGTATGGAAAAAGAGATTAACAGGAATTTAACGAGAAATTCTGTCGCTGACGCTAAAAAGCCAAGCGTTTTCCCTAATTTCTCCAAATTTTTTCTCATCTCTCAAAATCCTCGCAACTCTGAAAACTGTGGGTTGCCTCAGTTTTCGAGGCTCGTATTTTGAAGGAGAAAAAACTTCGTTAAATTCCGATGATATACCACTTATGTCCATCAAAGACTACTTTCACCTTTTCTCCTGCAGTCATCTGTTGGGGATTAGCCACCTCTACTGGTTGATAGGTAGCAGGATGAAGGACCTCTAATGAAGGATATATTTTCACAACGCGTGTCTCATAAACAACTAATGGCTCAAATGAAGGATTGTATTTGAAAGAGAGCTGCTTCCCTATTTTAATGTCCACGCCAGTCACAAATGTGGACACATTCTTTATCTTTACCAAGTACTGTTCGAAAGCAACAACATCTCCTTTTTTCAACAATGGCGCGCGGTACAATAAAGCAACACGATAAACATCTTTCTGGGTTTGCCTGTCTCGTGTATGTAGCCTTGCAGTTAAGGATGCAGTACCCCCAAATTGTGCTTTCAACCTAGTGGCTAGCGTGCGGAGAAACTTCCTTGAAGTGACGTAAAGATCCACTCCTTCCGGAACATACACTTCTTTTGTTACATGTACCTCTTCCTTACACAGTTGGCTTTTGATGAAGTCAATAATCTGCAAAGAGGGATTACGGAGTTGCAAAATCCCTTCGTAATACCGTGATTGTTTTGTGACGAGCGTCATACTCCCTTTGTCTTCGAAGTCTTTATAAATATATTCAAACATATTACTTCCCGGAAGAATAAGAGAGTATAATCAGAATGAGATATCATCTATTATTTATCATTGTATTGTTTGCTTGTGGCATTGCATATGCACAAGAGAGAAGGACGTGCGAAGAAAAAATGAGAGCACGGGCATACTTCGGACTTGGAGGAGTGCGTGTTTTCTGCGTTGATGACGCAATGGTGCAGGAAGCTTGGTCAGGTATCCAAAAAAGATGCAATGACCGTAAGACTAATAATCTGGAACTCAATGCAGAAGAATTCATCTCCTATATGAAGATGCTAGAAAAAGAAAATCCAGATAGTGACTGGAAAAAACTCATAGCAAAACTGCATTATGAAGCGTATCTGGTTGATATCGATAGAACTTTTGCCAGCATACGCCTTTTCCAACATGGCTCAGAAACAGATGGATATCAAAAAGTGAAGTTACCATGCAAGAATTTTCCCAAATTTATTGTGTATAATGGGAAGCGCATTGACATTGGTCATTCCTATGCAGGATTGCGCTCTAACTTGAACCGGAGATTCGGACTATGGAAAGGCATCATGGCACGCGTCAATACCAACTGGGGAGACTACTACCAAAACATAGAACGGTCATTGCATAACACGTGGATAAGAGTAACATTTTCAGGTAATATCGACAATAACGATTATGCTCCACCAGATCAGCTTGCTGGCAACGAAATTGGCTTATGGCTGCGTGACTACTATGGAAATGATGAGAACAAGAATAAATCGCTTTCACAAGCATATAATGATTATTTCTCACAGACCGAGCGATAGATTTAAAAGAAGCTTCAAAAATCAATAAACTATGGGATTCTGGAAAAACCTCTGGCATTTTATTTGGGATGATGATAGTATCTGGAGTTGGTTTACCAATATAGTTCTTGCTTTTGTGCTTATCAAATACATTGTGTATCCGGGCTTGGGATTCCTCCTTAACACCAGCTTCCCGATTGTAGCTGTCATCTCCAATAGCATGTATCATGCGGATTCATTTGATGAGTGGTGGGAGCATTCCAATGAATGGTATATCACTCAGGGGATTAAGAAAGAACAATTCGAGGATTTTCCCATGCGAAACGGTTTTTCAAAAGGTGACATCATGGTGCTATACGGCGTTTCTCAGGGAAAAACGAAAATAGGAGACATAATCGTTTTCCACTCCGGTAAACCAGATCCAATTATCCATCGGATTATAAAAAAGCAGGAAGAGAGTGATCACGTGTATTACCTCACTAAGGGAGATAATTATCTGACAAACCCGGCACCCATCCAATCTAATGACATTGATGAAACACATGTACCAGTCGAAGCAGTCCGAGGAGAGGCAGTTCTGCGTATTCCGTATCTTGGCTGGGTAAAGATACTAGCAATAAAAACCATATGTCTTTTTAATATAGCATGTCCTATGGAGTATAAAACCATCTAGGTGATGATCATGTTGTTTTGCCCAAAATGTAAATCATTGTTACGGCCAGGCGTCAAAGACAGCAAGCGTGTTATGTCCTGCTCTTGCGGCTTTCAGACTGCTGACTTGAGCAAAGCTAAAGTATCTGAAAAAGTAAACACTGGAGAACCGAAAATAGAAGTCATCACAAAGGAAGAGGACCCCAATCCACTGACAGAAGCAGAATGCCCTAAATGTGGACATAATAAAGCCCACTACTGGCTTATCCAGACACGTGCTGCAGATGAGGCAGAAACCAAGTTCTACAAATGTGAGAAATGCAAACACCAATGGAGGGATTACACATAACAGGACATATATCAAAACTTTATTACTATCACCAAAGAACTCAGTAGGAAGAAGACGGTATCCATGATCCTTAATTACATATTGTTGTTAAAACGCAGAGAATGGAGGACTTGGAAGGAGGGAGAAGAGATGTACCAAAAAGATTTTGCTGTGCTCAAAAAGAGGATACACAATTTCCCATCTATTAAAGTTCTTTCCGAAGAAGCAACGTATGGAAGTATGGAAGTCAGTGCCCCACAGGATTACACAGAGCAAATGTATGGCATTAAGCTCCATTATGATCCACGGAAAGAGCCATTTGGCAAAAATTTTCCATCGTCAACGATACTGGTTGATCACATCTGGAGAGTCGAGGGAACTATCGTAATACCAAAAGAATTAGAAGATCTCGTTGGTGAAGTGATCATACGATAATAATTGGATCATATTATAATAATTAGTTCAGTCTTTCTATATACTTCCTGCTAAACGCGAGTATCTCGGTAAGCGCAGCCTCAATGAAATGCACACTCCCTGCAACTTGATGTCCACCTCCGCACACAAGCGCGTGAGGGAAGGCTTTCTCAAGTTCTTTTGCAAACACATTAACATCAAATCCAGAATACGAAGAACGTATAGTGATGAAATCAGGTCCATAGCCGAATAAAATAACTGGCTGTTTCTCTTTAAGATGATCAAACAGCAGACCAATCGCCTTGCCTGGTGCAGGATATTCGCTTTTGATAGTCACATTTGCTATAGGAACAATGCCAAAAATGAAATTTCTCATTGGGACTTTCTCGACATAGTGCTTAGCAGCCCCTAATACTGCTGCCCTGCGCTCAGTAATTTCTGTGATAAGCATCTCAACAAGCTGTTTCTGACGTTCAGGTTCAGAGAGCAGTAAATCATTAACCAGCCCGCGCGATTCAATAAAGCGCAGGTAGTGCGCATCAAAGTCAATGCATTCCGCCAGGTTCTTCAAGAATTCCTCTGAAAAGCCAAGCTCACCAGCTTTCGCAACGTATTGGTCAACCTCTGGCCCACTCACTTTGTCTCCATGAGCAGCAACAGCTGCGAACAAAAAGAGTTGGCACTTAGGATTAATGAAATGAGCAATTTCTGTGGCTAGCATGCCAGTGCAATTATTCGAATCTCCTCCTACTGCGTGCGGATTAACAAATACATCAGCATATTTCTCAACATCTCCCGGCTCATGATGGTCTACGATAAGCACCTTTGCGCCATAAGCCCTGACTTTTTTCAACGACAACAGGTCATCACGTGTTCCACCGAAATCAGCCAGAATAATGAGCGGTTCCTTCATGCCAAATCGTGCCATATCCTGTAACGTGGTTGCCAGATCTTTCAATGCATCACCGTACTCGTAAGAAGGTGCTTTGCTTGGACTGCGACGATAGTAGTGCCACTGTGCTTTCTCATCATCATGATGGCTTATAATCAGGGGAACAATAGCTTGCTCTAATGCAAGTGCTGCTGTGTACCCATCAGTATCTGCGTTATGTCGCATGATAATAGGCCTTGCCTCCATCACTGCTTGCCTGACAGCCGTAGCAAAAGCAACCATCCTAGGCTTTAGCTGTTCAAGCAATGGAGAATGGATGAGTAATTTTGTCGTCGGAGGACTAGCTTTTTTTGCTAAGCTGTACTGTATCTGTTGCAGTAATGCCGTAGCTTCTTTTGGTGGAAGTAACGACGCTTTTTGTAATTCGCCTTCAAGCGCACCTTCGTAGACATGCAACATGATATGCATTCGAGCAAAACTCCCTTCCTTTAATTCGGGGAAAGCCCTGACACCGGGTCCCGCAAAGGCTTTCACCACCAATGATCCTGTTCCATCAAATAATGTAAACAACGTGGGACCTGAAGTCTGCTGGATTTCCTCAATCTTTGCACGCAGCTCACACGTCTTGCCAGAATCCTTAAGATGCAATTCTCCTATTTCTTTTTCCATTTCATCCTAAGAAATAGAGGTACTTATAATATTTGCTATAAAGACAGTAAGGTATTGTGGGTGTGAGATATTATCCTCATTTTCAATTATAACGAAGCAAAGAAATTCTATAGAATTTCTTGCACAAAAAATCCCACTGGTTTTTTTGTGTTCTCCAAATAGAATAACGAAGTGCTTTTATTTTGTTCACTATATTTCCAATAATTCCCGAATGTACTATATCTCTCCGTTAGTAATAAGATAACCATTCACGCCCTGAAGGGGAAGTTGCATATCGTTTGCCAGTTGTCTTTTAGAATATAGTTGATTTGCTTTATTGTATAATGTCACTTTCTCTTTATTATGCTCACGCTCATACAACTCTCTAAGTGATGTGAGTATCATTTGATACTCTGTTGGTTCCTTGTATCGCGCAGCAAGTCCTTTTTTGTATTCCTCTATTGCTAATTCCGGAGAATGATCCTCAAGAAAAAGCCCCCGCTTTCTTCGTACGTTGATATCATAGATACTGTGATGATGTTTACCAAAAAAGTAATCGCTCAGTTCTCTATATAATTCCCATTTTCCCTCATAATATAGCTTCTCAAGCCAGATATATTCACTGAATTCTGTAGGTAAAAGTCCGTATTTCTCTGCAAGCTGCACTTTACTGATAATCTTTTGATTGGGCTTATCGTAGAGCCATCGTATGAACATGTTACTGCGGCACTCAGCATATTCACAGAGTGTCGCTATATCTTCGTCTATGTTTGTCCGCCCATACGTTCTCACAAAGCCAAGCGTTTCATTGTGGATGTGATTTTGTTTCTCTTTTGGGACGTAGCTTTGTAATCCTCTATATCGTGAGCAAAATTCTTCGAGTGATGTAAGATAAACCTTTTCTTTACCACCGTTAGTAGCACATTCCATCCATCGTGCTTTGAATTCAGGATGTATTCTGTTTATCTCTTCTGCTTTTGCATGTTTTATCTCATGATGTAGTGTACTACTCGTAGCATCCACATCAACTACTACTGTTCCATGCCAGTAATATCCAATATTCCCAAAACCGATAATGGAATCAATTTGCTGGTCAATGGATTGTAGTACATATTTATCTGATCTAACTTCAAGCATCTGTAGTGTAAACTGATATTCCTCATTTTCCTTATGTAATACTGATGGGATATACCCTACATGTTTTTTTATGTCTTCATCAGTACCTCTAATCGGGAAACCGAATTCCTGCGTAAATGAGCTTCTGGTCTTTGATGGAAAGAGATTATGAGAGATATTGGTACTAGTGTAATATACTTGTGTTCCTACGTGGAAAAGAAAAATTCCCTGGCACAGCAACAAAGCAGAGGATTTTCCTGCTCTTTCACAGTCTGTCATGGCACATAATTTCTCCGAAAATAACATTTTTGGAGTGTGCTATCTTTAAATATCAACAGTCTATATTCTATATGGAAATTCCAATACACATTCCAATGAAAAATAATCTAGACATCCGTAACAAGTATGATGGAGGAAAACCGGATGAGAAAACCGAACGTGAAGCAAAGCGTAATCTTATGGACGCACTAACAGTCTGATTAGCATTTGTAGAAAAAGTGAACTGGTGGTGTAGGGAAGAAGAAGCACGAGACGAGTGCCTTACTGAAGCAAACCGTATTCTGACATACTATGAATTACCGCAGACGATAGTGGTTCAAATACCAAGTACACCGAACACATATAGCAACAGACATCGTACTCACACTGTTTCATTGTTTTACAGCACACTGTTGCATCTCAATAAGACATTTATCGTGCCAAGTCACCACGTTGCTGATTATGATGGATGGTGAGGGTATAAGATGAATAATGGCTTATTAGTACACAATGTAAATAGTGCACAATGTAAAGTCATCCGACTAACTAAATAAATTGGCTGTTGATGCTTCTGGTTGGTGTGTTGTTAATAATGGTGTTTGCAATTCAATTGGTATACTTGCACAAAATCTGTTGGCAGTACATCAAGTAGAAAACAGTAATCCTCTAGTAAATCACAAGCATTGAAATGCCTGTTTATTGAATAAGTATGCCAGTAGGATTACAGTCTATCTCTATCACCCTATATTTCTCACGCAGCGTGGTGATTTCTTTCTGCTGCGCATCAAGAATCTCTTTATAATTATAGGGAGGATTTCCCCAACATCCTTTGAGATGATAAAAGTGAATCTCTTTTCCAGAAGAATCAAGAAGCTTGCCATTTGCACAATATGCTCCCACCTCATGGAGTTTCTGGTCAACAGTCACTCCTTGCTGCACGAGAGTATCTAGTCTGATGTTGTTTGGTAAGCACATACTTATATTTTTGTGAACACAACCAGATAACATCAATGCTAGTAAACTTAGTGAAAATCTTTTCATTTTAACAGCTATGTGGGAGAGGTATAATAATCTTTTTGTACTTATGCTTAGTGCCGATGCTCAGTTGTACTAGTATGCTTTGTATATACATACGGACTGTGCATGGTTTATGTGTAATAACTCCCTCCTCAGGTGGTGAATACACCAAAATCGACTCTTAGCAAACGCTTTTTATGTGTTACACAAATCCGGAAAAAGTGAACATCTGCTATGAAGATTGTTTTGGTAAAGAATTACGTGCTATACTCTCCACTCCGCATGCCCAAACTGTACAAGAAGATCTACTCCTACTTTGTCTAGCTGCGGTATGTCGCATGCGCCATATGCATTCCCCATCCATACAATTATAGTAGCTTGAGTTTTCTCTTCGAGTTCCTTTTGAATCACCAACGCTTTCGGCTTTAGCCCTTCAGGTAGTTGCAAGCATACCAATTGCACATCCTCTGCGTTTATCCTCGTCACAACTTTTTCTAATTCTAAGTCGATATTCATGATTGGTATTCATTCATCAATGCATCAAGCTCATATGGATCAACTATCTGTTTGCTCAGCGCAAATCGTAAACCTTCATCAACGTTCTCTTTTTTCCGTCGGCGTTCTCCCCTTTTCATCACACCACCTCAAACATGCCGACAGCGGAAGAGGGGATAAATATAAAGATTGCGCAGAAAGCTTTATAAACATCATCCCGCAATAACCTATTACTTAGGCAAGCTAAAAGAAACCACATTGGTCTCCTTCTTGCCGAAAAAGGGTGCAGGAAAGACGTAGCAATTTAGCACCATGATTCACTTTACAAAAATCGAGAAACGATGGAAGCCCAGTAAGTCTTCTCTGAAATGCGCTGAATGCGGAGGGAAGGTGGATACTGAAACTAATTATTTCTATCTTAAAGCCTATTGGCATATTAAGAAGAAGGCAGATGAGAAATACTTCTGTAGCAGTAAATGCCTACACAACTGGAGCGCAGATGATGAGGATAACGAGTAGCCTCATTAAACAAGTGGTAGCAGATGTTGCCGGAGAAGATGTTATTCCCTTAGTAGTCGCTATACGTGACAAAAAGAACATATCTGAATTCAAAATAGCTGAGCTGATAAGAGAACAGATTAATATCACCCGCAACAAACTTTATCGCCTTTACGATAACAACCTGATAACATTCGTGCGTAAAAAGGATCGTAAGAAAGGATGGTATATTTATTATTGGACTTTCAATGAAAAGCAGATAAAGTTTCTCGCATTGAAGCTGAAAAAAGAACGCTTGGAAAGGTTACGTGATAGGTTTTCTCGTGAGACATCTGGTCAATTTTACTTATGTCCTAATAAATGTATCAGGCTTGATTTTGAGCAAGCTACTAACTTTGATTTCAAATGCCCCGAATGCGGCTCGCTGATTGAACTGGAGAATAATTTCAAGGAGATAGAACGCATTAAGCACGAGATAACAGACCTCGAGAAATCATTGCATGATGACCTTAAGGAGATGGGCTTGTTGCCCAGAGTAAGTAAACCAGTGAAAGCAATTAAAAAAGTGAAAGGACTTAAATCCAAGAAAGTGTCAATAAAGAAGCAGAGAACGCAAAGAAAAAAAACAGTAACGAAACTAATTAAGAAAAAAACTTGAATATAGCTATCCCTTGTTATCCCATAAATTCTTTGATTCTTCTTATACCTTCTGTTAGCCTGTCTTCGCTTGTGCAATAGCTCAATCTGAAGTAGTTGTCTGCACCAAATGCTTCTCCCGGCACAGTCGCTACATATTTCTGCTCAAGCAACTGTGAACAGAACTCGAGAGAATTTCCTTCTGGAATTTTGATAAAAAAGAAGAATGTCCCTTCGGGTAGATAAAATGAGCACTCTGCCAGTGCTTTCTGAACAAGGTTCCTCCTTTTTTCATATTCCTGGATCATTATCTGTACGTGCTTTTGGTTATTTTCTTTCATCGCTTCCAAAGCAGCATATTGTGAAACAGATGATGGATTGCTGGTGGTATGACTTTGCATGTTTGCCATTGCCCTTACTGCTTCCCTGGGTCCGGCAACATAGCCGATCCTCCACCCCGTCATTGCAAACTCTTTTGACACGGAATCAACGACAAATGTTTTGTCTTTTGCATAGCGTGCAATAGAGATATGTTTCTTTTCATCGTACAAGAATTTCTTATATACTTCATCCGAAATAACAAAAAAATCATGTTTAACTGCAAGCCACGCAATCTCCTCTACTTCTTCTGGTGCAATTGTTGTTCCTGTAGGATTGTTAGGGTAATTAAGAATAACTGCCTTTATGCCATCCTTATTCTTTCGTACAAGTTCCGCAGTGATTCGCTCATCATAGTGCACAATAACAGGAACCCCTTCAGCCAGCTTAATCTGCTCGATATAACTAACCCAGTACGGTGCAGGAAGCAACACTTTGTCTCCTTTATCTAGTAAGATACGCATTATGTTGTCTAGTGAATGTTTTGCTCCATTAGAAACAATAATCTCTTCGGGAGTATAAATAAGTCCATCTTCTCTTTTTAGCTTCTCAGTAAGAGCTTTTCGTAACTCTATAACTCCTTCTGCAGCAGTATAGCGTGTCTTGTTCTGCTCAATCGCTCTTTTTCCAGCTTCCTTAATCACATCTGCCGTAGGAAAGTCAGGCTCCCCAAGTCCAAAGTCTATAACATACTTCCCAGTAGCAGCTAATTCCTTTGCTCTTTTCTGCACAGTGAATGTTTTGCTTTCGCCAATATGTTTCACACGGTCAGCTAGCATGCTATACCTCTATCTTCTCCGGGTCTAGTAAAGTCTCTTTTCCGCTCTTCATATCACGCAGCTTGACTTTTTTTTGCTTGATTTCATCAGGCCCTATAAAAACTACGTACTGCGCGCCAAGCACATTGGCATACTCGACTTGTTTGCCAACCTTTCTGCTAAGGAGATCAACTTCAACAACATACTTCCTACGCAGCTTTTGCACAATCTTCAAAGCATCAGGTCTTACATTTTCTTCTATCACTACACAATAAATCTGAGGTGACAGTCTTTTTTTCGGCAAACGATTCAACTCACTAAGAACCAATGATAAAGTCGCATAGCCTACTGCAAAACCTACAGCAGGTGTTGGTTCTCCACCAAGCAATTGTACAAGATCATCATATCTTCCACCGCCTGCCAGAGCACGGTATTTCCCTTCTTTATCAACGCACTCAAAGACTATGCCCGTATAATAAGCCAGTCCTCTGACGGTCGAAAGATCAACAACAATGCATGGAGATCGCACAAGCCCAAGCACAGCTTTGAGTTCCTCTAATCCTTCTTTTGCAAGCTCATTTAATTCAAATGAAGCAACGTCTTCAAAGACTTTTTTTGGAGTGCCTTTGATATCAAGGAGGTGCAGTATTTCCTTTACTTTTTTTATTCCAACTTTCTCAAGCTGAGTTGCTGCATCTTCTCTTGTTACCTTCTGCGCCTTGTCAATGATCAGGAGCACTTCTTCCATTTTCTCTTTTGGAACAAGATCATACAATAATCCTTGGATAAGTTTTCTATTGCTCACCTTAACAACAATGTCATTTTCTGTTATCCCTAACGCAAACAATGATTCAAGGAGCAATTGTATTGTCTCAGCATCTGAAGCTGCTGTTTTTGCCCCAAAAATTTCAATACCATATTGATAGAACTCGCGTAGTCTTCCCTTCTGTGGGGATTCATAACGCCACATGCGAGTGCTGTAACACCACTTAACAGGTTTTGGTAATTCTTTTTGTTTTGCAATAAACATTCTGGTGAGAGGGACAGTCATGTCAAAGCGTAATCCGAATTGTTCACTTCCTCTTTGTTCAATCACAAAAATCTGATTCTTTACTTCTTCGCCGCTTTTGCGAGTAAGCAGCTTTATTGTCTCAATTGCTGGTGTCTCAACCCAGAGAAATCCAGCTCTCTCAGCGACGCTCCTAAGCGTATCCAGAGTCAGCTCCTTGGCGTACTTCTCTTCGGGATAAAAGTCAAAGGTTCCTTTAACGCGTTCCATTTTCATACCTCCATGTTTTTCCTTTTATAATTGTTGTGCAAAAAATGAAGTAAAACAGGACGATGGCTGGGAGTTGACACCAAACTTTAAGCTCCACAAGCTTACGTGCTACCGTTACATCACCATTGCCAAAATCAGGAACAGGACAAACAGAGCTATTGCTGGTAATGAACACAATCACAACTACTATAAATTAAAATAGAAAAATCTACTTCACGCACAATGAATAGAACCAACTAGTGTTGCCATAACTGTATGGAAATTAGTACCTCTATATAAAACTTATTAGTAGGACTCCAAATTAGTGGTAAAACTGATAGATGAAATTAATTATAACGAAGGAACAAAGTAATTAATAAAATTAGCCCACGACTATAAATTACAATTATTTTCACTGGACACTGGACACGTGCGCGTGAGCTATTTAAAGTCACTTCCTCAATTAAAAGAGATGCAACTCCCGCTAATGCCGCGGTATTCCACCGCCAAGGTTGGCCACACCGCGGCTCTTAGTTCTCGAATGGTAACCACATTCGAGTCAATACCAAAAGAGGTGAAACGAGTGATAGCCCCAGAAGATGTGAGTGTACGTACAATAGAGTATTTGTTTTTGCAGCAGATAATGATGCTGACGCAGCTTGCCGTAAAAAAGAGGTGAAGAATATGGGAAAGATTATCCAGCAAATCAAGGAAAAAGAGTATGATATAATTGATGACCTTTATTCATTTGAAGGTCTTGAGCAGTATTCAGATGCAGATGCTATCACTGCTGCTGAAGAAGCATTCATGATTGGTTATCTCGTTGGTGAAGAAGATGAATGCGCTCAGTGAGTGGGAATATGTGGGAGAGTTTGGGGATGCAGCTTTTTGGGTTAATACAAAAGAGGCAATAAAAGTGGGGGTGCAGGGATTCGAACCCTGATCCGAAGGTATCTTCTCATTCATCGCCTCGCGGCTCATCGCTCCATCTGGAGCCTCCTATTCTAGCCAGGTTATACTACACCCCCAGCGATGCAGAGAATTAAACTCGCTTTATTTAAAGCATATACCTATTTTGCTATTACTTTTTTTATTTGTTCTTTAATTATTTATCATCTTTCCACTGGCAAAACGCTGGTTTGCAGCAATGATGTCTTTTATGCTTATGTTCTCATACATTTTAGGTGTATAAATACACATGATTATTCAAAGCTGTCTAGAATTTTATGTACATACAAGTGTATAACAAGTATATAATTTGTTCGCAGTTTCTTTTTTTAGTAATCCTCATAATCCCCTTCTTCGTCCACAGTATTTTCACCTTTTTCTTCAGTAGTCTCTTTTTCCTTCGCTAGTGCTTCTATTTCTTCTCTTTCTTTTTCCCACACCTTTGCTTTTTCTATTACTTCCTTTTTCAAGTTCTCTAACGACAGCACAGGCATCTCAAGTTTCTGTTGCTCTTCTTTCGATAAAATGTCCGTCTTGCTCAAATAGAATAATATCGGTTTCCCGAAATTCTTCAGTTCTTCAAGAAGTTTTTTTTGGTCACTTAGTGGATATGGTTCTGTTACATCAAACACGTAAACAATGATCTGCGCGCAATGCTCAATCGCCAAATATGCTTGTTTCTCTATATAATTCATTTTCTCAAATCGGTTCAGCGTTCCCGGAGTATCGATAAGCTGCACTTTTGCTCCCTCTTCCATATATCCCAGATTGAGAGATTTTGTCGTAAAAGCATATTCTTTAATCTCTGGTGTAGAACCAGATAGTTTTGACAGCAGTGTTGTTTTTCCTACATTTGGGAATCCGGCGATTGCTACAGTAAAGTATTTTTCCTTGATGATGGGAAATCCTTTCATTGCATAACGCACCTTTTCCAGATAGAGGAGCTTGTCATCTATCTGTTTCAGCAGAGAAGAAGCCCGCCCATAGAGTGCTCGTCTATATCCATTTATCTTCGGTAACTCTTGTGCGCGCTTTATTCTGCTCATCGACTGGAGGAAAACACGCTCAATCATCCCATTTGCCCATGCGATGGCAGCTAATGATTTTTTAGCTAGCATTATATCTATATAACAACTCACTAATCCACTATAGAATGGATTAAGTTGATCAAATGAAGGAAATGCCTTTAGGATACCATCTAACTTTTTGCAGATAGTTTTCTTTACTGTTACAATCCGTGCGAGCTCTATTTCTTTTGATTTATCCATTCTCGTTCCTCTTGCGACAGAACGTGCGCGTTCAGCAGAAGTTGTCCCTGCTTTGAAAGCTACATCTAAAAAAAACTGAGAGTTCTCTATCTTTGGGATGAATTGGAAGTTCATAGTGTATCTAAAGGGCTTTTGATGTTCTTTACTTTATTGTTTGCAACGTGCGTGTAGATTTGGGTTGTCTGGAGGTTGGAATGACCAAGAAGTGCTTGAATGTATCGTATATCAATGCCTTGTTCCAGTAAGTGCGTAGCAAAGGAATGCCTTAAAGTGTGGCAACTTACCTCTTTTTTTATTCCTGCCTTTCTTGCAGCGTATCCAAAAACCTTTTGTACTGATTTGATTGTATACTGGTTCTTTCTTCCTTCAAATAGATATTTCTCAGGTCTTTCAAGGTCAATGTATGCTTTCAGATTTCCCTTCAGCTCTTTAGGAAGCATAACATATCTGTCCTTGTTCCCCTTTGCAGCTACTATTTTCACCATTTCCCTCTCAAAATCAATATCCGCCACTTTCACAGTAACAACTTCAGAAACCCTTAACCCCATACCGTAAAGACATTTGAGAACAAGTCTGTGTTTTACATTGTTTGTTGACTCTATTATTCTTTTTACTTCCTCTTTTGAGAGGACAGTTGGCAAAGTCTTTTCTCTTTTTGGCCTGTCTATTATTAGTTGTTGATTCTTAACTGTTTTGAAAAAGAATTGTAATGCGCTTATTGCTAGATTAGCGGTGATGTTGGTATATCTTTTCTTGGTGATCAAGTAGGCAATATATTCCTTTGGATTTGTCATTTTGACCAAAAAATCATGTGCAAAAAAGAAATACGCCTTTTTCGTTTTTTCACTAAACCCCCGAGAGTCCATTTCCAGTTTCAGCGTCTCAAGTTCGTCCATCCCCGCCAAAACAATGGTTTTGTATATAAAAGTATCTTAATAGGGAGTTTCTCAAAATTTTTCGTCTCTTTTCACGTCTTCAAACAAGCGAAAATTATCTGATTTTATTCTGCAAAATGCGAAAGAAAGTTAGACATGATACTATCGACGCTAAACCTATGATTAAATCACTTGCTGAACATTATAATCCCGAAGTATTTTATGGAGATCGCGGTTATGATGGCAATGAGATTTTTGGTTTGTGTTTCGAAGAATTAAATGCTTATTCTCTTATTTTGCAGAGAAATCTGAATGTTCCTAAGCATAGAAAGCATGGAAATTACAGGAAGAGAACTTGTAATGTATTTGACTATGGTGAATACTTACAAAGAAACAAAATAGAAACTGTGAATAGCATTTTAAGCGAAGATTTGGTTCAAATGTAAGGGCTAAGCATCATAGAATCCAAAAAGTTGAGATTGTTATACGAGTTATTGCTTATAACATAGACCGATTATTGAGAATTGGCAAACAAGTTATTTTGATACTCATCAAAATAACGAGGTTTTCATATTAGCCTCGACTAAAGTAATCTTTATATACTCCTGTAGGGAGTTGTTTAAAATATGGTCACTGCAGAAGAGAAACTAGTCTTACAGAGTTACTGGAATGCTGAAAACCATATCGCTTCAAAGATGCCAGATTACTGTGAAACTGCCACTCGTGCCCTTTTTGATAAGATTTTGCCCAACGTCAATGAGAAAAAAATCTTAGATATTGGGTGTGGTCATGGACAAACGTTAGAATACTTTCGTCAAAGGGGAGCTCTTCCTTATGGGGTTGATATGAGTCCAGAATCAGTGCGCGTTGCGCGCCAGCATGGTTTTTTCGTCGAGGAAGGAGATTGTTGTGCACTCCCTTATAAGGATGCAACGTTTGATGTTGTTTTTAGTATCGGTGTGATCGAGCATTTTGATGCCACAAAAAAAGCAATTGCTGAGCATATCAGAGTATTACGCCCCGGTGGCATAGCAATCATTATCGTCCCGAATTTACTTAGCATAACATACCTCGGTGCAATTGCATGGCACTTTGTCCGTGGGCATTTCCTCAAATATAGCGTGAAAACTACGACAGGAAAAGGATATACAACTGGATATTTTAGACGAATGCTTGAAGATGGCAAAGCAAGGAGTATCACAGTTCGTGGGTACTATGGATCAGCATTCCTCAAACCACTGACAAAAACAAAATGGATTACTGTTCCGCGTTGGATTGACAACTCACCATATAGCATTTATTTTGGTCACCTCCTTGCAGGAATATACGAGAAATAATATGGAAAATATCTCCATTATTGTACCGACATATAATGAACTAAAAAATATTCTCCCGTTAGTTCAAAGGATACACAAAACCTGTCAAAGCGCTGGATTACAGGAAGAGATAGTTATCGTTGATGACGATAGCCCAGATGGAACTGCTGCATACGCTGAAAAATTGGGCGGGCAATATCCTATCCGGGTGTTATTACGAAAAAGAAGAAGAGGGTTATCTTCTGCAGTCGTTGAAGGCATATCATTCTCAAGCAATGATATGGTGGGCGTCATTGATGCTGATCTTAGCCATCCTCCCGAGATCATACCCCATCTGGTAGAGCTGCTTAAGAATAATGACATTGTTGTCGGAAGCAGATATCTTCATGAGGGTGGCGTGGAAAAATGGACCATTATTAGAAAGATTGTTTCTGGAGGTGCAACAATGCTGGCATATCCTCTGGCGGCCATACACGATCCCATGTCGGGGTATTTTTTTTTTCACAAGAGTATTCTGAAATCAAAAACATTGAAACCGAAAGGATACAAAATACTGCTTGAGATCATTGTCAAAAGCGAAGCTGTAAGGATAGTTGAATACCCATACACTTTCCAGAACAGAATGCTGGGCTCAAGCAAGCTGGGAAGCATGCAATTTGTCGAGTACATATCCCAGCTGATTGACCTTTATCTGTATGTTCTTGCGAGAAAAATCAGAGCCATAACCTTTTAAAGGATAACTCAGCTCCTCACGTCCATGCGAACTACATACATACACACAGTTCTCATTATTATTTTATTGGGTGCGGCTATCCGATTCTATAATATTCATGGTCAGCAGCTCTGGGCAGATGAGATAGATACTCTTTACAGAGCGAGAAATTTCTGGGATTTTTACCCGACATACCTTTTTTACCAATCCGAGAAGTACAATTCACCTAAGACTTCAATATACTCTTTAAGTGACTTCAATGGGTTTTCTAATCATCAACCTTTGTATTACACACTTCTTGCACTATGGACAAAACTCTTTGGGTTCACAACGACTTCGGCTAGACTGCTGTCTGTATTGTTTAGCCTCCTGACTATCTTCGCAGTTTTCTTGCTGGCAACGGAATTGTTCTCTGAGCGTGCTGGTATCTTTGCAGCATTTATCTTTGCCATCTCCCCATTCCATCTTTATTATGCGCATGAGCTGCGTGATTATGCTTTAGTGATGCTCCTTGCAGTACTGTCATCATTATTTTTCTGGAAGGTTCTCAAAAAGCAGCGTTGCATCTTCTGGTACGGACTTTTCACCGGACTTTTGCTCCTTTCACATACGCACACATTTTTCCTCGTATTCGCGCAGTGGCTCTTCGTCGTTTTCTTCTATCGCCAATCCTTTAAGCAATTCTTCTATGGGCAACTAGTTTCGTTTCTCATTTATCTTCCATGGCTTCCTCACTTTATCAATCAGTTGAGGTTCATTGATGCGTCAAGAAGCGTTTATTTCACTTTTAACTTCATTGACCTACCAGCAGTTTATCTGGTTTTCGGATTAGGGCAAACGCTTATCGTGAAGGAGAGTCCATGGTTTTTTCTCATAACCATAAGTATTCTTTATCTCTTGAGTTTCGCGGCAGTTGCACTCTTTGCTCTCTACAAAGGAAAAAAAGATACAAACACATACCTACTTCTCTGGTTGGTCGTTCCCGTGGTGCTTCCGTGGAGTATCTCATACATCATACCAGTCTATACCTACAGATACGCTTCGGTAGCAGCGCCAGCGCTTGCTCTTCTCCTTGGAGAAGGCTATGCCATACTAGAAAAGAAAAGCAAAACCACGTTTGTTTTCCTGTTAGTCATACTTGGTTTGCTTTCTGTTAGTTCTTTCATAATGTATGAAGTGCTGCCAAGTAGGCAACAGACACAAGAGCTGGCAGATTACCTTGCATTTCATGTAGATAATGAGTCGATATATGTTTTTCACTGGAACTATCATCTTTTGCTCCGATACTACCATCCAGAGTTACCTATCTATGGAATCTCAAAAGGGTTAAGCGACATTCTTGTACCGTCTGAGATAGAAAAGTTTGTCTCTCTTGTAAAACCGCTGAGAAGTTTCTGGTTTGTGTACGGGAGTGCGCGAAACAAGGAGGAGATAGATAAGATCATAATCAACGCTGGCTACCGTGCAACGACCATCAAAAAGATGGTTGGATTTTACGCGTATCACTATGAAAAAATATGATGCAGTTATCCTCGGGGGAGGGATAGCTGGACTGACAGCTGCTTATGAACTTAGTAAACATGGCAAATATGCCCTTGTTGTAGAAAGAGAGAAAGACCTCGGTGGCGCTGTGGCAAGTTATCACTTCCCCACTTTTACTATAGAAGCATTTTACCATCACTTCTTTCCACGTGACAAAGACTTACAAATGCTGCTGAGCGAGCTTCAGTTACATGCCCGCATTGTATGGAAAGAAGTACCTCCCGCATTCTTTTCAAAAGGGAAATTTTATCGTCTCTTCAAACCAATGGATCTTCTCTCGTTTTCTGCGATTTCATTTCTAGCAAAGCTGGAACTTTGCAGGCTCATGCTTACTATAAAAATGACGAAAGATCCAGGTAAGTATGATAACTGCTCTGTTCGAGACTTCATCGTGCGATTCGGTGGAAAGCATGTCTATGATGAACTCTTTTTACATCTACTGAGAAGCAAATATGGCAGTCAGGCTGATACTATATCTGCTGCCTGGTTTATAGAACGCATTCAACTAAGGAGTCATACTGGGAAACAGGGAGAAATACTTGGGTATCTGAATGGTGGGTTTTATCAGCTCGTCTCACGATTGCAAGAAGAGATACGTAAAACGAGTACAATTCTCTGTGGGAGTTCTGCTGACAAGATAGAAACAGAAAAAGGGAAGATAATACGTGTGCGCATAAATAAGAAATGGTACGATGCACCAGTTGTCCTATCAACCATACCACCGCATATCCTCTCTTCAGTAATAGAATTTCCAGAAGAATATAAGCATAGAATTTCACAGCATGAATACCAACCTGCAATCTGCATCATGCTTGGGCTAAAACGCCCAATCGGACCATATTACTGGACTAATATCCTTGAGCCATCAGTCTTTGGAGCGGTTGTTGACCATTGTAACTTCATGAATCAACGAGACTATGGAAATCAGCATATCGTCTATCTTGGCAGCTATGTTGATGTCAATTCTCCTTTACTTACGATGAGCGAAGAGAGTGTCTTTGCACAGTATTTTACTAACCTGAAAAAGTTGTTTCCTTATATGCAAGACAGCGACGTGCTCTGGAAACGAGTGGGAAGAATCAGAAATGCAGGCCTCTTCTACAAAAAAGGTATCAAAAAAATACTTCTTCCTTATGTCACACCATATACTAACCTTTTTATAGCTGGCATGTTCAACAGCTATCCTGAAAGGAGCATCAGTGATTCTGTTGCCAAAGGGAAAACCCTCGCGAAGTACTATGACATCTATCGACATCGTTCTACCGGTCTATAATGAAGAGAGCATGCTAAGCAAAAGCCTCGAGACTCTGAGAGCATTTCTCGTAGCAAACACTATCTCTGACTATGAAATTGTTATTGCAGACAATGCATCCACAGATAATACTCTTGCTGTAGCAAAGCAACTTGCACTAAAATCTCATCATGTCACATGGATACATCTTGACCAGAAGGGTCGGGGACGGGCATTGCGGAAAGCATGGCTGGAAAGTACAGCGGACGTCATGTGTTATATGGATATTGATCTTTCGACTGAACTCACTGCACTGTCGAAGATGCTTGAAGCGTTCAAGAATGGTTGCGATGTTGTCTACGGCAGCAGGCTAAGTAAAAATTCTACTGTGCAACGGACATTTGAGAGAGAAATACTTTCACGAGGTTATAATCTTCTTGTAAAACTTTTTCTGAGAACAACGTTTTCGGATGCACAATGCGGTTTCAAAGGCATAACCAGAAAAGCTGCTCATGAACTTATTCCCTTAATAGAAGACAATAACTGGTTTTTTGATACAGAACTATTGGTCCTCGCAGAAAGAAAAGGATATATGCTTTGCGAAATACCCGTGCTGTGGAGAGATGATGGGACAAGGCAGTCAAAGGTAAAAATAGCAGGGACATGTTGGGATTACATCAAAAACATAAAAAGATTAAGGTCAATGGTATAGGCTCCATTGAAAAGTCCTTCAGCTAATGCTTCAGTGCTATCGGACTCGCATCCTATAGTACTCATAATAGTAAAAATTCCCCCTGGAATCTTCTTTTTGCTCGCTTTGGACAAAACAAATGCTCGCGTGAATAATGGTCACTTCGACCTTTTCAATGGCATCATGGTATAAGGACATTGGCAGGATTAACAGGATTAGACATTGGCGGGATTGCCAGCACATTTCATAGTCCTTTTTATAGTACGTTTTATATATCCTGGTAAATGAATCTCTCCCTATGAAATCATTAAGTACTGTAGCAAGAGGTGCAGGCTTTGTTTTTTTTGGGATGGCAGCAAGCAAGCTCCTGAGCTACGCTTATCGGGTTATTGTAGCCCGCATTGGCCCAGCAGAATACGGCTTACTTTCAATAGCGCTCGCTGTTTTTGGCATCTTTTCTGTTTTTGCTGTTCTCGGCCTTGATATAGGTGTGGTACGCTATGTTGCTGAGTATAAATCTCAAGGAGATTATGGCCGAGTAAAGGGGGCTATCACCGGATCATTGAAAATTACAGCGATAGTGTCTCTCTTATTAGGTGTGCTTTTTTTTGTGATTGCCAGACCATTAGCTACTTTAGTTTATCATGTTGAAGAGCTAACGCCACTCTTTCAGCTACTGGCTCTGATGATACCGTTGTATACTTCACGAGATATAATAATGGGCGCAATACGCGCATGGACTCAGGAAAGTTATTTTGACGTCTTTTCACGCAATATTGGAGAGAATGTGATTAAGCTAGCAGCAACTTTTCTCTTAGTGGCCATAGGATTCAAGGCGCTGGGAGCTATTTATGCAACGTGTCTCGGAATAATCATCACCTTCGGTGTAAGTATCTATCTTTACAACAAATACATCCCATGGCACGTTGCTCCACCTGAATCAAAAATGGTGCTACTGCGTTACTCAACCCCATTGCTCTTTAGTACATTGCTTACACAAGTATTAGTGTGGAGCGCAATCTTAGTTCTTGGACACTACCGTTCTTCTGCAGAAGTTGGCATATACAATGCTGCGCTCCCCACGGCAACGCTACTTTCCATTATCCCTGGAGGAATAAACTCATTGCTGTTGCCAGTAATGACAGAACTATACACGCTGAAGAAACTTGACGAGTTTAGAATAACTTATCTTTCTGCTTCAAAATGGATATTCTTTCTGAATTTGCCGATTTTTGTGGCAATGGTCCTTTTTGCAGAACCGCTCCTTTCAATAATATTTGGGCAGGAATATGGTCAAGGTGCGATTGCCTTAGTACTTGTTGCCTGTAGCCATCTTGTGCTGCAAACGGCTGTGCCAGCAGTTGAAACACTTAAAGCCATCAAGAGACCAAAACTCCTCCTTCTTTATACAGCGATATCTGCTGTTGTTAATCTCAGTTTGAACATGTTGCTTATACCGACATATGGAATGATGGGAGGCGCCATAGCTACTGCTATAAGTTTTGCATTGTATGGGATGCTGGCTATAACTCATGTTTACTATCTTCTTGGGATAATGAGTATACAAGTACAGTTCTTGAAAGGAATAATTGCTGCACTGGTCGCTTCAAGTATTGGTTATTTACTTTTGCCGAAAATAGTGAATACCTTGACACTGTTTGCCGGAGCAGTCATTGTTTCTGTTGTTTATGCACTTGTTGCTCTCGCGCTCAAGAGCTTAGAACAGAAGGATAAGGAAATACTTCGGAAATTGCTCTCCAAAGTACAAGCTATTTTTCAGGATAACAATTTAGGATAATAAGAATGTGTCGTAATTCAAATGCCAGAATTTCACACAATTGGTTATACTGCTTCATACAGCTGATTCTTTTTCCAACTTTTTGTTAAAGTAGATGTATTTTCCCGTCTTTGTTGCGCTGGTAATATCACATTCACGGCAGATATCGAGAGTTTGATCCAATACTTTTCTTCTGATTTGGTAGTACTTCTCTTTATGATAAACGTCTGAAAATTTTTCCTTAAGGAGATTTCCGAATATGTATTTTCCATCAAAATCGTAGCAACATAATGCTATGTCCCCATTCCAGAGAATCACTGAATTATCATATGCAAATGGGCAAACAGCTACCGGTTCAGTTATCAGTAAATCACCATCATACCGGCTGAATTCCCCCTGTGAGGGAAGCCAGTCTTTCGCAAGATCTTTTCTGTCCTTATGTGTTAAAGAAGTCCATAAAGCCGCGCTTTTAAGATGCAACCTGTCTGGTTTTATCTCCTCAGCTAGTTTCTTAATGGCACCTATTTCATGTTCATTTGTCTTCATGACCAGAAATTGCATCGTGATAATGGGATATTCTGCTTTGCGTCGTCGCTTCTCATCACAGAGGGTTTTGAGATTCTTGACAAGCCGGTTAAAATCACCACCAATCCTGTATTTGAGATATGTCTCCTCGGTCGCACCATCGATAGCTATATTGGTGTGGTGAAGACCAGAATCAAAAATCTCATCCATAGAGAAACGATCAAAAAGCACACCATTAGTGGGCATGCTGCATTTGATACCCCGAGAGTTTAATTTTTTGATAAATTTGAACGTGTGCGGGTTCACAAGAGGTTCTCCCGTTAACCCAATAGTTGCTTCTTTGATGGGGGCATCAAGATTATGAAGAATTGTATCAAACATCTCCAGTGTCATAATTCCCTTTGTTCTTGTTAGCGTTGGATTACTGCAAAGCGGGCATTTCAGATTACATGCTGCTGTTGGTTCTATCATAATCTCTGTTGGCAGCATGACTAGCTTTCGGTGGGATAAGAGGAAATAGGGCATCAGCTTGCTCATAGTACGCTTGATACCATATCTGATTCCCTTCGCACGGAGAATCTTTAGTCTTTTCGTTAATAGCATACCACCAAGGGGTGGTTATATGTTATATAAACATAACGGAAATATATTTAAATCGTATTTTGACTCCTTGCCTTATGAACATTCTTCTTACTGGAGGGAATGGATTTATAGGCAGCGTTGTGAAAGAACGCCTCGATAGACGGTATAATGTCGTCTGCTATGCGAGAGAAACACACGTGCCGCCTGTTGATATACTCACCAAACTGATGAAAGACTGTACGGTGGTTATCCATCTTGCAGGTGGCGGAGGACATAAGGAATGTGAAACACACCCCAAAGAAGCTATTGACAATAATATCTTGCTGACATCCCGTCTTGTCTCGGCCGCATGGCAATGTAAGGTGAAACAATTTATCTTCTCATCAAGTATAGCAGCCTATACAACGAATACAGTGGGCCAGAATCCACTTTATGAGGACTATATCCCAATGCCAGATGATACCTATGGCATGCTAAAAATATGCTGTGAAGAAATCGTGAAGTTAGTGCCCTACACAATTCTAAGGTTTGCAAACGCCTACGGTTTCGGCACAGGAAAAAATCAGGAAAAAGGCGGGTTTATCAACAATGTCTGCAAGAAAGCAAAAGAAACAAGGAAAATCATGCTGTCCAGCTCGACATTGCAAATGGATTTTGTTCACGTCAATGACATTGCGCATGCCATTGGGAAGACTATTGGGAATACAGCAGCAATCAACCAAACTATCAATATAGGTAGCGGTCATGCAACAAGCCTTCTTGACGTTGTGGAGATTATAAAAAAGAATGTTGGGTTTCCCATTGATATTGTTGTTGAAGAAAAACCAACCTATGCGACACGATGGATGGATGTCCACAAAGCACATGAGTTGCTACAGTGGACCCCCTCTATAAGTTTACAGGAAGGAATAATAGAGCTATTGAAACATGACACTAAAGGATATGATACCAAACGTTAAGCCAACAATTCCTATCGAAGATATACAACCAATACTCGAAGATATAAAATCCATTCTTATTTCTCGAAAACTTATCTTAGGTCCCCATCTGCAGGAGTTTGAAACACAATTCAAGAAATACATTGGGACAGATGTAGCAGTTGGTGTGGGATCTGCGGGCACGGCGCTACAGTTACTGTACCAATTTTTTGATGTTGCCAATAAAGAGGTTGTTATGCCAGCACTTAATTTTATCACTGTAGCGAATGCTGTTATCTGGGCTGGCGGCAAACCCGTGTTTTGTGATACAGCACCAGACTCGTTCTTACCCTCTTTACAATCCCTAAAAGAAAAAATTACACCAAGGACTCGCGGTGTTGTTCTCGTGCACATCACAGGGCATATCAATCCTGAAATTGAAGAGATAAAGGCGTTCTGCAAAAAGAATAATTTGTTCCTGATTGAGGACTGCAGTCATGCACACGGCTCTGAGTACAACGGGGTAAAAGCCGGAAATATGTGTGATGTTGGGGTATTCAGTTTCTATCCCACTAAAGTAATGACAAGTGGAACTGGTGGAATGGTGACTACTAACAATAAGGAGATAGAAAACTACCTGCTGAGTACTAGGCACCATGGACAAGGAAAGAACCTGATGGATTGCCAGAACCTCGGGGGTGGTTGGCCACTTACTGAGATGGCTGCAGTCCTTGGGAAATACCAGCTCAAGCATCTGGAAGAATGGGTTCGTAAGCGCAATGCGATTGCTGACCGTTACAATAAAGCATTTGTGAATCACCATGCAATTAGGCTTATCTTACCTCATGGGCGTTCAGCGTACTACAAGTATCAGGTCATGCTTGCTCCGGAGTGCAAAAAAGAGGAATTTATAGCACGCATGGAAGGCAAAGGTATAGCGTGCGGTGAAGTCTATAATCCACCCATTCATCTGCAGCCGGTTTACCAGAAAAAATTTGGATACACTAGGGGAATGTATCCAAACACTGAAGCTGTCTGCAAATGCCTTGTGGCACTACCTACATTTGTGGAAATGAAGATAGAGGAGCAGGACATCGTCATCAATGCAGTCAAGGAAAGCATATGAAAGTCACAATCCATCAACCAAACTATCTCCCGTACCTTGGTTTTTTCAATAAAATTACAAAGTGTGATTGTTTTGTGATTTATGATACTGCTCAAATAGTAAAAGAAAGATTCGACCACCGAAACTATATCAAAGCCAATGGACAGAAGGTTCTCCTGACAGTTCCTCTCCTAACGGAGTCGTGGTTCAAGCCATTCAAAGATGTAAAAATCAACAATGTGACCTCTTGGAGGTTAAAACACTGGCAAACAATCGAGATGGCATACCATAAGGCACCATATTTCTCTAGTTATAGTGCGGGTTTTAAGAAAATATTTGAACAGGAACATGATTCGCTGACTGCTATTACGATACCCCTCATTCGTGAAATACTAAGAATCATGGGTTGGGATGGGAAAATCATCTGCAGCAGCGCCTTGCCTATAGATACTTCTCTTAGGAGCACTGATGCGCTGATAGAAATTCTACAAAAAGTAGGGGCGACATCTTATCTTGCAGGGGCAAGTTCGAAAAAATATTTAAATGAAACGCCATTCACCCGTCTCGGCATAGGATTAGAATACCACCATTTTGAGCATCCAACATACAACCAACTTGGGCAGGGATTCATTTCACATCTCGCAGCAATCGATGCCATATTCAATATTGGAGAAAAAATCAAGGAGATAATGCAATTATGAATAATGCACTCAGGAATACTGTAATGAAGAGAATACTCGTCTTTGGAGCGCATCCGGATGATGCTGAAGTCGGTATGGGTGGAACCATTGCCAAGTATGCACGGCAGGGACATACAGTCAGAATAGTAACATGCACTCTCCCTGATAAAAGCGAAGCGCGGTTGCAGGAAGCTGATGCAGCTGCAGCCATCTTGGGTGCACAGCATCAATGTCTTAGGATTAATCCCGAAGAGATGAGGTTTGACAGAAAGATGACCACTGCTTTAGATGAGATAATCTCCGAATTTGATCCACAGATAATATTCACCCACTGGATTCATGATTCACATAATGACCATCAAGTAGTCTCCAATGCGACCATTGCAGCTACAAGAAAAAATACGTGCAGCGTCTATATGTATGAACAAACCATCCCCGGCGGAATCACACCATTTTCTTTCAGGGCGCAGAAATACATTGACATCAGTGATTTCATCGAAGAGAAGACAAGAAGCCTTGAGGCCCATATATCACAGAAAAGCAAATATGGCGAATGGTGGCTCTATGGCGTCAAAGGGCGAGCGCAATACAGGGGATTCCAGATACAGAAAAAATATGCAGAGGCATTTGAAGTCATAAAGGACATAGAATGCTAGAATAGAGAATAAATGCTGCCATCAATTTTAATATGAATTCCCTGAAAAAACATCTCCATAAACTTGTTCTATTTTGCTAAGCCAGTGAGATGCTTTGAGGTTTTTGTTGACGTATGCAAAACTGTTGGCGCGGATTTTTGCATAGAGCACAGTATCATCACACAATTCATTGATGGCATCTATTATGCCTTGTATGCTTTCCTGCATGAAATAACCAGTCTCTTTGTGGATAAGATAATCCTCAGCAGCACCGCGACCGCGAAATGCCATTACAGGAGTCCCCCTGGCACAGCTTTCTGCCCATGTGCGACCAAATGGGCTATATGTCAGATCAGAAAAAATAGTCACATAGGAAGCAGTGTACAATTCAGCCATTTTTTCCGGTGGTAACTGGTCTATTAGCTTTATGTTTGGATGAGAAAAATATTCTTTCAACTCCTGTAATTCCTTTTGATTGCCATCTTTGTTGTTAATAGCTATCACCTGGATATCATTGCGTTGAATCTTTGAGAACGCTTCCAGGATAACATGGGATCCTCTGCTGTAGGTTGCCCCCTTTGGCAAGAGGAAAACCTTTTTTCCAGATATATTCTTACCAGGTAATCGCTGCAGAAAGAAATCATCCTGTATCGGCTGAGGTATCACATATATCTTCCGGGAAACTCCGAATTCGTGCAGTAATTTTCTATCGCATTCACCAATGACTACGACTGCAGGAATTCTCTTTAGCTCTTCAAGACCTCGTTTGTGGTTTAAGAAATAACGATAAATAACAGTTGCTGCATTGCGGAGCCTCCTCCAGAGAGGAAATCTCCAGTCAAAAAAATTGCAATACGTCGCTCTTAAAAAGCTGCATCTTCTGCATTCTCTAGCAAACTTATTGGTGTCACGTGTTTTATCAAACCACATATGTGTCCCATTAATGCAGGTAATTTCATTGTTCAGGGTCGTGATACAGGTTACGTTATGTTCACGACACATACGTGCAATTGATACAAGCCCACGGACATTCATATGATGGACCATATCTGGTTTCTCCAGACCTAGTGCGACTTTGAGTGCATCGTAGTTGTAAAATACTTTCACATCATGCTTTGTCTGCAAGGCAGCTACAGATGTGGCAGTGCTTATGCCACCGCCTCCTGTCTGCACAGGATAGTCATACATTGCAACATAGATCTTCATAAGAGGGAGAATTTGGTATGCTTTTTTAAAGTTTTAGTTACAGAGCAGCCACAAATGATATAAATAGCTGGGATTTTTTGCGAATATGAAGCAGCTGATAATATTACTTATTTTTCTTATCCTTGTTTTCCCCGTGTATGCGGAAACACGTCACATGCAACTTCTCGCTGTTACAGAAACAGAAGGAAACCTCACGGGCAGCATTGCTGACCTATATCTGGATATAGTTCCTGGTCAAAACAGGGTGTTCATCGAGACATTTCCGCTAACGCGGCTTGATACCCAGATATCCACCCGTTTTGCAAAAGATGTCGCATGCGAACTAAGCAACAAGGATTGCTCCGGACTGAATTTCATCTATACCATTAAAGCTGACAGCGCCATAGTCGGTGGGCCAAGCGCTGGCGCTGCGCTTGCAATACTCACAGCGGCTGCACTGCAAAACCTGCCAATTAATGAGGAGGTTGCGATAACTGGTACAATTAATTCAGGGGGTTTGATAGGTCCTGTTTCTGGCATTCCTGAAAAGATGGATGCTGCTGCAAAGGCAGGCATTAAAAAAGTGCTCATTTCCAAAGGCACACGAAATTACAAACAATACATTCCAAGTGCAATAACCACAAATATTACTGCTGCCAACAAAACAATGAACATCACTTTGACTAAGTTCCTCAACAAAACGGTTGACCTCTTTGAATATGGCAAAAAACAAAATGTTACGGTGACTGAAGTGACTGACCTGAATGCTGCGCTTTTTGAATTTACCGGTAAGTACCTTTATGAAAACAATAAAACCATCACGAAAGAAAGTGCTTATCAATCAGTAATGGAAGAAGTGGCATCAATACTCTGTGAACGAAGGCGGGTGATTCAGCGGTTGATGCCAGGTGTTAACTCCACATATACCAGAATAGCGCAGGAGCTTGTTGAGCGTTCTGAGAAAGCACAAGAACATCATGACTCTTATTCACAAGCCAGTTACTGCTTTGCAGCAAATGCAAAATTACAGGCGCAAAACATACTTTTGCAGAATTTGTCCAAACAGGATATCATAAACAATCTTCAGCGCATTAAAAATGATGTTGAGGATATGCAAAAAGAGACTGCACAGATACCTTTGGAGACATTAACTGATATGCAGACAAATATTATTGTTAATGAGAGACTTGACGAGACTATTAGTGCACTAGAGCTTACACAGAAAATAATGGCTACAAATGCAAGTGCCATTGAACAGTTAGCATATACTGTTGAACGTTTCCAGAGTGTAAAGGCATGGACGCATTTCTTTGGTCTGCCGGGAAAGCAGTTCAATGTTGACAGAAGTGCAACTAAAGAAGCATGTCAGCGAAAATTTGCAGAGGCACAGGAACGTGTACAGTATGTTAAAACAATATTCCCAGCAGCAGGAACTGCTGATGAGACGCTAAGAAGTGCACAGGAGAATTACCAGAAAGAGAAATACCTGCTATGTTTGCATAAGGCAGCAAAAGCAAAAGCTGAAGCAGATGTTGTTCTCAATACAATCGGCATCAGTGACGACTTTCTGAAAGAATATGTCGAAAAAAAGCTAGTGCTCGTAAAAGATACTATTGCACGGACACAGGAGAAAGGATTCTTTCCCATAGTAGGCTATAGTTATTGGGAATATGCTTCCGCACTACAGGATCATGACATCTATTCTGCATTGTTATTCTCAGAATACGCATTAGAGATGAGCGATCTCAAACTTTACTTCCAAGAGAAGAAAAATGCTACACCGGCAGGCTTCTTAATGCTATCAATCCGTTCATATACAAACGAAATACTCTTCTTTGCCGGAGGATTTGTTTGGGGTGTGATCTTTGCTGTAGTGTACAGAAAACTATTGCGCAAAAGTCCCAAAGGCAATAACAAGTGATTACTACGTGGTTATAATAAATAAATAAGTGATTATCATAAATAAGTGATTATAATAAGCAATTATAACCCTTGATAGTAATCCCTGATAGGTAATTATAAACCCCTGGGCCGTTCCATTGCTGGAACGACCTGGGGAAAAAAGAGGTGATAGTGGGCGCAAACAAGAACTTCTATAAATAACTTCCGTTTTTAATGCTACTTGCGAGTAGTATTATAAAACCCCAAGAGTATCCCTTGTGGAATGCCCGAGGGGAAAAAGAGGTGATAGTTGTTACTCTTCGGTAAAGGTAACATATATTTAAATGTTTGTTTTTGATACTACCCAAAAATAGTTAATGAAAAAGATTTTAAAGTAAAGGCAAAATAGACTGGCAATGAACACCTGCGTAAACACCTGTATAAAATGCAAAAGGGAAGCATCATTTAAGATAATGGAGTGGTATTGTGACACCTGTTTTTGTGATGTCATTGAAAAGAGAATTAGAAAATATATTCGTACAGAAACTCCCGTGGAAAAAAATGAGCATCTTCTTATTTTGGGAGAGTTGTGTATGTCTGTGTTAAAAGCGATACTTCATGACCTTCCTATTACTCTCTCTCTCTTCAAAACAGAAAAAGAATTGGCTGCTGCCCAGCGTCTGCATATCCATGCGAGGGTAGTACTGCCATGGACAATGGATCGTGAGATAGGCACATTTCTGGGTAATTTCTTTCAGGGAAAATCAGTGTGCGAAGACAAAAGAATTATCAAGCTCTTCATGTCAGTAACAGAGCGTGAGCTTAATAAATATACCGAGATACGGAAATTGTCATATCCATCAATTGCACATGATCCTGTTTTTGATGTTCTTGACGCGCTTGAGGAGAAATATCCTTCCTCGAAGTACAGCCTGTTGAAAAGCGCAAATGCACTGCGACCATTCTTGGAAAGGGGAAACAGCAATGGAAACATTAAAGATATCACTGTAGATGGACATGAGCATGGACATACAATTGAATATTAAACGTGTACTGTCAGAAAAGACAGGACTGCGAGAATTTATCCTTGAGGTTCCTCCGGAAGGGATGGGTGATTATGCCTTTCCCTGCTTTTCGTTGGCAAAGCTCCGCAAACAATCACCCTCTATAATAGCAACTGCACTTGCACAGGAAGTAGGAAAGATAGCTGGGGTTTCCCAGATAAAAGCAGTGGGACCTTATGTCAACTTTTTTGTAGACACTACATTGCTGCTCACCTATACATTGAATAGCATTCTCACTGCAAAGGAAGACTATGGCACACATCCAAAAACCGGAAAAAAGGTAGTGTCCGAATATTTGTCTCCCAATACAAACAAGCCACTGCATCTTGGGCATCTCAGGAATGTTTCTCTCGGCTATTCCATCAGCAGACTGTGTGAAGCTCTTGGGCACAAGGTAGTTCAAGTCAATCTGATGAATGACAGAGGAATACATATCTGTAAGTCCATGGTTGCATACAAGCATTTTGGCAACAATAAAGCGCCAGACATCAAGTCAGATCACTTTGTGGGCAATTATTATGTTCTCTTCAATGAAAAAAGCAAGACGCATCCAGAGTTGGAAGAGGAAGCGCAACAGATGCTAATAGCATGGGAAAAGGGTGAAAAGGAAATTGTCGACTTGTGGCGCAAGATGAATTCCTGGGCTGAAGAAGGGTTTATGCAAACCATACGCCGGCTAGGGATAGAGTTCAGAAAACATTATTACGAAAGCAAGTTCTATTTCAAAGGCAAAAAAGTGGTGTTTGAGGGATTGAAACAAGGACTGTTTGAGAAAGATGAGACAGGAGCTGTCCTCGTAAAACTGGAGCAGTTTGGATTACCAAACAAAGTGCTCTTGCGCAGCGATGGCACAAGTGTCTACATGACGCAGGACATCTATCTCGCAATCCTGAAACACAAAGAGTGGAAATACGATGAATCCCTCTATGTCGTTGCTTCCGAACAGAATATGCATTTCCAGCAGCTTTTTAAGATTCTGGAAATCATAAAGTTTCCAAGGGCTGAGAGTCTGCATCATATTAGTTATGGCATGGTTCTTCTTCCAGAAGGCAAGATGAAGTCCCGTGAAGGAAACGTCGTAGATGCTGATGAACTAATCGATGACATGATCTCTCTTGCACAACATGAGATAATGATCCGTTGGAAGGATATTACACACGAAGAACTCATGGAGCGTGCACGTATCATTGGTATTGGCGCACTAAAATTTCACCTATTAAAGACAGACCCATTAAAGGATATGGTTTTTGATCCAAAAGAATCAATATCTTTTGATGGTGAAACGGGACCTTATGTGCAATATGCACATGCGCGGGCTGCATCCATTTTACGCAAAATTGGCAGAACTAATGGGAAGAAAATGGTTGCATCACTCTCAAAACTGCATGCTCCTGAAGAGGTTGCAGTAGCCAAGCTGTTAGCAATTTATCCTGATAAAGTCACTGCAGCTGCGATGCAGTACAAGCCGAGCATTATCGCACATTACCTCATAGAACTGACGCATGCATTCAGTTCGTTTTATCATGAATGTCCGGTGCTCGATGTGGGAGACGAAGAATTGCGGCTTGCACGGATTGCATTAGTGATGTGTGTCAAACAAGTTCAGAAAAACGGTCTTGCACTCTTGGGGATAGAAGCGCCGGAAGTGATGTAGTAATTCTTTACAGACTTTTCGAACGCTTCTCCATTTTTACGGCAACCTCCTTAGTTGCCGAATAAGATAATTTTCTTCAGAGTAATCAATTTTTTTCTCTTCCTTTTTCATTTCAGGTTTTTTCTCTTCACCTGGCTGACCGATGTAATCACATTCCTCTTTTAGAGTAACATGAACCTCATTCATCTTCTGTTCTTCCAGCTTCCCCGGCTGCCATTTGAATGAAAGACCATCCCCATCCTTCCTTGGCAGCACATTGATGCTAAAATGGGGAACTGACTGACCAGATGCTATTCCATTCTGCACGATAATGTTCGTGCCACCCCCCCCAAATGCTTCGAATAAGACGATAGACGTTTTGTTGGCAACCAACATGCAGTGCTCTATGACGTTATCCGGAGCTTCTTCAAGAATGGTGTGGTGTCCCTTAGGGACAACAATAAGGTGCCCCGGTGTTGCTGGTTTTTTTGGTATGATAACAGCAGCAATCGCATCTTCATACAGCGCTCTGGGCAGGAGGTCGCAATAATCGCATGCCATTATGCATTCCCTCCAAGAAGGTCCAGGACTTTGTCCAGATCAACATCGTCACTCTTTTTCTTTAACGGTGCCTTTTTTTCTGCTGGTTTTTCTTTTGTTTCAGGTGTTTTCGCCTCTGCTTCTCCTATCTGCGTTGGTAACGGATGCTCTTTGTTGATGAGTGAAGATATCTGGTCAAGATCAACTTTCTCTGGCCCGTTATTTTTGTCCTCTTCTTTGTCTTTTTCCACTTCTTTAGAAAGAGCTGGGACATAATTCGCAATAAAAGCATCAATGTCTACTCCACTAAAAAGTGGCTTCAGTTGGGGATGCGTTGTTGCAAGCTGTTTAAATTGAGCTGGTTGTTTGAGAATAAGCTCCCTGAGTTGTGGATTCTGTTCAACCAGTTTACTGAGTTGGTCTTCAGATATTTTTTCTTGAGGTGGGAGCGTTTTTCCAGAAGGATACTTATTGCAGTAATCGCGCATAGCTGCATAGAACTGCTGTGATAACGCAGAAAATGCACGTTCCATTTCCGGAGAATGTTGTGTCTCTGGGAGTGTGAACACATCTAGGCCATCACCTTCTTCACGTGGGACTAAATGAATGAGAAAATGCTGCACTTGCTGTCCAGCTGCTGCGCCGTTGGCGATGAAAATAGTTGTTCCTTTGGCGAAGAGACACCTAAGAAATGCTTTTGATAATGCTTTGGATATTTTTGCAAGGTGTACCAAAACATCGTCTGGCACAAACGGCATGATGGTATAGTGCTCTTTTGGCATTAGTAGGGTATGACCTGAAACTGCTGGATTTATGTCAAGTAGCGCAATAACTTTATCGTCCTCATATATTTTCTTGGCAGGAATCTTGCCTGCAATAATTTGGCAGAATGGACACTGCCGTTTCTGCAGTTCTTTTATTTCCTCCGGGCTCATGGACGCGAGCTTCTCTTGCATTTCTTCAGGGGATAGTTGTTGTGCCATTTTACTCTTCTAACCTAATTTTATCATGCTAGCAAACCGATATATCTTCTCTGTCAGAAATATACCACTAGTTTTTATAACTAGTGGATGGAAGGCGTCATTGAAAAGTTCCTCAGCAAATGCTTAATCGTGGACAAGGATAAAACGAATAAATTGTTGTCCGCTCTTAGTAGCAAATGAATTTTTTTATAGGAGATAATTGTGTCATTTGCTACTTCAGCTGCAAAGAAATCACAAATGATTTTTTGCACAAAGGCGTTCAGAGCTCCTTGTGCAAAAATCAAAGGTTTTTTTGCACAAGAAATGCTTTGCAGTTCTTTGTGCTCAAATCCCAAGTGCGCAATGCGCATTTGGGCGCAAGAAGCGTTTTCACTTCTTTGCGAACCACTTTAGATACAACCTCTTTTCGACATAAAACTTTCTTTTTTGTTACTACATACTAATCATTAAATCATTAAAAATAGGCTCTTATGAA
>JAHFLT010000038.1 GCA_023264635.1 Candidatus Woesearchaeota archaeon | reverse complement strand
ACTCTGGTTGAAGCAAAAGAATATTATCATGCTGAAATTGACATTAATTATGGTAAACCTATCTCTGTTAACTCCTTAAAGCAAGAAGGGCAAGATGAGGCTGGTATGCGTCGGATTATCACGAATACCATTATGAAAGAAATAGGCAATCTTTCTGTGATAAATATCAACCAGCTGCTCGCACAATATTTTTTGCAGAGCTATACGAAGAAGAAACGGGTTCATGATGCAGAACAGCTATGTGAGGATATGGAAACCACTGTAAAAGCATTACGAGGCAAGTATGCTCTCAACAAGAACCTCTCAGACACAGCGCCTGCACTGGAAAAAGCGCTTGAGTTATTTGAACAAAAACATATCATTAGAAAAAGATGGGTCGGATGGGGGGTCAGATACATTGTTGAGAAAGATTATTTGCTCTCAGTGCCAGACCCGCTTGACAATGACTACAAAGAAAAAAATTTTCTGCACTTCACAGCAAACCAGCTGGTACATCTGCCTGATGTTAGAAAGATTGTAAATGAAGTTGTTACCGGGAATAGTTGAGACAATAATGAAAAAATGAATCGGTACTTTTTCTCTTTTTTATTCTTTTTAGTGGGGAGAGATTTATAAAATATTTACATAGGGATAACACCATAGGCACCATTGGCAAATCTTTAAAAGATGAGTGACTTACGATGACACAATGAGATATAAAATTCTGGAGGATGTTGCTATTGCAGATGTCTGCTTTGTTGCATACGGTAAAGACATCAATGAGCTGTTTGGGAACGCTGCCTTCGCTACTGAGGAGATAATGGTTGACACAAAGACAGTAAAACCGCGCGTGTCACACACAATTATGCTGGATAAGGAAAAGCTGGAAGACCTTCTGTATGATTTCTTATCAGAACTAATCTTCCTTAAGGATGCAGATAGTCTTGTATTCTCTGCCATAACAGTAAAAATAGAAAAGAATAAAACCTATCGCCTAACTGCCTTGCTAAAAGGAGAGCCACTGGACAGGAAACATCATGTCTTACGTGCAGATGTCAAAGCAGTGACTTTGCACATGTTCACGATAGAGAAGAATAAGTCAACATGGTCCTGTCAAGTAGTCCTTGATGTGTAAAATGGAAGAAGAACGTGAAGAAAAACAAATACCATCCAAAGCCCTCTCTGTTATTGAGCATTCCAGTGAGGTGACATGGGATATTCCTGCTAGCTATAAGAAAGGAATGCAGGTCCCAGCACGTCTCTTTGCAACAGAAAAACTTTTACAAGCGATGGATGCAGGTGTTTTTGAACAAGTAACAAATGTTGCCTGCTTGCCTGGAATCCAAAAACACGCTTACTGCATGCCAGATGGCCATTGGGGATATGGTTTTCCCATCGGAGGAGTAGCTGCGATGGACGTGAACGAAGGAGTGATTTCTCCGGGAGGAATTGGATTTGATATCAACTGCGGGATGCGTTTATTGACGACAAATCTCACATTCAATGATGTACAACCCAAATTGAAGCAGCTGGTGGACACTCTCTATAATCGCGTGCCGAGCGGTGTTGGAGGAAAAGGTTTCGTAAAGCTTACCAAAGAACAATTCCGAGACGTGATGCTTTCTGGTCCTAAATGGTGCGTTGGGCAAGGTCTTGGTTGGGAAGAAGATCTTGAGCGGACAGAAGAGTATGGGTGCATAAAGAATGCGAATGCTGATAAGATAAGTGAGAAAGCTATTTCACGCGGCATAGGCCAACTTGGTACATTGGGTTCTGGCAACCATTACCTTGAAGTACAAGTTGCCAATGGGGGAAATATATTTGATGAAAAGATAGCAAAGAAGTTCGGTATCACGCAGGACGGCCAAATTGTAGTGATGTTACACTGCGGTTCACGTGGTTTTGGCCATCAGGTAGCGACTGATTATCTTAAAACATTCTCTGAAGCAATGCCCAAGTATGGTATAACTGTTAATGACAGGGAACTTGCGTGCGCACCTTTTACCAGTAATGAAGGCCAAGACTATTATCAGGCAATGGCCTGCGCTGCTAATATGGCTTTTTCGAATAGACAAGTCATCGCGCATCGCATAAGGGAATGTTTTGCAAAAGTTTTCGGAAAGTCTGCAGATGAATTAGAAATGCACCAAGTGTATGATGTTGCACATAACATTGCAAAAGTAGAAGAGCACAAAGTTGATGGAAAATGGAAGAAGCTTGTTGTGCACAGGAAAGGAGCCACTAGATGTTTTGGTCCGGGGGAGAAAGAATTGCCAAAAGTATACCAGGAAACCGGACAGCCAGTTATCATCGGTGGCTCTATGGAGACAGGATCATATCTGCTTGTGGGGTTGGAGAAAGCACGGGAAATGACTTTTGGAAGTACAGCACACGGTGCTGGCCGTACGATGTCACGTGCGAAAGCAAAGAGGAATGTGCGTGGAGACTTATTGCAGAAAGAGATGGAGAAACGGGGGATTATTGTCAAATCCGCATCAATGTCCGGCTTGGCAGAGGAAGCTGGTTTTGCGTATAAGGATATCTCAGAAGTAGTGGATACAATGGAGAAAGCGGGGGTCAGCAAAAAGGTTGTTGCACTAAGACCTATCGGGAATGTGAAGGGATAAAAATAGAGTATGAAACTAGACAACAATCATTATAGACAACAATCATTACAAGCTACGCAGATCTAAATAACCTACATAACTTTCAATCTAGTGGTTTTCATTTCCTAAAAATTAATATACTTTTCCTCTAAAGCTTGCGACATGTCATGGATCAAAGTTTATGCGCCAGCAACCATCGCAAATCTCGGACCTGGATTCGATGTTATTGGATGTGCAGTAAAAGAACCTCATGGAGACTATGTTCTTGCACGGAAATGTAATACACCTGGTGTTGATATTATCCAGATAACCGGTGCTCTCTCTCTCCCGACAGATCCAAAACAAAACATCGCCAGTTATGCAACGTTGGAAACACTTGCAAAATATAATATCTCTACTGGTATAGAAATGAAGCTTATCAAAAATCCAAAGGTTCTCCCAGGTTCGGGTCTTGGCTCAAGCGCAAGCAGCGCCGCAGCAGGTGCATTTGCCACTGCTTTGCTCTGTGATGAACGGTTGCAGCACAAAGAATTGGTTGATAACGTGAAACATGAGCTCATCGTAATCTGTGCAAAGGCAGAAGGTTTAGGAATTACTTTCAATGCACATGCTGATAATGTTGCATCTGCTCTTCTCGGTGGTTTTGTGCTTGTCAACCATGGAAAAGCAATGCCTTTAGGGACGATAGATGACTTGTCCCTGATTATTTTCAGTCCTTACAAGCGTTATAATCTGAAAACAAATGAATATGAACCTTATTCAGTCAGGACAGCACAATCCCGCGCAGTGCTTCCTGAGAGGGTGAAGTTACAAGATGCTGCATCAAACATTGGCTATTTTGGCCAGCTTGTTTACTCCATCATCGTCAATGACGCAAAGTTGTTCGGTGCTTCTTTGGAAGATAAGCTTGTTGAGCCCGTGCGTGCAAAGGAATTGATGCCATGGTACTTCGATGCCAGAAAAGCTGCGCTTGATGCTGGCGCATTGGGTTGCACATTTGCAGGTTCTGGACCTAGTTTCTTTGTTGTTGCGCCGACAAATTCCGTGATTATGAGAAGCGTTATCATCGATGCCGTAACTAATGCACTAACCAAGGCACAAGTGATAGCACATGTTTCCATCACAAAAATAGATACAGAAGGAACAAGAAAAGTTCCTGTATAAATTAAATTCCTCTTAGATGGTGTCCATTCAAAAAGATTTTTAAACAGCACTTTATGTAGTAGCCTCATGTATAAAATCATCCGTCCTATTTTATTTCAGCTTGATCCTGAGAAAGCCCACGAGGCTGCCATCTGGCTTGGTAAATCACTGTGGAGCAGACCATTTAGTTGGCTTTACCATTATGAGCATGAATGCTTGCGGACAAATGTCTGTGGCATTGATTTTACTAATCCAGTAGGACTTGCTGCTGGTTTTGACAAGAATGCAGAGCTTGTTGATTTTCTGCCTGCACTTGGTTTTGGATTTCTTGAAGTTGGTTCTGTTACTGCAAAACCGTCTGCTGGTAATCCAAGACCGAGGTTGTTCAGGATACCAGCAGAAGAAGCGCTCGTCAATAAAATGGGACTAAATAATATCGGAGCTGGTGAAATGCTGGGGAGGTTGCAAGGCAGAAAGTTCTCATTCCCTCTGGGAATAAACATCGCTAAGACAAATGATAGCACTATTATGGGAGATAAAGCAATAGAAGATATGTGCTACACTATCCAGAAAATTTCCCCCGTTGCGGACTACATCACGCTCAACATAAGCTGTCCGAACACAAAAGATGGGAAAACATGTGAAGACAGCGATCAGCTGGAAGAGTTGTTGGCTGCTATCACACCGGGAAAACCATTATTCATCAAAATTTCTCCGACATTGTCGTATAAGATGTTGGATGGGATTTTAAGCGTTGCAGAAAATTATGGGGTTAATGGATATGTCCTCTCGAATACGATCACACATAGCGATGGTGGCCTTAGCGGGAAACCATTACGTGAAAAAGCAACAAAGATTATTCAGTATGTTTATTCGCATCTTGATCACCCAACAATTATTGGCGTAGGAGGGATTTTCTCAGCAGAAGATGCATATGAGAAAATAAAGGCCGGTGCATCATTAATTCAAGTGTATACCGGATTAATCTACGAGGGTCCGGGCTTAGTGAAAAAGATAAAGAAAGGATTGGTAACATTGCTTGAGCGCGATGGATTTTCTTCAGTGAGGGAGGCAGTTGGCAGTTACACTGAATCCACTGGAGAATAAATGTTTAGTTCTTTTGCTAGTGTACGATACGCCTCAGCTCTCTCAGTGTCTCCCAGTTTTTCAGCAAGACGTGCAGCCCAATTAAATTCGCCATGCTGCTCGTACTCCATCATTGCAATGGTGTACAGTCCATTAGCTCTCGGATCATTGCTTCTCCTGAGGATGTCTCCTGCGAGCTCATAGAGTTTCTTTTCCCTACAGAATTGCACTGTCATTTCTATGTATTCCGGCTTGTCAGATTTTCCCAAAGCTACTGCTTTTACTATAGCTCTCCTCTTCCCTTCTTCAGTGAGGAGGCTCTTTAGGAGGCTATCGAGATTGTTCATAGGTCTATATTAGCATATCTAGATAGTGTATCCAAAAAAAAAACCTGCTGCAACAAGTGCAGGTAAACCATATTTTGTCAGTCTGTTCATAGTCCCCCCTCCCAAATCTCTGATGAAACTGTATCTTGAGCAAACAGAATTATATAAATCTTATTCTAAAGATTTATATAGAAAAAAACTGACAGAATGAGCAATGAGAAAGGGACAGGTGACACTTTTCATTATTATAGGGATCATTCTCTTATTCACCATGACGCTGCTCATCTACTACCGAGCACCATTCCGTGAGCGTTTCACCCCTTACTCTGAGCAGGTGCCAGCTGAAGTCCTTCCTCTCAAGCATTTTATCACCAAGTGCATTGAACAGACTGCAAAGCGAGGAATAACAGCGCTTGCCCGGCAGGGCGGTATCATCAACTCCTCACAGCTCTCTCACAATCCCCAAACGCCGACAGAGGGAAATGCACTGCCTGTCATCTCTGGCTGGACAGTGCCGTATTGGTGGCATATGGCATCTTCCAATACCTGCCAAACATGCGCATTCAGGGAATTCACTCCCGCTGTGCACAAAGGAGAAAGTGTACAGAATGCTGAGACCCAACTTGCTGTTTATATCAGTGAACAGCTCCCTCTCTGCACCAGCAAATTTACTGATTTCCCAAGTGCCACTGTCAATGAGGAAAGACCATCCGTGGATGTTTTTATTGCAGAAGATGCAGTCCAGGTGAATGTACTTTATCCGGTGCATGCAACAATAAATGGAAAAACCCATACATTGACAAAATTCTATTCAAAAGAGGATGTGAAACTGCCGCAACTCTATAAAACTGCACAAGCAATTGTCAAAGAAGAAGCAAAGCAGCGCTTTCTGGAGATGCAGGCGATGGAGCTTGTCACAATATATACGGGCCTTGATAGGAAAAAACTCCCGCCAGTATCAGAAACACTGTTCTTTCCAAAGGCATTGTTCTGGCTGACAACAGAGGTTAGGGAGAACCTGCAGAATATCCTCGGTGCGCACATACACCTTTTCAGGATGAGGACTGCCAGTAATGCGCTGCACAAAAGGATTGATGAACGGCTGCCATACAGTGCAGTCATCTCCAGAGTCTATGATTCCTTCCTCGTGCCCATAAGCACCGCTGTTCCTTATCAGACGCACTTCCAGTATTTCCCAGAATGGCCAATCTATCTCTCATTGAATGACAAAGGCGGTATTATCTTGCCAGAAAAAATCTCTCCACAGATTTTGCCTATACCATTAGTTGTGCAACGGTACTCTGCTGTCTACGACTTTTCATATCCTGTCCTCATCGAGCTGTATGATGAACAGGCATTTAATGGACAAGGACTCTCGTTCTTCTTTGCAATGGAAGGGAATGTCCGTGCAAATGGGCCTATGAATGTCACAATGCAACAACTCGAAACCATTGAAGGAGAAGAAGGAATGCTCTGTGACCCGCTCACTCGCAATACGCAGAACACGACTATAACTGTGCATGATGAGGTACAGAGACCACTCAATGGGGCTTTTATCAGCTTCAGTGCAGGAGACACGTGCCTCATTGGAGAAACTGATACTAACGGAGTACTAGAAACGCCATTCCCTGTGGGAATCGGTATCTTATCGGTGCTTGCACAGAACACGATGACCATTTCCCAACCAATAACAATACAACTGGACATGAGCTCATCACATGAAGTCATTATGCCTGCAGGTAGTAAGATTCCCATCATCATGAAAGCAAAGCAGCTGCTTCATGATAGTCATGATACTGTCTGGCACATTGGTGGCTTAGCAGAACTGACAGACAAGGATACAGTACTCGTCACCTTTGAACGCCGCCAAGGATCTGGAGAAGGTGCTTTCCGACAGGCCGCACAATTTTCAAAGGATTCTGGTAAACAGGATGTGGACATTGCTTCTGGAACATATGATGTGCACATCATCGCAATACAAGATACTAATGTAACGCTCCTTCCAAAGAAGCACTGCGTGGAGACGGGAGGAGTGTTTGGTATTGCACAGCAAGAACAATGCTTTACCATTCCTGAAGAAGTCACAACTTTACCAGCACCACCGCTCGCTGTGGATACAACAATCACCATAACTCCAGAAGATGTAAGGTCTCGTAAGCAAATATCATTGTACTATCCCACAGTGGTCTACCCATCATCACCAACGTATGAGGACATATTTGTTGATCCAGAAGTACTCACTGGATTTGCAAAATTGACACGATAACTATCATAATCAAAGCACATATAATCAGAGCACATCACAATCAAAACAAGAAAATAAAAAAAAACAGGAAAACCAAAACAATCAAAATGAACACAGCACACCAATGTACCCCGAGAAAACAACGCAAGGTATGTCTCGTGATGTTTGTCCTTATCCTCTCTTTACCTTTACACAGTGCGCTTGTCTTTGCTGAAATCAGAAAAGCAACTGTACACGGTTCAGATAACATAAATGGCTACAGGAGAACACTCAATGACAAAACAATCATAGAAGCAGAAGCAAAGCTATCTGGAGATACTGACATCACACCAAACCAACTTCGCATAGCCGCAGAAGGAAGAACAACGCAATTCAAAGAATGCACAAAAGTGAGTGATGGTTACGCACGATGTACTTACTCAACAAACCCGAACAGTCTTGAAGACCCAGCAAAAGTGTATCCATTCAGTGTCCAGTTATATTCTGATGCAAATATCTTGGCAGATGAAAAACAACTGAGTCTAACGTATGATAACCAGCCGCCAAAAATAGGCATTGAGCAGATAACGCAAGAAAAAGATATTGTCACCATTGCTGTCCATGCTGAAGATATTGCCTGTCTTGCACCTGACTGTGAAGGGAAATGCGTTGGTCTTAAGACACTGGAAGTTGATGGGAAGTCACAGAATGTTTCTGGATGTTCTGTTTCCCAGATAATTTCCATCCCTGCAAAAGAGGAAGGCAGCCATACATACATAGCAAAAGCAACAGATGCATTTACTCAAGCCACAACAACAGAAAGCGCTACTTTTTTTGTTGATGGCAACGACCCATCAATAGAAAAAACAATGACATTCCTGCTTGATGGTCAACCGATTCATTTCATCGGAGAAGAAGGAGTGAGAGCAGCATGGGTGGTGGTACGCGTAAAGGAGCATGAACTTGCAAGCGCAACAGCAGACCTCTCTGCATTAAACAAACTCCCCGAATTTCAGGCAATGTATAAGAGCATAAATGCGGAGTGTGTCCGTATGGCTACAGATAGATTCCAATGCATGTGGAAGAACATCTACTTATTGCCAGAGAAGCAGACGAGCATAATACAGGTAAATGCTACTGATTCTACTGGACGAATTGCAAGCGAACAGCTCACAGTGGATCTCCCATTGGATACAGAGAAGCCAAAGCTTACACGATTGACAACGAGCGGATGCAAGGATGAGAAGTGTTATGTCTCTTTGGCAAACAACGTTATTCGTGCAGACATCGAGGAACGCGGTTCTGGTTTTTCACCTTTTACCTACATAGATGGAGAGCCGCGTTATCGTGTAGGATTAGATGCACACGAGTTATCCTCCCAATATAGCATCCTCTGGGCAGACAACTGCACTGGCAAAGGCGGCAGCTGGACATGCTTCTGGCAGGATGTGGCTGCGCAAGGACCACACCTCCGTAGTCTATCTGTTTCAGTACCTGCGCTCTCCACGGATGATGCAGGAAACACATTCACTGGTGACACACTCAAGCGTATCATTGTTGATGCAGAAACCCCCGTTATTCTGGAAGCCAATGCATCCAGCGAGCAGGGAAGCATTTTACTGGAAGACACGGCGCTCAGCATAAACACTATGGTAAAGGATGACACAAATATCCGAGGACAAGCATATGTTGAGCAGGT
>JAHFLT010000005.1 GCA_023264635.1 Candidatus Woesearchaeota archaeon | reverse complement strand
GATAGACAAAAAACTATAGTTTCTTTCGCCGCCGAGCGAGATGCGGCATGCCCGACGTAAGGAGGGCTTGCCGAGGAGCGAAGGCGGGGGGATTATAAGGGGTCGCAACCCCTTATTTCACCCAGAAGTGTTGACAGTGTTTGTAGTCCCATTGGATCTCCATGGACAGTGCCTATAAGGTAGAGCTGCTTCATGCAGGTATCTTACCACACTCTCTTTTTAATAATTACTTTTTTATACCCCTCCCTCTTATGATAATGTGATGATGAAAAAGGGACAGGTGAGTTTCTTTCTTATATTAGGAATACTCTTCTTATTCAGTGTAATGCTGCTGTATTTCAATGGGGGAATAAAATTCTGGACATCTGAGACAAAGGGCGAAGCAGTTACAACTGAAACAGCTCCACGATTCGAGGCAATCCAGAAACTTATTGAGAGTTGTGTAGATCAAACTGCCCGGTTGGCTGTTTTCTATCTTGGATTCATTGGGGGCGATGTAACGCCGGACCCATGGACAGCACAATTCCTCCAAGCACCTTATTTCATCTACGACCGCTTGTATAAAATACCATATTATGTCTATGAAAGTAAAATACTAATGTTATCCGATGACCAAATAAAAGCAGACATTCTCGCGCGCTATATGGATAGTAACCTGCCGAAATGTACAGATGGTTTCAAGGCAGTGTCTTATTTCGTTGTCAGGGAAGAGTTGCCATCCACTATTGTCACCCTCACTGATGCAGAGGTTGTTTTCTCTGTGCATTACCCCATTTATGCAACCAAAGGAGACCGTTCTGAGAAAATAGGCCCCGATTACACAAGCCATGTATGGGTTAGGCTGAAAGAGATTCTGGCAATAGCGCGAAAAATCACACAATTTGCGGGAGAGGATGACAGGTTGATACAATGGGATTTCATGACAGACGTCACGAAAAAACATTATAACATAACTGCTTACACTGAAAAGGACAAAACCATCATCTATCGTATTATTGATCTCAACAACACTATTGACAATGAACCATACAAGTACCAGTTTGGGGTGAGGATAAAGTGATGAGGTGGTTTATTGTATTTGTTATTATATTATTAATGGGTACGGTGAAAACACTGGCATATGAATGTAAACTAACTTGTACAATATGCCAAAATGCAAAGATCACATGTCCTGATACTCCTATCCGTCAGATGGATGGTCATCAGAAGAAGATGCACGAGTGTGGGCAAGACTGTTGTTTGCATACCTATCTTGGTGATTTACAAGGTGAACCACATGTAGATTTTGCTCCAGGTATGAGCGATCATAGAGAAATACCTGAGTATGATGCAAAACAAAATGTTAACGGCAAAAAGCCAGAATGTAATGCAGGAAATGATTGTTGCCACCCTATTGCTAAGAAAGCAGACGCTGTAAAAAAACGTTTAGATAATGATAAATCTTGTGATAAACCAGAAAGGTTACCACAGTGTGAAGCGGAGTGTCAGCAAGCTGTTCAAGAATGCCAAATCGGAGAGCAGCAATGTCAGCAAAAAGGAAAACAAGCAAAACAACAATACCAGCAACAGAAGAAAGGAGATGAGAATCATGATCAGGAGTTAAATGACTGCTTTGATAGATTCCAGAAAACAGTGGAAGTTGAGAAAGATAAACAATATGATTTGACCACTCCACAAGTGAACGATCTGTTGGACAAGAAAAACAAAATAGAGTATGTGCATGATGACCGTACAAGCGGTGAGCATGAGTGTGAACACCTGATTCTGGAAGAGGGAAACCAGTGGAAAGATGAGAATATCGAATCATTTGATGAGGGCAAAAAAAAGATACTTGATGACACCAGCGAAGATGTGCTCCGCAAAAGCCCGCAAGATGAGTTCATGACGCCTAAATGTATTGCAAAGACAATGCATGAAAAAGGGAAGAAGCGTCTGAGCGAGCGGGTGTTTAATGCGCAATGTAGAGCAGATCAAGAGCCAGACAAGAACTGCCCCATATCGGCAGATGTGGTATTAAAACGTCAAGCAGAGGTGAATAATGCACGCCATAAGAAAAATGTTGAGGATGCCAGGCAAAAAACAGAAGAGATGAAAAAAGAAGAAGAAAGGGGAGCAAAAGAATCGAAAACTAATGGCAACAAATCAAAAGAAGACAAAACAACAAATGCAGATCTTGATTACTTATATTATTATGATAAATTGGTGAGCAAAAAGTTTGACATTAAGGACAAGAATCCACACAGAGTGGCACGCATACGAAAGAACAAGGAGGGAAAACAGCCAGGAATTGATAGACCCCCTCAAGACAAATTGATTCAGCTAATCTTCGATGCTGCTTTCAAAAAAATTAAGCAACTTCCCTTAGGGTTACGTGATATGCCCCTTTTCTTATCCAACTGCCCAGAAAAATCAGTAACTCCGGTAAACTATGCTCTCTATGGATGGTCATGCACTAAGAAATCGGACATAAATCCAGTACAACGGGCAGAAGCAGAGAAGAATGTCGAGGCTGCAAAAAAGAAAGTCTTCTCTTCAGACCACTGGAGTAGCGAGTCAGGAAAAATGAATATTGTCACTGATCAACCATACACAAGACAACTCTTGTACACTGGAGCGTCACAGAACTATCCTCATCTCATTGCTTCGCAAGATGATGTCCGTTTCGGGGAATCTATAAACATCATCAACAGCAGAAATAACATGTTTACTCTTGATGGGTGGCTTAACAACGGCATAATAGATCATGATGCATATTATACTATTAGCCCCGGAGGTAAAACCCTGCTCACTTTTGCATTTCCACAGGGTGAGTTTATAGAAGATGGTCATACACGTTTCTTCTGGATTGGGCCGGGTACCACACAGTATGTTGGTGATTTTTTTGATCGTTATAAGACCAACACAAATATCTGGCATATCCAATCTCAAGTCTATGTTCAGCAGCCGGATTTCCGGGGCAAGAAAGAAACACAACCTGCTTTGTTAGAGCTTACTTTTGATAAACGGCGGTTTGAGGCGCTACAGGGTGTTGACATAACAACGACATCTTCCGTATGGACAACATTACTCCCTAAAGGATTCTTCGATGCCGGACTTATATCTGATATCGCTGGGATATTTCCCTTTGTGATCAGAGGTCGCGCTCTTGGTGACTCTGATATCGTGTACAACCCCGGAGTTAATCTACTGAAAACTTATGCAGTACGTGACGAAAAAGAATATGTTTATTCTGTACGCTCCTACGACAGCTCGACAAAAGTGCATACCGCGGCAAATTTTATCATCGAGGACAGCTCAAGCAGTCCAATTATAACGCTCAGTTCACGCGAGCAAAGGCTTATTTACCAGTTACGTGGCAAATGATCTACAAAGAGTCCGTGAATGATGAAGTAGAGTCCTGCAATGAGCCCAGTGATGCCTATAGTTATCTGTATCCCTAATGTCTCCATATCTTGCGTCTGCGAAATAAGGAGAAAGATTGCGACAACAATAATACCCACTCCGGCAGCGACATCCTTTTTCTGCATAATCTACGGGTGAGTGCCCCTCATATTAAAACTTTCCTTTAGGTTTTTAAATAAGAGCAGATTCCAGTGGACTATGCTGAGTTTATGTGTAATAGCAAAAGATGAAGAAAAATTTATTGGTGACTGTCTTGCATCTGTCAAAGGTCTCGTTGAAGACATCGTAGTTGTTGACACAGGCAGTACCGATAAAACAATTGGCATTGCAAAACAACGTGGTGCTACTGTTATCAATTTTCCGTGGAATAATGACTTCTCGGCAGCACGTAACGAAGCATTGAACCATGCAAAAGGGGAATGGATTCTTGTACTGGATGCTGATGAGACACTTGATCCAGCAAGCCATGGTGCGATACGTGAATGCATTAAGAGCTCTTCAATTTGGGGTTATCGCGTTCCTATTTTCAATTACTCTCAAGAATCTAGTGTGCCAGGATGGTCGACAATCACAAACCAAAAGCTGGCGAAAGGATTTCCTGGTTTTGTCTTGACACGCATTGTGCGTCTCTTCCGCAACAAGCCAGAGATAAAATACAGGTTCTCGGTACATGAAGGAGTAGAATTCTCAATTGAAGAGAATAAAGGAGGGTTAGGCATAGCACCATTTGTTATACACCACTATGGGGCATTGCGTGGAACACCAAGTGCAGCCTTCAAGCAGGATACGTATTTCACGCTCGTCAAAAAAGATTGTGAACAGTATCCACAGCATCCAAAACCGTTCTATGAATTGGGAGTTGGGTACATGGATGTCGGAAAATTTGATAAAGCGAAAGAGGCTTTTGAACGAGCCATAAAAAACGATGAGCATTACTTGATGCCATATCACTATCTTGGAGAAATCTCTTTTCGGCAGGGTAATCTGGCTGAAGCACGCCACTACTTCACCAAAAGTCTTACTTTAGCAGAATCAGAGGAAACATATTTTCGGTTAGGGTACGTAGAGTTCAAGATGAATGACGTGGGAGAGGCAAGGACACTATGGAACAAAGCGTTGGAGAAAAACCCACGAAGCATAACTTATTTCGATGCGCTCATCCAGTTGCATTTTACACAAAATGAGCCGCTGCAGGCGCTTGCTCTGCTATATGATGCTTGTGCTAATACAAAACACATACATTTTATAAAAGAAAAAGAGCGTGTTGAACAACAACTGATAGCAGAAGCTAAAAAGATACTTGCAGTTGGCCCTGAAAAAAAGGCCCTAACCATGTTGACAACCATTGCTTTCTACAGAAATGAGATGAAGAAAGTAATTGCACTCTGCAGTGAAGCAAAAAAGCACTTTACAGGAGCAGAGGCCAGAGTATTTGATGTTCTCAGTGAGAAGGCAGCAGCACAGGTATCCCATCTCGGATAGGATAATTAACTTTACATGCTTTGCAGAAGAGTCTTATTTTATCCTTTGTGTATATTATGTCTCCTTTACAAACAGGGCATGCAATAACATCGTACAGCTCTTTGGGTAATGGATCAGCCATGTGGATTAATAATCTCTATTCTATTATACATGAACACGCGATTCTTTTAAATCTTTGTGATAGTCTTTAAATAATCCCCTCCCGTGAGAATCACTATGAGGGATGTAGATATCATTGCGCTGCTGGTGTATATTGTTAGTCTCTTGGTCTATTTGGCATTCTCGTATTATACCTTGCGAAGAGAAGAATTACAGACATACCGCACAAAAATAAGTCAATACAGGGCAGAATGGCTACGACGGCAGCTGAAAGAGAATCGCTATGATAATGTTCTTAATACAGTACGCAACTCTCTCGTTGCTGCGTCGTCACTTGCCTCTGCCCTTATTATTATGGTGGGATTCATTATTAACAAAGTTGTTCCCGATGGGGAGAGAACTTTTTTCGAGTACTTTACGACAAATAAACTCTCTCTTATCAATATCATGCTTTTCCTTACAATCTATTTCCTTTTCATGCATATCCGTCTGCTGTCGAGATTTACATTCCTTGCTGGGACTGATCTGAGTATCATCAAGAAAGTCGAGGGAGAGGAGGGACTGGCTTACCTTAGCAGTATGCTAAATCGCACGATGAATCAATTCTCGTATGCAATGCGATGCTTGTATTATGCAGTGGTTGCTGTGTTGTGGCTATTTGATACGCATCTATTCATTATCGCCACCATTCTCTTAACAGTTGTCCTTATCTATCGCGAGAGCTTCGCAAAGGTAGAGTTTGTATGATCTATTTTTTGTTATTATTGTTATTAGCAGGGTGTGCAGTTTCATCTTCTCCCAATGCAACAACAATTACATCACCTACAAAAGTTGTATTGACTACAAGTGATGGAAAAACCATTGCAGGATCGTATTATTCCGGCATATCCAGAACTGGTGGTATTATCTTCCTTCATATGCTGAACAAAGACAGGCATACGTATGATTCTCTTGCACGTAAACTGAACAAGGCAGGACTTTCGGTCATTGCAATTGATTTGCGTGGTCATGGAGAGAGCAGTGGAATATGGCGGGAATTCACTGATATAGATTTTGTGAGAATGATTCTTGATGTCAAAGCTGCAAAACAGTATCTCCTCCAACAGAAGGTTGATGCCAACAATATAGGCATCGTCGGTGCGTCCATTGGTGCGAATCTTGCATTACGATTGGGCGTAGAGGACGCTTCTATAAAGTATATAGTGCTTCTTTCTCCGGGATTGGATTATCGCGGGGTAAAGACTGATGATGTTATTCATCAGTACATGGGTGGGTTGTTACTTGTGGCATCAAAAGAAGATACCTACTCATCGTCTACTGTGCAGAAACTGTATGACGCGTCTGTGAGCAAAGACAAGGAAATAAAACTTTACGACAAGCTCGGACATGGAACAGACATTTTTATCGCTAATCCCGATACAGAGCAGTTTGTGGTGAATTGGGTCCTCACAAGGAAGAAAATCATCTGAAGATACTACTTTGGAGTAGTATTTCCCATAGATTTAAGAGGTGATGGTGTTTTTGTTGTAAAATGAGCATTACAAAATCATATCTTACTAAATCTTTTCCCGTATTTCAAACTGAAAGTGGTTCTCGGTATACGTTGAATTCTGAAGAGATACTCCTAAAAATTGTTCCATTTGGATTGTGTGAGGTTGGGCCTTATGTGGGAGTTATCAAAACAAAAAAATTCTTTTCTCTTATTGAATCAGGAGTACTCACTTATGAGACCTATATACAATCTTTTCTAAAACGATTTCCAAAAGTTAATTTAGAGAATCTTGCAATGAGATTTACTCCTTCTGCATTATTTAGAGAATTATCTAGTGACATTCCGTTAAACGCCCTAGATGAGTTCATTGATTATGAATTATTCCAGAACGCTCAACCTGGTTATGTGCTGGTAAGTAACCAAGGTACGAGGAAAAGACAATACTATTATACAACGCCTATTAAAAGAGTAATAACCTATCAGGGAATAGAATCTCTATGAATAGGGTCATACGTACATTAGCAAGTGCCATTCTCGCAGTAAGCACATTCTGTTCTGCCCAAGCACATGACAGAACTCGGATAAGAGTCGGAGAACACATCTCTGATCAACACCATCGTTTCTTTGAGTTTTTTCCAGACTTTAATTGGGGGACGCATCGGGATAGATATGGGTATGGGGGTCAGGGCAATTCATTTTTTTTCAGCGATAGGAATTTCTCAGTGTGGTATCGTGAACCTTACACACGACGCACATACTCTCCTTGGCAGACTGTTGAGTCACAGTTTCTTTCAGAAAATGCAGGCAGAGCTGTTGTGGAAGATTTTTTCTCCCGCGTGAAAGTGAGATACATTGAGAATGTACGACTGAAGCTCGGTCCAGGCAGAGTGAGAACCGTCGACTTCGTGGTTGACCTAGATGGCTGGGTGCCAGTAGAATATGTGCCGTATGGCAATGTTATGCCCATTTACCAGCAGGACAAGCGTGCCTATGATGCAATGCATACTAACAAATATATTCTGATTCCACCATCTTCTACCGAAGAAATATTGGAACAGAGAATTCTTAATGGATTTAGAGAGAATGGGTATTGATTACGTATTTAGTATTTATAACAGGGTGCTTCACCGTTTACAATCTCGCAAAAAATACAACTAGTCATATTCAAAGAAGTACAGCATTCACAGTCCCATCTTGTCCCGGACGGCTTGTAATGCGGGCTTTTCCTAACTCTGTCTCTACCACAGAACCCATCGTGATTATGTTTCTCCTGACATAATGGCGGTTTGCTGTATTCTCTGTGACTGTCTTTATTTTTGATTTCCTATATGTCTTATCTTTTTGATTGAGAACATTTGCGTATTCTGCCACAAGGACCCGCACTTTTTGATTACATCCTCGGACACGGAGTATCCTCAGTTTGTGTACTCCAATCTTCGTGAGTGTCGGCAACCTCCCTAGGTTGTGCAGCTTCTTTGAGAGATGGCTTCTATACCTGCCACCGCTTGGTTTACGTTTACCTCGATGTTGTGAAAGCATACCCTTCGGTGGTTATCTCTCATTTATAAAACTATATGCTTTTTATAGTGTACTATTTTCTATTCAATGATGTATAAAATCACGCTGGATACCAATGTCATTTTAGCAGGGTACTTCTGGAAGGGAGATTCTTCTGAGATACTATTATATCTCATTCCTGATTCAGTTGAGTGGGCAATATCACCTTACATTATCGATGAATGTAAGCGTGTCATGACAAGACAACCATTCCGTCTCAAATTAGAAAAACAAGGAAGAACGTTGGATGATATCGTTCAAGACATCAAAACAAAAAGCTCTCTTATTGTGCCAACACAGGTAGTACCTGTTGTGGCACGTGACTCGACAGATGATCATATCGTTGCATGCGCATATGAATCACTGAGTGATTATCTCGTTTCTTTTGATAATGACTTACTGGATATCAAACAATACAAGAGTATCCCCATCGTCTCACCAGCAACTTTTCTCGTTGCATACAGAAAAACAAACATTTAAAAATCATATACCACCCCAACCGCCTACAAAGGGGGTTTCACATGGAATCAAGACCACTAGATGCATTAAGCAGATCACGTGACAAACGCGTCATTGTTGAATTGAAGAATGGCAGACAATACACAGGGATATTGCGGTCATTCGACATACACATAAATGTCGTACTTGAAGATGCAGAAGAGCGGCAGAATAACGAGCTGCTGCGCAAACTGGGAGTTGTCTTTTTGCGCGGCGATACAATAACTATCATTTCGACGATATAAAATGAAAGGAACACCATCTCACGGTTTAAAGAGCAGGGGAAAAAGCCATATCATCTGCAGACGATGCGGCGGACATAGTTACCATATCCGCAAGAAAGTCTGTTCATCCTGTAACTATGGTAAATCTGCACGGCTAAGAAGTTATACTTGGCAGACATTCTAAAATGAAGCTCAGTTTGTGCATGATTGTCCGAGATGAAGCTGATTTGCTCGATGAGTGTTTGAGTTCTGCCAAAGAATACGTGGATGAAATCATTGTGGTTGATACTGGCAGCAAAGACAACTCCATAAACATAGCCAAAAAACATAATGCCAAAATAGTTACTTTTCCGTGGAAAGATGATTTCTCAGCTGCAAGGAATTTCTCACTACAGCAAGTGACTGGAGACTGGATACTTGTACTGGATGCTGATGAACGCATTGCTCCAGAAGATCTGCTCAAGGTGCGCGAACTCATCAAAAACGCGAGTTTTCAAGGTGTAAGCTTAATGCAATATAATTATACTAAAATCCCAACCACGCACGGATGGGTTGCAGCTTCTGGTCCATATACACAAGGTTTCCCGGGGTACTTTCCAACACGCATATGCCGTTTGTTTCAGAACAAGCCGCACATCAGATTCAGATACGCTGTGCACGAATTGGTAGAAGACAGCATTCTTGAGCAAGGTGGAAAAATCGTAAAGACAGATATTCCCATTCACCATTACGGCGCTGTAAAGGAACAGCAGCAGAAACATGAGAAGTACCTTAAGCTTGTGCTTGCGCAAGTGGCAGCCACTCCAAATAACCCAAAGCCTTGTTATGAAGCTGGCGTTCTTTACATACAGCAGAAAAAGCTAGATGTTGCACTTGCATTTTTCCAAAAAGCAGCTGCGCTTGATGAAGGGTATGCAAATGTCCATACATGCATTGGAGACGTTTATATGGCGCAAGAGAAGCTTCAGGACGCCAAAAAATCGTACGAGAAAAGTATATCACTCCATAACGATGTAAATGCGTGGGTTAACCTTGGTGTTGTCTATTCCCAACTTGGTAAATATCCGGATGCGGCAAAGCATTTTGAAAAGGCATTATCTCTCGAGCCACGTTTTGTACAGGCATACAACAACCTTTATGCGTTGTTGTTGAGAACAAAGAGATATGTTGCAGCATGGCGTTTACTGAAAGTCGCTGCTGAGAAAACGGGGTGGGAAGAGTTTGTAAAAAAGAAAGAAATGCTGCAAAAAAAACTGCTTGTTACCATCACCAAAGAGCTGAAAACTAAACCTCTTGACGGTGGGCTTCTTTCTGCTCGGCAGGAACTGCTTGGCGAATAGCATACGTCTTTCCAAGTTCTTCGAAGAGAGTGGAAACATATTCCCCATCAGCTGTTTTCGTAATGTAGGGGTTGTTTTTATCCATCATCTGATAATTAATCTGATAATGGGTCTTGCCACCAAAAAGCCCATTGTTATGTAAGCTCTGGCCGTACATGCTATCTGGCAAGTCCGTGATTGGGACGTACATGACAATTATAGGCATCATGTATGTTACAGGTGTCTTATCTTCATCTCTTTGGTATATTGGCTTATTCTTCAATTCATTTATCAATTCATAGTTCTTCATGTTTTGTCACCATCCTGACAATAAAGAAAACGTACTCTTAAACATTATCGGTTTGTGCTGTGTGATGGTGTAACGATTTTGTCAATCTACGAAGATGGCGCGGTGATATTCCCAAGGCATTGGCAGCTTCGTTTAATGGCTTATCTTTATGTTCTGTAACCCACTGTTTCTCAAATTCCTTTTTAGCTTCTGTAAGTGGCAGTTTCTGCTCTAACACATAATTAGTAATATAATCTATCTTTGCAGCTTTAGGCAATGTGGGAAGAATATCGTGAAGGTACTTTGTAGTAACAGTTTGTGATACTTCATCAACTTTATCTTTGGAGAGAAAGTAGCCATATCTCTTTGTCACATCATCCTGCACCGAAGCGACGAATTGGCTGATGATTCTGTTTATTGTTTTGTAGGACGTCAATTCCTGAATATTTGATGGTATCTTTGCGCTTCTCTCACAATGATAATACTCGACAAGCGGCTTGAGTTCATATTTCTGGTTAATCAAATAAGAGGCATTTTTGCGGCTTGTACTCATACTCCTCGCCAACTGATCGATATAAATGCCACCGTGAGGAATAGGCGCACCATTCTCCTTGTACCATACATTCTGCTCAATTGCATTCACCAGATATGCACGCTCAAAATAGTCACGAGCTTCATGTAACGTTGTTGGAGCATTTTTATTCTTATAGAGTTTTGTTTCAAGGGACAAACCAATCATATCCAGCATACAAAGTAAGTGCTTTTTTAAAGAAATTGTGCGTGTATCATCACAGAGTGTGACAATTCTCTCCTTTTAGTGCATTGACAAGTTAGAAGCAGCTATCATATCCCTACTATTATATCCATAACAAGAGTGTTATAACAATTCCTGCTGCCAATGGGATGACAACATTATCATCTACTGGATCTGTATGGATGACTATATCCACTCCCTCCATGAACATACCAGCAACAGCACCACACAATGCTATCCCCCATGGAACAAAGTAGGAAGCTATGTAACTACTAACAAACGCACCCGCTATATGTCCTTCAATAAATTTCTTATCGGAAAAAGGATGCTTAATGCTCCCAAAATGTGAGCCTATAAGATGTGAAAGAGGATCCCCAATAACAAGGATGCTCATCGCTGCAAGAGCTACTTCCTTTTGAAAGAGGGCAGCGCTGAGCAAAAAACCAAGCACAAAAAACCATGCGCCTTTTCCCGGAAATGATGCGAGGTATTCTGGCCTGTCGAAATTAGTCAGGCACCACCATACACCGAGAAGCTGATATCTTCTGGAGAGGTATGAGAGTACAGTACCAATAATAAGAAGGATGAGCAAGACTCTAGGTGTCAACAAATCTGTAAAAAATAATCCCATAAGTATCAAACCAGAAGCAACGTGGAACATCTTCCTTCTTATTTCTAACGGTGATACCATTGATGCCACCTCTCATGTACAAACCATCCGACTCCGTAGCCAAGGAGACTGCCGAATATGACATCAGTAGGGTAATGCACACCAACATACACCCTGCTCAATGCGACAAACAATGCAAAAGCTAACCAATAACGTTTCTCTGGGAGGAATGGAAGTGCCGTAAAGACCAAAGCTGCATGATTGCTCGGGAACGAACTGGTAGTTTCGATAATAAGCGGAGCAAAAGCCATTATCATAAATGGTCTGGGTCTCATAATGAAAACCTTTAGCAAGTATACTACTGCAGTGGACATACCGCATGCACACCATAAAGGTATGATGCTCTGTTTTCGATAGATGACAAAGGAGAGTATCAATAACGCCGCTATGCTCGTCTCTGTTCTCGTAATAAGCAGGAAGAACGAGTCTAGTAAGGGGTTATGAGCTGCCAAAATGAGAGACACAAGTTGCTGATCCACACTAAAACTAATGAGTCCAATTAGCATTATCACCCTAAATATATTCATAGAGCTTCAATGCCTCATGATATTTTAAACATTTCCAAATGTTTATGTATTGTAGATGCCTAGGTAGTCTTATGGTAAGAAAAGGGGTGCTTAATTCGCAGCAAGTCAACGACGGTCTGCATGTGCAGAACAAGATACGTTTACTCTTTTGTATGATCTTCCTTTTGTTTATCTTTGGTACAATGGGTTATACTGTTACGAGGAATGAATCTGTAGGGAGTGGTTTCCTTAACACATTAGAAACACTTACTTTTTTGCACGAGCGTGAATCACAATTTTCACCACGCATGATTCAGATTGTTCTCGTGCTTTTTGGTTCTTTTGTCATGTGGTTTGTGTTGTGGACAACGCTCGATCTGGTGCTGGAAGGGGAGTTAAAGGATTATTTTACCGGGGTGAATCTTATGAAAAACGTGCAGGAGCTGAAAAATCATTGGATAATATGCGGCGCAGGCCGCGTGGGAGCACATGTTGCAGAGCTGCTCATGGCAAAGAATGAGCAATATGTAATCATTGATAAGGATGTTGGTGTGGCCACTGCGCAAACAAAGCGTGGATTATTGGTAGTAGATGGTGATGCCCTTGAAGAGGAGACCCTTTTATCGTGTGGTATAAAAGATGCGAAAGGCTTTATCGCAGCAATTCCAGAGACAGAAAAAAATGTGCTTGCTATTCTGACTGCCAAGGAACTCAATCCCGCATTGGACATATATGCACGTGCACATCGCAAAGAGTATGTCAAGAAACTCAAGAAAGCAGGCGCTCATCATGTCTTCATGCCCGAATATACCTGTGCAGAAGAGATAGTGAAAAGGATGGGTGAGAGAAAAGAAGAAAAGAAGGGGTAGTTTTTTATATCTCTTTTGTTTCCTTACATCTATGCCATTTTACGAATACGAGTGCCAGAAATGCACATACCGCTTTGAGAAGATTCAAAGCATTAAGGACGACTCCCTCAAAGAATGTGAGCAATGCCATGGAGAACTGAAACGTATTCTTTTTCCACCGAATGTTATCTATCATGGCAATGGTTTCTATGCGACAGATTATCGTAAAGAAGACAATCATAAAGAAAACAAGAAGGACAGCTGTCTGAAAGAAAGCGGTTTGGAAAAGAAAGTAAACACGGGAGAAAAAGAGGATAAAAAAGAGACGAAGGACGTAAAAGTCTAAATTTTATTCTCAATATCCTCTTTTATCTTTACTAAAACCTCTAAGGAAATATCTCTTTTGGGATAAGGAGAATAGTTACCTTTTGGATTGGGGTCAATAAAGTCTATTCCGTAAAAGTGCTTTGGATATTGAAATCTTGGGATTAAATGAGCATGAAGATGGGGCCATTCATTTCCCAGAATTGCAATATTTGGTCGGAACTCACCAAACAATTCTAAGACACTTTTGTACCATGAGGGGATTACAAGAGAGAATAATTCCTCTGCTTCTGCGCGTGCCATATCTGTCACTACATTCACATCCTCCCTAATGGCCGAAGCATAACATCTGCCCAGATAAGGAAATTGGTTCTTATGTAAATACAAATCCCAAAAGCCAAATCGTTTTATTTTGAATTGCTCATAATCCATATGTGAAAAAAAAAATTCATGTCTCTTTATAAATATTGACACGCTCGAGTACTGTTACACATATTATTGAGATGAGATGTGATTAAAGTTACTCACAAAGAAATAAATGAATTGAGAGAAAAAATAAAAAGAAGGTAAAATCTTGCTCAATAGTTGAGCAGTACTTCCACATCTGGCCCAAAAATCTGCTTGAGATTTTCGAAAATTTTTTCTTTGATGAACACTCGTTGCGGGGTCTCTATTTTCGAGAGTGCCCCTTCGTATTCCTCCAGACTAGATTTTTCAAGCGAGCCAAAACTACCGTCAGCATTAAGAGTGGCTTTCTGCATAGTCTTTTGCTCAGCATCAACATCTTTGATGACAAAGGCATGTTTTCCCAATAAGATGACCTCTCCAAAGCCATGGCTGTGCTTCACACGCAGCTTGACGCGCTCTAATTCTCGTCCACGCTTGCGCTGGAGATATTCCACCAAAACCTTTACAAATTCATTGTACTCCTTCTTGAGGTCTTCCAGCTGGGTTTTGCCGAGAGTTTTTGTATCGAAGTCCTTCTTTGCCTGTAGAATGTCGTTGAGCGTGCGCAAGTATTTGGCAGGGATTTTTCCAGTTGAGATAAGTTCATTGTCAAACTTCCGTACAACCTCTTCAGCCAGCACCTTGTCAACTCCCTCAGCGTTAAGCAGATCACGGATGAGCGTCATTGTGGACTCATACATATGAAGCACTGCTTCCTCTTCTTTTATCTTCTCAATCTGGGTGAAAAGGCGCTTGATGCGTTTAAGGTATTTGTCTGCATCTTCCCGCAATTCATCAATCTCTTTGCCAGTGACATCTTTGCGCAGACCATGTTCAATGTCCTTGCGCACTTTGAGTGACCGTTCATACGTCTCTACGAACTTTTCCTCAAGCAATTTCTCTTTTTTTACAAATATCTCACGCAGCACTTCACCGCATTCCTTTGGCGCAGGCGGCGGCTGGCCGTACAACATCAATGCTGCCTGTGTAGGTGTGAGAATAGAGAGGAATATGTCCTCCATCGCAATCTCTTTGAGCTTGAACTCGACACGCCTAAGCATCTGTTCTCCAGAGCCGAGGAACATGTCAATTGCCTCTGCACTGGGCTTGATTCTTCCCATCTCCAGCAGCTGCTTCCACGGCATGAAAATACCTCGATCATAAAACGGCACACAATTACGGAGGAGCGTGAAGATGACTGGATTCGCCTCCCGTAATGCATCCCAGAACTCTGTTAGAATGTACACCTGCACGTGGAGCTTGTTACGGATGCCGGTTATCTCACCAGCTTCCATTCCCATGCTAATGATAATGGCTCTGAGCTTGTCCTTCAACTCAGCACGTGTCATCTTCTTAACATCAGTATCGTCTATGATGACATATGTGTCTATATCTGAGGTTTCCTTTGCATACCCTTTCAGCACGCTGCCAGCTACAACATAGCTGACAATGTACTTCTCGAATTTCTTCAAGACCATGGTCTTATGGATTTCTGCCACTTTAATAGTGCGGAGCAAGCCCCGATCAAAAATCGGCGCGCCCATTGCGATAAGCTGGAGAAGGTCATACTTTGCATCGTAACAGGATTGCCATAACTCTGAAAGAATAACAGTCTCTGGCGTGATGTTTGGGTCAATATCTTTTGCTAAGCCTGCGATGATCGTGCCCAGCTTTTCTTTTAGTTCTTGTTTTGACATGCGCTTACTGTCAGAATCATCAACAAGGACAAGGACGTTGATTGCATCCGGGTTTGCTTTTTCATCTTCCTCTGGTTTCTTTGGAGGGAGGAGGGCAATGCCTACAATGTACTGATCAAATTTTGCCAGCGCTTGTTCTTTGAATTTCTCAAGCTTTGCTTTTATCTTGTCAAGTTTTTCTTTAACTTCAGGTGGTATTTTTGCTTCTAATTCCTTTTGCACGTCTTCTGGAGATTTAGCAGCTGGAGGAATGTACGTTTCTTTCTTTTCGGCGCCCTCGTTTTTAGCTTCGTTTTTATCTTCTTTCTTTGTCATTTTTTCACCTGTGAACAGCTATAGGAAATGAAATTATTTTTTGTATAAATTGTATTTCCTTTCCTCATACGCGGAGGAACATTTGGCATACGATTATTTTTTTCCTCCGCTATTCCTCTATATATCCATTGTGCTTGGGTAATGCCTTTTAAAGATTTCTTGGCTTTGGCATATAGAGTTGCGACAAAATAGTCAAAGAAGCTGTTTGTATGCGATGAAAACAAATTCTTGGTAACCGTCATTGACAAAGCCGTAGCCCCCATTTCTTAGGCATCTTGTATCTATATCTTGTCTGCCGCATGATATTGCAAACAGCAAGTCTCTATCTCCGATGCCTTTTGCTGCGATGGTTCCCATATCGATGCAAATCTCAATGCCCAATTTAAGTTTGTTCCATTCGAAGATTCCCGGTTCTTTTCCCTGGATATATTTTAATTGAAATTTTGTTGCTGCTATCCACTCTCCACCATCCTTGCACTTTAGATATTGTCCGATGATGTCTCCGTTTGAAATGAAATAAGCTTCGTTATACATGCATCCCTCTTTTTGCCAGACGAAAGTGCCCGGAATAACTAGCTTGCCTTTGGTGTTGTCTTTTTGTTTGTGTAGGAAATAATCTTTTTCTTGTTCAGTAAGCGGTCTGCTGTCTGGGTAATAGCTGTATTCCGGAGCAACAATAATGTGTGCATCTATATCTTTGTTGACACGCGTCAGAATTTTGTCTAGAGATTCTACATGACTCATATTCTTTTCCAGTTGTGCTGTTTGGGTGTTAACTAAGCATACTTTCAGATGATCTCTTGTTACGGGGTGACGTACTCGTATCAGCGTCGCAAGATGCAGCGTGGCTTCCACTTCTCCTTCTTTCAGTGTCGCTATCTCTTCAAAAGTGTATGGTTGCATATTCTCATAGTGGTAAGGTGGTCTTCTTAATATTTTTGGTATTTGACTACCTACCAGTAGTTAAAAAAACAGAAGCTTTATATAGTATGACCTTTTGCTCTTTACTCTATGAATAATATTATAGATATTCCCCATTGTCCAGTATGCAGTTATGAAATGCATCCTGAAAAAGCTGGTGACATTACTGTTAAATGTGCCAGCTGTGAAGTACTCTATCATCCACATTGTTTTGCAGCCAATGGTAAGTGTGGGATCATGCTCGATTAGAAAACATTAAACAAGAATACATACGGAAAATACTCGAAGCACAAGGGTGATTACAATGAAAACATACATTATTCCATTATTTGTTGGATTATACATCTGTGATGCAGAGCCTGTTTATGCTGGACATCGTGTTCCAGTGCCTCAGAGCTTTCAAAGGCTGCGTGACGAGTTGTCACACCAGAAGTCAAAACTTGAGTACTTGACAGGTCGCGAAGTGAAAAACTGGCCTACTGTAGCAGACACAGTAGAAGTCGATGAAAAGGAAGAGCAGCGGAAACATGACAAGTTCACTAAAACAATTGAAAAACTTACTGAGGGAATACAGCTCTTTAATGGGAAACCAGTAACTGAACCTACTGCACAATCAAGTATCCATAATCATCACTCCCGCAAATGCACTAATGACAATGGATACTGGCATTGTGATTTCTCTGGAGAGCTGGATAAAGGAAGTTCAGCAGGAAAGTGCACTAACGACAATGGATACTGGCATTGTGACTTTAAGAAATGAATCTTAAAATCACATCAATCTTTAAATAAGCTGCGTAATTCTGTATCTTCATGGTCCTAGAAAAACTTGGAGAATCATTGCGAGAGACACTAAGGAAGGTAACGAGCTCTCTGTTTGTTGATGAAAAACTGATAAATGAGTTGGTCAAAGACATCCAGCGTGCGCTTCTTCAGGCAGATGTCAATGTTAAGCTGGTCTTTGGATTGACACAAACAATCAAAAACAGAATACTAAAGGAAGAGACTCCCGCGGGAATCACAAAAAAGGAGCATCTCATAAAGATAGTCTATGAAGAGCTGACTCTTTTTTTGGGCAAAGAAACAAAAGAGCTCTCTGTTCAGGCAAAGCCGACTCTTATTCTTATTGTTGGATTATTTGGCAGCGGAAAGACGACAACGTGCTCAAAGCTCGCTAAATATATCATGAAGCGTGGAAAGAAAGTGGCGATGCTCGGTACGGATATATGGAGACCTGCAGCTTTTGCACAATTGCAGCAGCTTGGCAAGAATATCAGCGTCCCTGTATTTGGTGATGCTCATCTCAAAGATGCAGTCACCATTTACAAAAAATATGAACCAGAATTACAGAAATTCGATGTTGTTATCATTGATACTGCGGGAAGGGATGCATTAAGTCAGGAATTAGTAGATGAGCTTAATGCCCTTAATGCATATGTCAAAGCGCAAGAGCGTCTTCTGGTCATTGGTGCGGACATAGGACAGGCTGCGCAGCTACAGGCAGAGATGTTCCACAAGAGTTGCAATATCACTGGCGTCATTATCACTCGCATGGATGGCACTGCAAAGGGCGGTGGTGCGTTGACAGCGTGCAGTGTGACAGGAGCACCTGTTGTCTTTATTGGCATTGGGGAAAAAACAGATGACCTTGACGTATTTGATCCCAAACGTTTTGTTGGCAGACTTTTGGGAATGGGAGATATAGAAGGGCTGCTTGAGAAAGCAAAAGAAGCAATGACACAAGAAGAAGCAGAAGACCTTGGTCAACGATTGCTGCGGGGGGATTTCACACTCATTGATTTATATGACCAAATGGAAGCAGTATCTAAGATGGGTCCTCTGGGGAAAATAATGGAATTAGTTCCGGGGCTGTCACAGATAAAGCTGCCAAAGGAAGCGCTGCACGTGCAAGAAGAGAAATTAAAGAAATGGCGTTATGTGATGAACTCATGCACAAAAGAGGAGCTTGAAGACCCAGATATAATCGTAGGTACAAGAATAGATCGGATTGTGAAAGGATCTGGTTGTCCAGTGAACGATGTGCGCGACCTGCTGAAACAATACAAGATGGGCAAGAAGATGGTAAAAATGTTCAAAGGAGGCGGAGTCAAAAAAGCAGAAGCCATGATGAAACGCCTTGGAGCGGCACAATGAAACTGGAAGCGCTGTTGGCTATTGCTGTGTCATGTTTTCATCCGTGCTCTCAGCCAGTTGTGCCACATCCAATACCTTATATCGAATGTGTAGAAGATGATGTTGTTGATGAAGGAACATCAACGATAACGCGACCTACAATAACCATCACTTACAACAATAGCACTATCGAAAGGGTTACGGGCTGTAAGTATGTTTCCATCCCAAGCAGGACGCAGGGAGGAAGTCTGAGGATTGAACTAGATAGTCCCTCCACCATAACTGATTATATTATTCTTTTAGATTGCCATCATCTAGCGTGCAGCAATGATGCGCATCCTTCACAGCTTCCGAAGAGTCATATCATGAAACAATATGCAGTGCCGCTTTATGGGCACCTTCTTGTTGGCGTACGGGACGAAAAAGGAAACACGTCAAGAGCAGTCATCATCATAGAACGTGAGCATTAATCTCTCTCTTTCCATCTATACCTACTACGATGTAGAATCTATAGTAGTCTCTCAAATTCCTCCCGGGTTATCATATCAGCCGGGTCATACTGATCAATAAGGCGCTTGGTCTTCTCGTAATCCTCTTTTTTCGCAGTGAGTGATAATGTTCTAACTATTGAGGCAAACCGCTCTTTTAATGATTTATGTTCTTTTGCAATCTCTGTCAACTCGTTGCGGACAACGAGCAGACGATTAGTATTATTCTCTACAAGGTCATTAGTGTTGGTCTCAAAAATGGTTATTCTATTCCCAAGCTTTTTCTCTGCCTGTAGCAGAAGTTCAACTCTGTGTTGGATGCCCTGTATCGTATATGTAGGCTCTATGGGTGTGATAATAGGGATAACTGATTGCTGTTTTTTTTTGAAAAGCGGCATTTACTCTCTCTCTTCCTTGATTTTCTTTTCTCTCTATCCCAATTGTTATCTCCTAATTACTTTTTCAAACTTTTTAAGGGGCAATGTATTTATGATGTCTGCTGCAGTTGCCCAGCCCCTTCTTGCAGTGCCTACTCCGTAGCGCATATAGTTGCGCAATTGTTCAACTGAGTGTGCATCGGTATCAATAACCAAGTGCACTCCTGCTTTGACCGCTTCATGGACGTTCACGTCAGATAAGTCTGTGCGTTCCGGCTGTCCATCTATCTCTAGGACTTTTCCTGCATCACGTGCAGCGCAATAAATTCGTGATAGGTCAAGCGTGTATGGGTCACGGATCCCATACCTTTTTCCCGTAGGATGCCCAATAATAGTCACATATTTATTGGTGAGCGCTCGAAGAGTCCTTTCTGTATTGTCGCGTTTAAGGCCGAAGTGAATGGAACCAACAACAATATCCAACTCTTTTAGTATATTCTCCGAGTAGTCCATGCTCCCATCAGCTTTAATATCTACTTCACTCCCCTTGAATATGCGAATGGCAGGGAACTCATCTTGCACTTTGTCAATTTCCTTCCACAATTTTCTTAATCTCTCTTCTTCCAGGCCACGAGCAATTCGCTGGGTAGCGGAATGATCAGTGATAGCGATATACTCATACCCAAGCCTAACTGCAGTGCTCACCATTTCTCGTACACTATTCTCCCCGTCACTATACGTTGTGTGCATGTGCAAATCCCCCTTGATGTCATCCTGCCTGACAAGTTTCGGCAGCTTGCCTTTTGCTGCAAGTTCTATCTCTCCCTTGTTCTCGCGCATCTCAGGCTCAACATACTGCAGGCCTAGTTTATTGTACACCTCTTCTTCAGTTTTTCCTGCGACAAAAACATCTGTTTTCTTATTGAAAAGCCCATATTCAGAAAGCTTGTATCCTTTTTTTATTGCAATGTTACGAAGTGAAATATTGTGGTCCTTACCTCCAGTGAAATATTGCATCGCAGCGCCGAATGATTTCTCGGAAATGACTCGTACATCAGCCTGAATACCTGCCGTGAGGATGACTGTTGACTTTGTATGACCTTTGGCAAGTACTGTCTGGACTTCTGGCAGTGTTGTGAACGTATCCATTATTGGTTCAGGTTTCTGTGATGTGATAAGGATATCTATGTCACCAACTGTCTGGCTCATCCGGCGCATTGAACCAGCAATTGAAATTTTCCCGACTTCTTTTTTCTTTTGTAATTCCTTGACAATATACATTGCCAAAGGATATGCACGGCCAAGTAACATCCGTTCATGACCTGTTTTGAAAATGCGAATGCCTCGCAGAATGTTTTCTTCTGTTTTAGTTCCAAATCCTGCAAGCTTTGCCAGCTTGTGTTGCTCTGCAGCTTTCTGTAGTTGCCCTACTGAGTGTATGCCTAGTTTCTGAAAAAGAAATTTTGCCTTTTTTGGGCCCATGCCTGGAATTTGCATGAGTAATACGATATCCTTTGGTATACTTCTCAGTAACTCGTCATGTTCCTTCATTTTTCCCGTCTTAATATATTCATTAATCTTTGCTGCCAAACCTTCTCCAATGCCGGGGATGTCATGCAATCGGTTTTCCTTTGCAAGAATCTCAACATCTTCAGAAAGTGCTTCAAGAGAGCGTGCAGCTCTTCTGTAGGCGGCAGGCTTCCAGTCTACTCCCTTCATTTCCAGAATGTCTGCCATCTCATAAAACAGTTTGGCTATCTCTACATTTCTCATACTTAGACTAATTTTTTGGTGCTTTTATAATTTTCTGCTGGATAGATTTTAATATGGGAGTTTCAATCGCTTTTGCATGCGTATCATAGCAGACCTTCACATGCATGGAAAGTACTCCCGTGCAACGAGTAAGAATCTCGTATTTGAAAATATCGAGAAGTATGCTCGACTGAAAGGATTGTCCTTAGTAGGAACGGGTGATTTTACTCATCCAAAGTGGAGAGAAGAGATTGGCACAAAACTCTCTGATGACGGTAAGGGCATTTACCGTACAAAAACAGGATTTCCATTTTTGCTACAGACAGAAATCTCACTGATTTACAAATGGAACGGAAAGGGACGCAGAGTACATACTATTGTTCTGGCTCCCTCTCTGGATGTTGTTGATCAGATAACAGAAGCACTGCTGAAGCGTGGGAGAGTGGATTACGATGGTCGTCCCATTTTTGGAATTCCATGTACGGAATTTGTTGAGATGATGCATTCTATTAGTCCGGATATCGAAGTAATTCCGGCCCATGCATGGACTCCGTGGTTTGGTGTTTTTGGTTCAGAAAGTGGCTTCGATTCCCTCAAAGAATGTTTTGAAGAGCAAGTCAAGCATGTCCATGCAATAGAGACAGGCATTTCTTCTACACCAGCAATGAATTGGCGAATTAAAGAGCTTGATGATTATGCACTTGTCAGTTTTTCCGATAGTCATAGCTACTGGCCATGGAGGATGGGCAGAGAAGCAACATTATTTGAGATGAAAGAGATAACGTATAAAGCGGTTTTGCAATCCATCCGGAATAATGATATTATTGGGACTATTGAAACAGATCCTGCGTATGGAAAATATCATCTTGATGGGCACCGTGCATGCGATGTGCGATTGCTACCAAGCCAAAGTAAGGAACTGAAAAAAATATGCCCCAAATGCAAGAAGGGATTGACCATTGGCGTCTTGCATCGCATCGAGGAGCTGGCAGAACGTGAGGAAGGATACAAGCCAAAAAACACAAAGCAGTTTTACACACTTTTGCCGCTGCATGAGGTAATAGCAAATGTAGTAGATAAAGGATTGGCTACTCGAGCAGTACAGGAGCAAGCAGATGCACTGCTCACATTGGGAAGCGAGCTTGATGTGCTGCTGCATATTTCTTTAGAATCTATTGAGAAAGTTGCTCCCAAGCTTGTGCGTGCAATTGCGCTGAATCGCGCGGGCAATGTTCCCATGCTGCCTGGTTATGATGGAGAATACGGAATCCCCATTTTCTCAGAAGACAAAACACGAAAGGATAATTACCTGACGAAATTGACTGGCAAGGAGAAGGTGCAACTTGGATTTACTGATTTTTCTTGAATAGCTTTTTATACTATCTCTTTTTCCAGTGACTTGGTGGTAAAAATGGAAAAAACTGTACGACATGTCACATTAAGTGGTTTAGCTGCTCTGGTTATGACAATGCTTTCTGGCTGTGAGTCTGCACGCGCTGCCACAAACAAACAAGCAGTTGTTGCACTCTTTTCAGGTGGTAGGCAAGTCTATTATGCAGAAGTGGAAAATTATGACATACTGAAACAAGATACATTGTACTGTGAGAAAAATGGAAAGCAGATTCTCATCCATGGCACTTATGTGTTGCAGGAGAAATAGCTATTTTCCTTTTATTATTTTTTTCAGCACTTGTTCTTTTCCTTTCCACACCAATGCCTCTTTTAAGACATCAACAATATGTTCAACGGGAATCACTTTTATCTTGTCTAGTTTTGCTTTCTCAACGACGATGTCATTGAGATTTGAGCGTGGCACAATAACCTGTTTAAGGCCGGACTCAATAGCTGCTTCGACTTTTGCAGAAACCCCACCTATGGGAAGTACTTCTCCACGGACTGTCAATGAGCCAGTCATAGCAGTATCCTGGCGCACTGGCACATTCTCTATTGCGGAGATGACTGCTGTTGCCACTGCAATGCTTGCAGAGTCTCCTTCCACGCCCTCATAGGTTTGCAGGAATTGGACATATAAGTCATATTTCCCTTTGATGTCTTCACCAAAATAATTCTTAATGATGGCTGAGACATTCTTGACAGCTTCTTTTGCAATATCACCTAATTTTCCAGTGGCCATAATTTCTGAAGATTTCCCGCCTGGTGAGACCTGCGCTTCTATGGGAAGGATGATGCCAGAAAATATTCCTGTTTCCCCGCCCAACACAGCCAAGCCATTAACCCTACCCACTTTTTCACCAGAAATCATAATCACTTCATACTCCTTGCGTCTCTCAATAAGTTTATCAGCCAACTGCTGTTCCAGGGTTCTTGCGTATTTTTTGGCATTTTTAACGTGAATTGCCCGAACAAACTCAGCACCTTCCTCTTTTCCGAGATCTCCTGCAGCTCTGACAATGCCGCCCAGCTCGCGTAACCGTAGCGTCAGGTGACCTTTGCGATTCGCGCGACGTTTTGCTTCTTCTATGATGGCCAGTACAGCCTCCATGGAGAAATGAGGAATATTCCCATCATGGATGATTTCCTGTGCGACAAACCGTGCTATTTTCATTCTGTTTTCCGGATTGTCTGGCATGGTATCCTTCATATAGACTTCATACCCATACCCTCTGATGCGTGACCTCAGGGCAGGATGCATGTATTTCATGGTTTCCATATTGCCTGCTGCAATCATAATAAAATTACAAGGCACTGCTTCTGTACGTACCATTGCACCGGCACTTCTTTCTGATTGCCCAGTGATAGAAAATTTTCCTTCTTGGAGTGCTGTCAGCAACTCTTGTTGGGTGCTTGGTTTGAGTGTCGCTATTTCATCAATGAAAAGAACACCCATGTGCGCCTTGTGTATCATGCCTGCCACCACACGTTCATGAGCCGGGGTGCCTAATCCTCCCGACTGGAACGGATCGTGAAGCACGTCTCCGAGTAATGCGCCAGCATGTGCACCAGTAGCATCAAAGAATGGCGCCTGCTTATTCCCAAAATTATCAACAATGACTTTAGGAGCACCAGGTCTTGTTTCAGGTCTTCTTGAGAAGTTTAGAAATAACAAAAACCCAATCAGAAAAACCATCCCTGTAATCATAGACGCTGCAAAAATAACATCTGAAATTTCCCCCATCTTCCAGAAGTAATATGGCAAAAAGGAAACAACCAATGCAATAATGAAAAGAGCAACAGACTGATTCTTTACTGCATCTATGCCCAGCATACGCGCTTTCATCACTATTTCCCGACCCTTGCCAGCTGTTACCGTGCGGATAAGTGGCTGGTTCTCATCATTCTGATTTTGGAATGCGAGTATGTCAAGCAGTTTTTCGCGTGGCAATAGCTCTGCAAGCCCCAGACCTATCATAGACTTTCCAGTACCAGGCTCTCCAATGAGGAGCATATGGCGTCTTTGAGAAGCAGCTTTCTTTGCTACTTCCACAGCTTCTTCTTGACCCACTACCCTGTCTATGATACGCTTTGAAATTTTGATGTCCTTTGTTGACTTAAAATCTAATACCATGCGAAAAAGGTAAAACAAGTGCCTATTTAATACTTTTCGGGTTGATTCTTTGCTGTTGTATTATGTAGTTCACAGATTCACCAAAGATTTATATAAAAACTCTTTATCGTTTCACAGATGCCGCGGTGGCACAACCTGGTACTGCGCGAGATTGCTATCTGCAGACATTTGAGAATGCATCGCAATCAGTGAGAGTGTCTTCTCGCGATTATCTCGTTTCCCGCAAGGGATCTCCCGGTTCAAAACAGCTTTTTGTCCGCTTCGCCTTCAGGACTTTGTCCTTCGGCTCAGCTACCAAAAACCTGGGAAAAACTAGGTGACTTCGTCACAAGAGTCGGCTGGTGAAAGTCCGGGCCGCGGCGTTACAATCTCTATCGAAAGAATTATATAAAAACAATAATTAACTATAGTTAACAATGTCTAAATTTATCATTGAACACGACAGACCGAATTGTATTGGCTGTGGAGCTTGTGCAGCCATCACTCCCGATTTCTGGGTGATGGATGATGACGGAAAATCAGATATTAAGAATAGTGTTCACCAGAAAAATGAGAAAGGGGAGATTGTCTTGGAGATATTGGATATTGAAGAAAGTGACTTTTCTAAAAACAAGGAAGCTGCAGAAAGCTGTCCTGTTAACGTCATCCATTTGAAAAAGAAAGAGACTGGAGAGAAGATTATTTAGGGGTTTTGGGAGTCACTTTCCATCCCAATTTGAGTACTTCCTCTTTTGTTACCTTTCTGCATTTTACTACTTTGGTTGATGCATTGAGAAAATATCGCCCGGGTTTTCTTTCAACAATGCATGCCTGTTCCGGTTTCACACTATAAAGCCAGCCCACCTTGTTCAATGGTTTGGGAGTAATGACATAACCCTCTACAAATTTCCTTTTCTTAGTTACATATTTGACAGTAGATTTGGCTCTATTTGGGAGAAGGGCAAACATCATCGGCCCAAATGGTTCATCAGCAACAAAAACACCTTTTAGTCCTAGACGAGTATCGAGACGAGGCTCAAGTCTTTTCAATTTTGAAATAGGAGATCCGTGATAAAAGATCCGTGTCTTCATAGTACTCTATTCTCAACAAATAACAGGGCGAAGTATAACGGCATAACAACCAGTGCCAAAACACCACCTAAAACAAGAAACATAATTTTTAGTGAGTATAAATCAGCGAGATACGCCGCAATGGGAAATAAAATAATATAAGGTATTGTGACAATAACAGAATATGATGAATAATACGCTTCGCGTTCTGCCTCGGGAAGACGATTGCTAATCAATAGCCCTGTAGCAAGTCCAGCAATAGCTGACCCGATAATGCCACATACGGTTGCCATCGCAATATTTGTAAGGGAAGGCCGATAGTAATAAGTCAATGGGAGAATAGCAAGGAGAAGCGTTCCCATAACGAGCATCGGCACATTGCCGTACTTTTTGGAGAGCGTCTTTGCTATTCTCGGCGCGAACATAGCTGAAATGATAGCTACGACGAAAATCATGGCAACGTTCATGAAACCGCCAAATCCAAGCTTGTTAAATTCTTTGTAAATAAATATGCCGTAATAGGTATTGCCCAGCGTCTGCACAAAGCCAGTGAGTGTACTTGCGATAAGAACAAGGAGGATTGCCTTATTCTGTGCAAAGAGCGCCAGATATCTCCCTGCTTTGATGATTTGTTCCTTCAGCAACAGTGAAACTTGCGCTTGGCTTTCACTCTTTATTTCACGTTTAAGGCTATGCAATACCAATGTGGATGCAATAAAAGCTATCGCAGTTATCACAAAAGAAATGACATACCCTGGAACTATCCCTATGTAAGCAAATTCTTTACCAGCAATGGTAAAATAATCCATAATGTACGCAGAAAGCACTAATGACAGGGTGATAATGATAATGCCAAATTGCGTCATCTTGCTGAGCGCGTAACCCACTTTCTCTTTCTTGAAGCTCTCTGTGTATTCTTTTATATAGATATCTCCCAGGAAGACAACACCAAGAGAAACAAGAATGAATGACAGAATGAATAAAAGAGTCCAGCCCCTATACGCCGCAAAGGAAAGCAGGAAGAACATACATCCAAAGAAGAATCCACTGCCCACAATGAGCTTTTTGCTGATATCACGAACGTGCAGATAATCACGCAGAACAAGCGACATCAGCAAACCAGCAACCACATTAAAACCATTGACAAGACCGATTAAAAAATAGGATGCGCCTGTAAGGGAAAAAAGGATATTGATGAACTGCTGCGAGCCGAAGCCGTACGCAATCTTATCTAACACTTCTTTTATCATAAACTTCTTGATAAGCGCTGTTTCATTTTCCTCCCTCTTCCCAATGGATTTTTCAGTTGTGTTGAGAACAGCAATGACTTTTCTAATATGCGCCTCTTGGTAACCTTGTTTTGTTAGGCTCTTTACAATAGAGTGATGCTTTTGCTTACGCTTCAGCCTCTTTTTTACATGGTCAAACAGCCCGTGATCCATTCATCATTCCCAGCGCAAGAATGTATTTAAAGGTTACTGAGCTGAGGGATTCCATCCAGAAAAACAGGTTAGCATCAATTTTGTGATGCTCTGAAAAAAAAGAGAACTCAGCGGAAAGGAATGCTATCTTCAGGAGGGAATCAAACCAACTAAATTAGGGAGGATGCGAGAGAAGATATAGCTTGACTGCTGTACACATCTACTGGCATTTTTATTCCCACATATGGTTAAGTATCCTCCAACTCTTCTGCGGTTGGACAATTCATTTTCTTTCCTTTTTCCCAAATATACCATGGGGGTGTACCTGCTTCACACAATTTATTCAACTTCTCAACCTCCTGATAAGTATTCATATTCTCCCAGAATCCACCGTGATAATAAAGACCCAGCTGTCTATCCTTTACCAAGTCAGAAAGAGTTTCTTCTAACATACAATTTTTTGTTAGATAAGTGAAGAATTCTTTTTTGAATACCATGAATCCCCCGTTGACAATATCATCTATCTCTAGTTCTTGTTTAAATTCAGTAATAATCGAGCCTTTCGCTTTGATGGTTTCGCGTTTTAAGCGTCCATGTATACCAGTCATCACTCCGATAGTACCTACTTCGTTATGCTGCCGGACAAGAGCAGAGATATCTATGTCTGCAATGACATCTCCATACGTTACATGAAAAGTATCTTCTGTGATGTACTTTTCTACTTGTTTTATTCTGGCTGCAGTCAATGTTTCCTGACCAGTATTTGCAAAAGTAATAGTCCAATTTTCAATGCTATTAGGTCCATGGGAGAGGCATTCCTTTGTCTTTGAGTCAAAAGTAAAATCACTTTCAGAGGAACTATGATTCACAAAGTAGTCTTTAATCATATCCCCCTTGTAGCCGAGACAAAGGACAAAATCATTGAAACCGTAGTGAGAATAAATTTTCATAATGTGCCAAAGGATGGGTTTGCCCCCAACCTCTACAAGGGGTTTAGGTTTATTTTCTGTTTCTTCCCGTAATCGGGTTCCTTTTCCGCCGCATAAGATAATTACCTGCATAGTGCTACCTCATGATAAATTTCAGATAATTGTTCTCCTATTTTTGAAAAATTGAAATTTTGCAAGACATGTTTTCTGCCTGCTTTACCGTATTTTTCTACTACCTGCTGATTTTCAATAATGTATAACATCTTTTCAGCTAGTTGATTGACATTCTTTTGTTGCACAATAAAACTGTATTTCGGATTCACTGCTTCGGCAACAGCAGGGTCATCGCTTGTAATGACCGGAATGCCACTTGCCTGTGCTTCTATCACAACAAGTGGTGTTGCAGAATAGTCATCAATACATTGTGTGCTGAAAAGAATCAGGGCATGAGCATTATATAATTCCTGAACTGCTATTTCTCTGGGATTTCTTGTATTGATGTTATCTATAATAGTCACATTGTTTTGTAAATTATACTCTTTGATGTACCTTTTTATTGTTGGCAATAACGGTCCATCGCCAACTAGATGAAGTTGTGTGTTTGGATACTTTTTTACTACTTTTGCCATAGCAAGGACAGTATAAGGAACTCCTTTTTTCATTATAAACCTAGCAAGACAAATAAATCTAAATGGTTTATGTAAGGGACGTTTTTTATAAGAAAACTTATTACAATCAATACCAACATGTACAATTTTTATTTTCTCTTCCGGACATCCTAATCTTATTAAAACTTGTTTCATGTCAATACTTAATGCGATAATGTATGTCACAGCTTGAAACAGTTCATTATAGAAAGTATGATTTTTATTAGGAAAATAAGCAAGGTCAACACCATAAAAACTAACAATTAATTTTGCTCCAGTTTTTTTTGCAAGCCATAATGCTCTTCTTCCCACATTACCAAACTGTGCATGAATAATATCTACCTTTTTTGCATTAATTACCTGCTTAAAATACCACGGTCTGTGAAGATAAAAATAAGAAAAAAGTTCCCACTGCTTGCGGGGAGATGATAATTCATTAATCCCAAACGTTTCAGCATGATTATACTTTTCAAGATTGACAGCAAGAGGTGTTATAACTAAACTTTTAACATTTGGAACTAAAATAGTCTGGTAATAAATCCATTCGTACAAAGGATAAACATACGTTTCTTGTAGATGTGCTACTGTAATTTGTTGTTCATTATCGTTCATAAAAATATGTGGCTATGAGAACAACAATCAAATTGCAGTGAAGAATCGCCACAGACACCCCAGTTACATTCAGATATGTCCAGAATAACCATCTATTTTTAATACTTTCTCAACTATCGCCTCCATCCAAAAATTCTCGCTCTCATTCGGCTCAGTAACTTCCCGCCTTTGTATTTCTAAGTGATAGCTGACACAAAGGAGAACAGCGTTTCTCCTTGTGCAAGAAGCCTATGGCTTCTTTGCATTTCCCGGATGTTACCCTTTGTCAGCGCAAAATGGGCTACTGCTAAGCCTCGACCTTAAGCTGCTGAGCGCTTTTTCGGATGTAGCCCCAATTATCTCCTTTTCTCAATCATCTCTAAGAAAAGCACAAAACTGCACAAAACTTTAAATGGTATAAAAAGTTTGTGCATTTTATGAGTGTCGTCAGAAATATTGCCAGGAAAACCACTTTATTGATAGTCGGAGAAATAATCAGTAAGGCTTTGTTATTCTTCATTGGAATAGCTGCTGCGCGCATGCTGGGGACTGCCGGTTTTGGACACTATTCATTTGCGCTTGCGCTGCCACTGCTCTTTTATGCTTTTACAGATATGGGTCTTGCTGTGTTGGCTGCTCGGGAGATTGCAAGAAATCGGGAAGAGTTGCCATCTCTGTTTTGGAATGTCTGCCTCGTCAAATTTATCTTCTCTTTCTTAGTCTTAGCCGTAATCATAGGGGTAATGTCATATTCTCATTATCCCCTTGAAATTGTGTATGCTGTAGTGCTTGCAAGTATCTACTGCATTCTGGATTCTTATTCATGGTTTTTTCGTAACATCCTTGTAACGGTTGATCTTGCCGGGATAGAGTCAGTTAGCATGGTGATAGAAAAGCTGATTATCTCTGGCATGGGTATTGTTTTTTTGCTGCAAGGCAAATCTTTCTTATATCTGCTAATTGCGTATGTGGTTGCCGGTTTGGTTCGTGCTCTCATCAATAGCAGTACAATTTTATGGTTTTTCCACCCACCGGTTGCATTTTCAAAGGCCATAATGTGGTCGATGCTTCATAAAGGGTTTCCGCTATTCTTGTTTTACTTCTTTGGTCTATTCTATGTCAAAATTGATGTGACGCTGTTATCCTATCTGCGTGGGGATGCCGATGTTGGAATTTATAGTGCTGCCTCAACTATAGTAGCATTATTTGCCATTCTCCCTTCAGTTTATGCATTAGTAATTCTCCCGATATTCTCACAACATGAATCAGCTGAAAAAGCGAAGAAAGCATATATGCTCTCCACAAAATTCTTGTTGGCGACAGGTATTATCTTAGCTGCTATGGTTATTGTCTTGAGCAAGACCATTTTGTCTGTTGTTTATGGTGCTGCATATGCAATGGCAGCATTGGTGTTGTCCGTTCTGGGAATTAAATTATTTTTTCAGTATCTCACTTATCTGACTTCACTGGCTCTTATTGCAATGAATAAGGAGTATAAACTCATACGAGGTCTGGTAATGGTGGGCATACTCACGTTAGTTCTCGACTGGTTTCTAATCGCTTCCACAGGTATGCTTGGTGCAGCTATGGTTGCAGGTCTTGTTGAGCTATTGTTTTATTTTTATAGTGCCAGAATGCTGGCAAATGACGGATATCCACACCATTTTTTCCCCTTGCTGAAAATACCGTTGCTTGCAAGCATCGCTACAGCGTTACTCATTTATCTTCTGCAAAGCCATGTTCCTCTTATTATTTTGATTCCACTCGCAATTATGTTTTATAGTTGTGGAATCTTTTTTTCAAAATACTTCAACTCAGAGATACCATTCTTCAAAGAGTTAGCTATTCACCGGTTTTTCAGATGAACAGAGTAGCGTAATCTGTGATGCTCTCTTATTGTTGGTCAATCGGTTGAAGAGCATGTCAATACTTCTTGTAGAAATTTGCGAATATGCATAGGTAATGTATCTGTTTTTGAAATTAAAATTACAGAAAACTGCCTTTTCAACAACAAATCCACTTTCTTCCAGTAGTTTTTTTGCTTCTTCTAGCACATACTCATGATGATAAAACTCGTAATATGGCTTCGAGAAGTCTATGTCCTCTTTTTTTTGTGTTTCAATCCAGTCATTATCTTTGCGGTATTGCCTAAAGAACCACCCCGAAGCTCCAGCACCGTAGATATGTGGAACCGAGAAGATGAATTTTGTCCTTTTATGTCCATGAAGGAGAATATTTTTTAGCGCCTTTCGGGGATCAGGCAGATGTTCAAGCAGTTCAGTACAGATGATGTAATCAAATTTACTCTTTAGCGAGAAATTTTCCGCATCTGCTTGTAGAAATGTACCTCTGTCTTTAAATGAGAATCTCTTTGCCTGTTCGCTAATAAAATCTATCTGTTTCTGTGATAAATCTATTCCCACGACATGTGCATTTTTGAATCGTGACAAGAGAGCAAATGAATATATCCCAATCCCGCATCCGACATCTAGGACGGTGAATGTCGAATCTTCCTTCTCATAAATGAAAGAAAGCGTATCCAGCATCCTATTCTCATAGGTCTTTGTTCTCGGGTAATAATTCTTGTCCAACTTTCCTGCCCATTCACACTCCCACCCCTGCTGGTAGAATAAAACAAGTTTTTCTTTATTCATCAATCGGCTGATAGTGTAAATTCTATATAAATATTTAGCACAAAAAACCACTCGTGAATATATGAGTGATAATCTGACGTTCAAATGTCTTTATAAAATCCAATCTGACAGTCATCGCCAACATCAAGTTGAGAGCTATTTAGCATTACAGATGCTCTCTCACCGATGATTGTGTCTTCTATTATCGTTTTGTGGACGCGTGCATAGGGATTGATGATGCTATTTGTAATTCTACTGTCTACAATCTCTACGTTGTTTCCCACTGAAACATATGGTCCAATAACAGAATGGATGATGCGTGCACCTTTATCTATAAAAACTGGTGGAATAATGCAGCTATTCTGCATCTCTCCATCCATTTGTGTTCTCTCTGAAAGAAGCACCCTGTTTGTCTCTAACAAGCTTTCGCGGGTACCACAATCAAGCCAGCTTTTAATAGGTCTTGTTGTGAACTGCAGACCCTGTGAAAGGAGAATTCCGAAAGCATCGAGGAGATAGAGTTCCCCTTCGTTCTGGCGCGCCATGAGCTGATCGATTGAGGCATATAGTTTTTCCATGTGTTTGATATAATACAATCCAACATTGACCAATTTGGATGGGGGATTCTTTGGTTTTTCCACAAGCTGTGTTACCCTTCCGTTTTCATCTGTTACAATGACACCGAAGCGTCTCGGGTCATCGACTTCTTTCACATACAGTAATCCATCTTCTACTATGCTTTCCAATGCATCAAATCCCGTCTCTCGATGGTCAAAAAGAGTATCTCCAAATATGATAAGAGCATCTCTCTTGACACGTTCCTTTGCAAGGTAAACAGCACCTGCTTGTCCATTCAACTCTGTCTGTTCGTAAAAAGCTGTATTGATGGTATAATTCTGGTGAACGTATTCTTTGACTTGTTCACCTAAGTAGCCGATGACGAAAACATATTCCTCTATTTTGTATGGCAGAAGCTGATCAAGAAGATGTCCCAGGAGAGGTTTTCCTGCTACATGCACCAAGGGCTTTGGTTTTGTATGCGTATGCGGTCTAAGGCGTTTCCCAAGACCCGCAAGAGGAATTATTGCTTTCATGTTCCCATGCCTGTATACTGGAATCCAAGTGATTGCAGATCTGTTTTTTTACGGTAATAAAGATTTCTTAAATCAACAATCGCAGGTGTTTTCATAAGTTTCTTTATCAGCGCAAAGTCGGGGTCCTTGTAATCATTCCATTCCGTAAGCAAAACGAGCACATCGCTTCCTTTGCAGACGTCGTATAGATTAGTATGATAAGCAACCGTTGGCGAAAGAAATCTCTTGGCATTTTCCATAGCCTGTGGATCATTAGCATGAATGTGGGCCCCTCGTTCAATGAGATAAGGCACTATTGTCAATGCAGGGCTTTCACGTATGTCATCCGTGTTTGCTTTGAATGCAAGTCCCCATATACCGATTTTTTTTCCTTCGAGACCCGCAATAGATATTTCTATCTTTTTTGCGGCATAGAGCTTATGCTCAGTGTTTACTATGTAAGCAGCTTCAGTAATCTTTGAAGAGACACCCATATCTTTACTGCATGCTACCAGTGCGAGTGTGTCTTTTGGAAAACATGAACCACCGTAACCTGGGCCAGCATGCAGGAAATGGGGTCCTATCCGTGGATCGCTTGTCATACCATCAACAACCTCTTTGATATCAGCTCCACAATGTTCACAGCTTTCAGCTATCTCATTGATGAAAGATATTCTCACCGCTAAGAGCGCATTGCTGGCATACTTTACCATTTCAGCACTTTCTCTTTTCATAACAGTAATAGGATGCCCGTTGATGGTCACTGCCTCATATAATTGCCGAAGTATTTTTTCAACAGATGGGTTCTCTGTACCTAGGACCACTCTGTCTGGTTTCATAAAATCGATAACAGCAGATCCTTCTTTCAGAAATTCGGGATTGGTGGCTACAGCGAATAGCTGAGAAGTATACTTACATATTTCATTTTCCAGTTGTCGCGCAGTACCTGGTGGGCAAGTAGACTTATTGACTATTATTTTGTAGTTGTCTATTGCCTTACCGATGGTTTCTGCTGCTCCAAGGACGTAAGACGTGTCACAATGTCCATCTGGTAAAGAAGGTGTGGGGAGGCAGATAAAGACAATCTCTGAGTTTTTTATGGCTCGGTCCGCATCTGTTGTAAATGACAGTTTACCATGTTTTACATTCTTCAGAATAAGCTCTTCTAAACCAGGTTCATAAATTGGGCTCTTTCCCTGGCAAAGCATTCTTATTTTTTCCTCAATGATATCGATGCACGTCACTTTATTGCCCAAATCCGCAAAACAAGTACCTGTAACAAGTCCAACATATCCTGTTCCAAGAATTGCAATAGATTTCATAGGTAAGTGTTACTCGGGCAGTGCACAGCATTATTTAATCTTTGTGTAAGTTGTGGAAGAATAGCTGAGTGAAGAATATGCTTACGGGAGAATGTAGTAAAGGGAGAATGTGAGTGGACAGCTTACCAGCTTTCCCCTACTGAGTAAAGTACTTACCGGTACGGAGGCTTGCTTAACGTCCGAGTTCGGAATGGGATCGGGTGAACCAAGCCCCTATGACCGTCCAAGTACCTGAACATAGTGCCGTGTTTATAAAGATTTCGCCATACCTTTAAAAGTGTGGAAATCTCAGAGGAGACATATGTTCAGAAAACATCTCTCTCTCTCTGAGAAGGAGTGGTATGGATTACTTGTTGCTGCTCTGTTTTTAGGTTTCATGTTCTCTTTTCGCAAATGGGGTGAAGGAACTCCAGATATTTCAGCAGGTCTTATGGCTATGGCAGTAGCTTCTCTGCTCTCCCTGCTTGCTGTCGCTACCCATTTGTTCAGCCAGAAGATATCTGGTCTTTACATGGGTTATACTGTTAAGTGGTCTGTAGAAATTCCGTCTCTTATTGTTTCCCTTGTCCTTTGTTTTATAACTGCTGGCTATTTGGTCTTGCCTCTTTATGGCTCAATACAAATGGACCCTGTCCAGGAACTACGTTTTGGACGCAGACCGGGATTCAGATTTTATCATCTTGGTTGGACTGCTGTTGTTGGTTCCGTAACCAATTTGGTGTTTGCATTGGTACTTAGGCTCATCTGGAATTTTATACATCTAGCATTAGTACAAGACCTCGCGATCATTAATCTCATGATAGCCATAGCCATGTCGTTACCAGTGCCAACAGCTGATGGGTTGCATCTTTTCTTCGCATCTCGAACTGATTATGTTGCATTCTTTTCAACTGTATTAATCTTCTCACTGCTGCTCTCTACCCAGTTATCTGTGCTCTGGCTTCTTATGATTACAGGACTCTTCGCGCTTTGTGCGTGGATTGGGTATTGGCTCATTGAAAAGAATATTAGATAAGAGCATTTTGAGAAGTTTTCACGTGAATGAACGCAGTGCTTTCTGGAGCAAATAGAGGATACAAATAAACAAAAGAATATCATTAGCTATGCCGATGAGCTGCAAGACAAGCACTATTACCACAAATCCATCAAGTAAGCTGGCAATATCTTTGTGGAATACTATGGTTTTTCCCGCAAGATAAATGATACTGAGAATGATTACGTTCCATGGCATAAATTCCTTTGCATACAACGCAATGCTGATAGCAACAAGCACATCCAGCACTCCAAGTAAACGAAGAAGTAACATGTATCACTTAGACCGGCATCTCCTTATAAGATTACCTGCCACAAACTTTTATATAGAATAGTAAGTTAATAAGTTTCATGGTTAACTACCGTTTTTTTGGCATCACAACATCATCGATAGAGCTCCACGAAATAACGCTTGCCTGGTTTGTGTTATCTCTCGCTTTTGCAATACTATTTACCAACCAATTTGTATTTTCATTTGCATTCATTAGTGCGTTCATATTCGCCAGTGCAACAATTGGTGTAAGTTTTTTGCTGCATGAGCTGGCACATAAAGTTGTTGCACAGCGATACGGCTGTTTTGCAGAGTTTCGTGCATTCAGGGAAATGCTTCTCATTTCTGTCCTTTTCTCGTTCACTGGATTTGTCTTTGCAGCACCGGGAGCAGTAATTATTTCTGGCTATGTCAATCGCATTGCGAATGGAAAGATCGCGAGTGCAGGACCTCTTGTCAATCTCGTATTGGCATTATTCTTTTTGGTGGTAGGATTATTATCTGGTAAAGGTATTCTGCAACCGTTGTTCCATTATGGCACTTATATCAATGCACTTTTAGTGATTTTTAATCTCCTTCCCTTTGGGCTTTTTGATGGTGCCAAGGTTTTCGTCTGGGATAGACGTATGTGGGGGACAATGATGTTTGGCGGCGTGCTTCTATTGTTCTTCTCGAAATTCGTGTAACCGCCGCTGTACTTTCTCTTCCGCAGCTCTTTCCCATGGTTCCCACAAATGCCTAAAAATGTGCGGGTACTTATCCACATTTTTCTGAAGAAATTGTTTTGTCTTGGGATCACTTGGATAACCAGAACCAAAATCACCATATTCTTTTTGTAATTTCTCGATTTCTCTATCTCTAACGACTTTCGCCAAAATAGACGCACCGCCAACGCACACATACGTCTCATCTGCTTTGTGTTCAACAACCAGTTCCATTTTTTTGTCCAGTTTTGCCTTAAGTTGCGCAGCATATTTCCTGGCATTAACACTTGGGCAATCAATATATGCTTTATCTCCGCTCAGTGCAGAAAGAATCTCTCCTGTTGCTTTCGCTTCGATGTCGTTTAGAGAGACTCCTTTCCTCATGAACGTATCGATCTCTTCAGGAGTGATGATGACTAATGTGTGATTTTCTATAACCGTTTTAATCTCGGCGAAGAGGAATTCCCGTCTTTTCTTTGTCAGTTGTTTGCTATCTTTGACGCCCATCGCTTGCAGTTTGCTGTTATCCTCTTCCAGAAGTTGCACGCCGCACATGACAAAAGGACCAATAACAGGTCCCCTTCCCGCTTCATCAATCCCAATAATCCTCATGAGTAAGATAAAAAAAAGTTTGTATTAAATGATTACTAAATAGTCATTCTGCTGCTGGTGGAACCAGAAATTGCACATCCCGCACTTCCTTAGCTGCATCAGGCATTATTTCTTCTTTTGCTTCATTTTTTAGTTCTTCTTTCTTTGGTTTCGCCCTGCGCTTTGGAACCTTGATGTCTTTTACTTCACCTTGAGACTCTGCTATTACTGCTTCTTGTTTTGTTTCATGAGGTGATGTTGTTTCTGTTTTTTCCCTTGTTTGCTCCCGCAGCAACATCCTAATCTCTGCATTTTTAACCGGGTAAATCGTTTTCACCTCATTGCGTATAGCGATTTGAAGTCTCGCTAAGAGTAAATCCTGTATAATCTCCTCAAAAGTCATCGTTTTTAGTTGTTTTAGTAAGAAGTCATGCGTCTTTTTTCTGAGAGCCGCACAAATACCACTGGATGTTTTTGTCTTAGTGAAGAGGACGGGCTTAACGCGCATGCGTATATTATCCTTAGTAGTGGCATTGAAGGACATGTCTAGCTTATTCCTATTTCGTCTGACGAGCCTTTTGATGTATGCAGAATTGATTTCAAATGCAATGACTGAAGTTAGCCCCTGCCCATCTTTAATTTCATCGACATTAAACGTCACGGTAACTTGTTGTTTCTTCATGTCTCCTGTTAGGTTCATTGCATTAGCGACTATCACTTTATTCAACAGCTGTGTGGGTTCGGCCACGAGTGACTGACCTAGGATTTGCTTGTTAAAGAGCGCTGGAGCGACGAGTGAATACCAGCTCTTCTTTAAGGCTTTCACCAAAGGCTTTGCTTTTATCTGTCTCTTTGACTTCGACATAGTTACTGAGAAAAAGCAAGGGGTTTATAAATGTTATTCAAACCTCGCATTAAATGAAAATTGCAATCTGCGGAAGCATGGCTTTTGCCAATGAGATGCATACTACAAAAAAGTTGCTTGAAGAGCTTGGCCATACAGTTCAAACCCCCGGAGACCTTGAGCGCTTTATCCTCAGTATAGTTACTGTAGAAGACAAATGGAAAAAGATAGATCGCGATGCTCTCAAGGAGTATTATGGAGTTATTTCATGTCATGACGCAGTTCTTGTCCTTAATTACGATAAAAATAATGTTCCTAATTATGTTGGTGGTAGCACGTTAATAGAAATCGGCTTTGCATATGTTTTGGACAAAAAGATATTTCTCCTTAACCCAATTCCGCATCTTAGTTATACTGATGAGATTGCAGCTACAAAACCGCATATTCTCTACGGAGACCTTAAACAAATAGCGTAAGTAATAAAACAACTCTTGGCAATCTTTAAATAGCAATTGATTCTGCTTTTTTTCGTGGTCAAACTCGTCGCTCTTCTCACAGCAGGTTCATGGAATCATGTTGCCAAACTGATAGAAGATGTTGATTGGGAGAAAGCATACATCATCACTACTTTGCAAGGCAAAGAAAAATTCACGTGCGACAAGCCGCATGAATTCATTATCATAAATGAAAACTGGCCTGTACAGGAAATGATTAGTTCCATAAAGAAAGGGTTGGGAAAAGAGTATGGTGAAGTCGGGCTGAATTTTGTATCTGGCACGGGAAAGGAACACATGGCAATGCTTGCTGGCGTGATGCAAGCTGGTCTGTCTTTCAGATTAGTTGCAGTGACGAAAGAAGGGATTACGGGTTTGTAGAGCTGAGCTATTCATCCCTCTTTATTCATCCTTATTTTGCTTTTCATCAGAATTTTCTTCATATTCATACGCTTTTAGTTTCTTGTCTGCAAATTGCCTGAGTTTTCCCTTATCGAGTGTGATTACTTTTCTTAGAGCGTCTTTTGCCTTTTCCCACTTATTAAGTTTGTCATATGTCATGCCGAGATGATATTGGTACTCGGCATTTTTCTCGAGGGATTTTATTTTGATGAGTTCTTGTTCTGCCTCGTTGTAGCATCCGTTATTGTAATAAGCCCACCCAAGTGTCTCACGAAACTCATCATTTGGTTTTTTGTTCACAGCGCTTTGTGCCAATTTCAGCGCTCTTTCCGGATTCTTTTCAGAATAATAGTATGCGAGATTGTTTTGTAGGACTGCATAGTCCGTGCCGAACGCTAATGCTTTTTCCAGCTCCCCCATTGATTCTTCATTTTTCCCAAGCTGCTCATAAAGCTCGCTCTGGAGAAAGTGCAGATGCCCTTCCTTGGGGTAGGATGCAAGAAGCTGAGATGTTCTTTCCTCTGCAGTCTGCCACAGCTTGTGTTTATCCTGAACAAGATTTTGTAGTCCGAACAAGCGATAGATGCTTTTCAGTTGTTTAAGGGACTTTTCATCTAGATGCAAGGCGCATTTGTGCAGCCCGACTTTAGTCTCATCCAACTCCCACGATCGATTTTTGTTTGAGATGATTATTTTCTTGCTCGTCCTGTCCCAATGCAGTGAGCCCGATTCTTGTTCGTACATGATGGATTTCTGGTCATTCACGTGCTGCGCACCAAGAAGGTGAGCAAATTCGTGAAGGTATATTGTACGTCCATCTTCTTTACCAACACGAATGACCATATAATTACCAAGAGGTTCAGCCCTACCGACTGTTGATGTGAGCAGCGCTTTGAGCCTTGTCAATCCCACAACAGCTTGCGCCTCTTTAGGCGGGATGAACATTGCTTCCTGCATCAATGTCTCTAATGTAAGCGATGGTTCATGCTTCCACTCTTCCACACACACAATATCAATGCATATACCAAAGTTCTGAGAATAGTTCTCTTGCACTGCCTTGTTCAGCGCATCTATCTCCATATACCATGATTTGCGGGAATCGTTCTTATCTTTCTCGTTCCTCTCTTTTTCATAATACTGCTTTACCTCAAACCCAATAACTTCTTTGATTTTAATGTGCACATCACACTCATTGGAGTGGGTCACTTTAGTCCTCTTATTAAGAATTATAAGCTCTGACTGGAAGTCCTCATAGGGTCCGGCGTAGACAGCAGAAGCAAAAAGCAACGTCAGCAAACCTCTTCTCATGCGGACTATCAAGCTAAATTATCCTATATATACGTTATGAATATGATACATATAGAGATGGCTTATGGAGAAAATGACTTCTTTTGCATTATTCTGTTTATTGTCTCTATTGTCTCCATGTCTTGATGCGTTTCCAAACAGGTGGAACAAACAATACTACAAAAAAGAGAAGGGTTGCGTAGATGACAATATCAAACTGCAAGCGAGACCAATAAATGGCAGATGGATCACAGAAATGGCCTTTGGTGCCGCACATGAGTAATATCCCCATTTCATCAGCAATGAGCCCAAGCCCGATTCCCATAAGTATTGCACATAGACGCCGAAGGCCTTCGGAATGACCAACCAGTGTCATGTAATTTGATACTGCCAATAAGATAATGCCATAGTAAAAGTGGTGAATGTGATACTTAAAAATGATCAAATTCAGCGTTGGAAATAAGTAGACAACTGCACGTGAAATAAAGAATGTGAGAAGGAATGAGGCAAAGATGAGAAATGGCTTGACATCACGCTCAGCAATGATATGCTGGTAGGATAATTCTCGCAGGTTCCTAAGCATTTTCTTTCTCCACCAAAGCATTCAATGCAGCAACTGCAACCTCTAGTTCTTCTGCAGTTGGTTCTGCTGTTGTTATCGTCTGGAACCATAGCCCCGGAGTAATGATTGCCTTAAGTAGAATATTTTCCCTAAAGTTGGCAGCGAGCTTGATTATTTCGTAGGAAGTGCCCGCAATAATGGGGAACATCATGATGCGCACCAAAAACTTGCCAAACCAGGTGCTTGGATTAATGATAGAAAGAACCACAACACTGAGCAACAGTATGACCATGACAAAAGTGGTTCCACAGCGTGGATGGATGGGTGAACATTTCTTGGCAGCATTCACCGTGACATGGTGCACTTGCTCATAGCAATTTACTACCTTGTGTTCAGCGCCATGATAACGAAATAACTTTTTGACGTCCTCAAGTCTCGAAATGATTCCCACATAGCCAATGAATATGCCAAGGCGCAATGAGCCGTCTAAAAGATTGAACAACACCCCATGTGATGGTGATATCATGAGAGTGATGAGCAAAGGAATCCCAATGAAAAACACGATTGCTATTGCGATGGTCGTTGTGAATAGAGTAGCTGTTTCTTTTTTTGACAGCTCTTCACCTTCTGCCTGTGCAGCGCTCCAGAGCAGTGTATTTATGCCTAAAATAAGCATGTCTATCAGTGCTAACACTCCTCTAAGGACAGGGATTTTCTGCAGGCGGAGCGGTGAGACAGGATCCACCTTTGTCACTATTTTGTTTTCTTTGCGGACAGCGACAGCACAATACCGAGAGCCACGAAGCATGACTCCCTCGATGACTGCCTGGCCACCGATGGCTTGTCTCGCTGATCTCATTTTTGATTCATTGAGACAGTAATATTTATATATTCTTGGGTTCTTTATTTGTACATTGGTGTGAGGTGGGTGTAATGTTAAAGCTCAAACGTCTTTCTGAAACATATGAAATGAAAGTTTTCAGTGATGAGGGAGACTATTTTGGAGACGTCGAAGAATCTATTATAGTTAATAATAACAAGCTCTTTGGCTGGAAAATCAGAGCATCAAAGAACTCTTTCCTTAGTCGAGTACTTGGTACTGCAAAAGGAGTCATTGTCCCTCATCAACTGGTAAGAGCAGTGGGAGACATCATGATCATCAGTAAGAATGCTGTGCCGCCTACTGAACATGAAGAAGAAGCAAGCGCATAATTTTCCATAGTTTTATCTACTTCTTATCTTCCCTTTATGCTATGCTAGAAAGGATTTCAGGCACAGAGAATATTGTCTTTAAGCCAAAATTCATTGAGCGATACAAATCATTACTTGAAGACCGCTATGATGAGTTTATCGCTTACTCATTGTCTTGGCAGCGAAAATGCATAAGAGTAAATACGCTGAAAATGTCTGTTCCTGAGCTGGTGGCCCGCTTGGAGAAGCATTGGCGCCTGCAACCAATCCCCTGGTGCAAGGATGGTTTTTACATCGAGGGAGAGCGCTACGATGTTGGTAATCTGCTTGAGCATGCTTTAGGCTATATTTATGTGCAAGAATCTGCATCTATGATTCCACCGCTAGTGCTTGACCCGCAACTGGATGAGCATATCCTGGACATGTGTGCTTCTCCCGGAAGTAAGACAACACAGCTAGCACAATACCTACAAAATAGCGGTATGGTAGTGGCAAATGATATTTCCCATGAGAGACTGGCGCCATTAGGGTTGAATCTTCAGCGCTGCGGCGTGCTGAATACCGTGATTACCATGATGAGAGGCACTCACTTCAGTGGATTTGCGTTTGATAAAATACTTGTAGACGCTCCTTGTTCTGGTGTTGGAACGATTAGGCGCTCTCTTAGGACCATACAACAATGGAACCCTAATGTGGTAAAAGTATTGTCTGGCCAACAAAAACAGCTGGTGAAAACTGCATTTTCCAATCTGAAGGCAGGAGGCGTTATGGTATACTCCACCTGCACGCTGGAGCCAGAAGAGGATGAAGGTGTCGTGTCGTGGTTGTTGCAGCATGAGCCTACTGCATCCATAGAGAAGATTGAATTAAATATCAAACGCAGCTCGTGTGTCACTGGTTTTGATGGAGTGACGTATCATCCAGATGTTAAGCACTGCCTGCGCATGTGGCCTATGGATAATGATTCAGAAGGGTTTTTTGTGGCAAGAATTATGAAAAATATATAATTAAAATGTCGATATCCATTGTAATGCGTCAGACCCTCTTCACTAACTCCAGCACTTTTTTTCCAAATGCTGTTGCTACTTGCGGTCCTTGCGCAGTGACTATTCCTCCATCAACAACAACTCCTTCATCGACATACAAAGCTCCATTCTGCTGAAATGCTTTCACTGTCTCTGCATGTTTCCATCCTGTGCCATTCTTGCCTTTCAGCACGCCAGCACGCGCAGTTGTTAAACTTCCAAAGCAGATTGACCCAATGACTTTACCGAGCTGTGCAGCTTTCTGTACAATCTCCAGCACTTTCTTGTTTGTGCTCAGTACAGGACTGCCACTTCCGCCAACAACAATAACAGCATCATAATTCTCCACACTCATATTATCTACTAACACATCTGGCTTCACGATCAAGCCGAGCATTCCCCTCACAGGAGAAACTGTTGTTGAGGCAACATCACAAATGCATCCTGCATCTTCTAGAATCCCTTTTGGTTCCTCAAGCTCCTCATCTCTGAAACTAGAGGGTGCTATAATGAAGAGGATACGTTTCACACTACTCACGATGATGAACCAGGTAATTATGTTATATAAAACTTCCTTTAGTCTTTTCTGAATGTGCTCAGAAGGCCACTGTTTACATACCTATCGTCCATGGCTAATTTCTCTATCACTGGTGTGAAGAGCACCGCGTCCAGGTATTGTTTAGCTGGGTCGTTATGTGTCTTTTCAAGCACATCCTTATGTCCATGCATGCAATAGAAATACTCCTTAATACGGTTGTTGAATGCTTCCTCTTCCTTACCCTTTATCTGCTTCAGCACCTCTGTGCATCTCAAGCTGTTTGTTATATTACATAATGTCGATCTCGTCATCCGACATGTTTCAGAAAGTAACTTGTAGGGTGGCTCCTCATGCTTCATGCCTGCCAGCACAAAATAATTCTTAATGCAGTTCAGCACAAACATATTTTTGAAACAGCGATATAATCGCATACTATTAGTGTGAACCCCCACCTTCTGCATGTCACGGATGTTATCCAGTATGTCAGCCATTTTAACCAGAAGAGTGTGTTTCTTTTTCTCTTCATCTTCCTCAAGCAGCATATTCTCTATTGAGTTGAAATAAAAAATGCCCTTTTCTCTCGTCAGGAGTTTAACTATGTCCACAATTACGCATAAATCATATGTGTAATGTACCACTCTGTCCAATGCATCGTTCTCTTCCTGACCAAATCCATATTTTTCTCTAAGACGACGCTTAGCCTTACTGGGAACCTCTCGTTCGAGTTGCCTTTCCTTGCGTTCCATAAGTCTTTCCATTTCCTGCATAATCTCTGCTCTGCCTTTCCTGATTTCCCGGGGCTTCTTAAGCTGGACATAGAGTGCATTTCCCATGTCGTCAATAGTTCTCTCTTTGTATGAATTCCGCAAGTCACTGAATTGGAGAACACATTCCTTTACAATGTCACAGCTCATGTGCCCTTTTCCCATTGGCAAGAGCGGCGGTTCCACTACAGTATGTGCGAAATTAGAAAGTATATCTTCTTGCAGTGTTATAAACAACTTACCTTCCAAGGAACTGAGTTTCTCATCCGAAACAGTTGGGTTGTTCTCCTGATACGCATCAACTTGCTCTTCTACAACATCATGAAGCAAACCAGCACAGATAGAAATGTAATCTGCCTTATACTCTACCAGTGTCTTAGCAACTGCTATCGGGTGCACGATATATGGCTTTCCATTACGTCTTCGCTGATTCCCGTGTTTTGCCCTGGCATAATCGAGAACAAATGAGATGATCTGCAGTTCTTCAGGTGGAAACATAATTCTCTGGTTTTGTCCATCCTTGACAACAGAAAGAAGTTTCTCCAAATCTCTATCCATTCATGACGTGTAGAGCAGTAGAGAATATAAATGTTATAGCAAATTTTGATAGGAATCATCTCATTATATGAGTCATCTCTTTATGCGTCCTCTTTTGTCAGAACAACTGCTTTGTCAGCGGTGATATACATTGTGTGTTCTGCTTGGCTGACAAATCCCCCCTTTTGCTCGACAAGAGGTGCATACTCGCGAAGGATTGGTTTCAGGGAAGACAGTGCATAGTTTATCTGTGCCAAAGAAAATGCGGGCATGAGTGAACGCTTTGAGAAGGGCATATGCTTATAGTTTGTTTCCAAGTAGGTAACAATCTCTCTCACAAAGCCAATGCGCACAGGCTTGTAAACAGGGATGCTGAAGATCTCAGGAGAACCTTGTTCCTTAATCAATCCGACACCTGTTGTTGCAAATGGTTCAACTGCAATGATCATCCCTTCTTCGATTTCAGTCTTTTCTCCATTGGCGTAATTGGGAATGCTTATTCCTGTGTGAACAATGTACTGGCCAACTTCGTGCCCAGAGAGATTGCGAATTGGCTGGAATCCCCTACCAGTGATTGTTTCTTCGACACATGCACCAATCTCACCAAGTTTAATGCCGGGTTTTATTTCTTTTATGGCCTTGTTCAGCGCCTCACGTGATGCCTTGACCAAGTCGCTGTTTTCACCAGACAAGTCAATCGTGATGGCACTATCTGCAACGAATCCATTTATGTGCACGCCTACGTCAAGCTTAAGCACATGGTTTTTTACGATACTCGCATCATTCGGAGCAGCTGCATAATGTGCAGCTATGCTGTCACAAGACATATTGACCGGAAAAGCAAGCTTCCCACCAAGCTGTGCTATCTTCTGCTCTACTTTTTCTGTCACTTCCAGCAGAGGGATATCTTTTCTGATGAGCTTCCGTCCATGCTCCAGAGCCTGCGCAGTGATTCTGCCAGCCATCCGATGGTCTGCTAACCCTTCTTTTGTTATCATGCACCGCTAGAGGGAAGAGTTATTATATAAACATTCTTTAGAAATATTACTACTAATTAGTGCTAAATTATAGGAAACATTTAAAAGATGTCCTGAATCTCGCAGCATATGGATAAGTGGCTGTTTTTCATCATGCTCTGTGCAGCATTGCTTGGATGGTTCTCTCATACTGTTTTGAGTTCTATACAGTTTGAGAGTCCATATGCATTCGTTGCTGCGCCAGAGCGCATATCACCAGCAGATCATCTAAAGGAAGATCAGATACAAGTCTATGATAATTATGCTGTCATCAGTGCACCACATCTGTTCTGGTCAAAGTTCACTGACACCAATTCAATGGATCCTACGCTGGATAAGGAAGCTAATGCATTTGAAGTAAAGCCACAGAGCTCTGAAGAGATTCATGTCGGCGATATAATTTCATATTCTCTGGACAGAACGCTCATCATCCACCGCGTCATTCGTATTGGGGAGGACAAAGAAGGATGGTATGCGATTGTAAAGGGAGACAATAATTCCTCATCTGATCTTGAGCCAGTGAGGTTCTCTCAAGTCAACGGGGTAGTTGTTGGGATTCTCTATTAACATGATAAAACTGTACGAGGGACTAGGCAAACCAGATGAGAAAAAGGAGATTACCATAAAGTCAGCACTATCAGATGTTGTTTTCGAAGAGAAAGCGGTTTATGATGGAAAAGAGAAAAGACTGTACACCTATGACGCCAGTCTGCGTGCATTGCGAGCACGCGGCTACGAGCGCCATCCCAGACCAGTAGAAGCGTTTGATTTTATCTGCAGAGGACTGGAGGAGAGACTGCAACCAGAGCAGCAAGCAGTTGCTGGCGATATGGTGAATAGTTATGGCGAATGGCTGAGCATGGCAATTCTGCGGAAAGGAAATCTGTTGCATTGCTATCTTGACCCGGAGAATCTGGTGTGGAATGGAAATCAATACATTGTTCAAGGAGGAAAACTGAAACACGCGGAAGAGGAAGTGTACTCTATTGGCTCATTGCATGGGTTGATTCACATTAAATATATGAACGATGCGAATCCAGCCTTAGTGGAGAAGCTCTGGTCTCGTCACTATGCACTATTACCTGAAGAGATAAGACAGAATGCGTGGATTTTGCTTCCACCAGAAAATGCTTTGCGTCCTGTCAGTAGCAATAACTACATCACCAAGTATGATGTTGACACCAGCTACATCACCAGTGCATCTCGTGGGGTACGACAACGATGAGCATTGATTTCTATCTCGGCCTCAATAAACCCGATGAGAAAAAAGAGATTACCCTAAAGTCAGCACTATCAGATGTTGTTTTCGAACCGAGAACTGTGTACGAAGGACAACACAAAAAACTCTACACTTTCAATGACAGCTTACAAGCACTAAGAGAACGCGGCTATGAGCGCCACCCCCGTCCAGCAGAAGCATTTGACCTTATCTGCAGAGGACTGGAAGGAAGATTATCTCCAGAACAGCAAGCAATCGCTGATGATATGATGAATAGTTATGGCGAATGGCTAAGCATGGCAATGTTGCGGAAAGGAAATTTGTTGCATTGTTATCTCGATCCGGAGAATCTCCTATGGGATAAGAAAGAGTGGAGGTATGTTGTACAAGGAGGAAAAATAAAACACGCGAGAGAGGAAGTGTATTCAATTAGCTCATTTCCTGATTGCTTTACCCCCAAAACCATGAACGAAATAAACCCCACTTTGGTCGAGAAACTCTGGTCTCGCCCGTATGCGATACTACCCGAAAAGATTAGGCAGAATGCATTGATGTGGATTCCACCAGAGAGTGTTTTGTGGCTTATGAGTCGCGGTGGTTACTATAAATGGTATGATGTCGGCACAGGGTACTGCAAGGTCTCTCGCGGGGTAATGCCCCAAGCATAAGCATCAGCAACTCGAAATCATTTAATACTCATTCTTCTTGTCATGTGATATGGAATTAAATCTTGTCACCCGCAACAAGAACAAAGCAGAAGAATTTAAACATTATCTGGAGCCAGACATTACTATCAATCATATTGATATTGAATACAGAGAGATACGTGCAGAGACTAATGAAACTGTAGCCAAGGAAGCTGCACGTGAGCTTGCAAACCAGCTAAAGAAGCCAGTGGTTGTGGAAGACTCTGGATTTTTCATGGATGCATATGACGGTTTTCCTGGCGTGTATACTAAGACAGTTTTCACAAAGCTTGGCTGCAGAGGGCTTCTAAAGTTACTACAGGGTGTAGAAAATCGGACAGTAAAATACAAATCAGTTATTGCTTATTGTGAGCCCGGAGACATTCCCCATCTTTTTGCTGGAGAAGAGGAAGGTACTATGGCGGAAGAAGAGAGAGGAACGCTTGGCTGGGGTGAGGATTCCCTCTTCATTCCAAAAGAGAATAACCCTGAGCAGAAAACATACGGTGAAATGCGACAGCCAGGGGAGAACCTTTTCAGGGGTCGTGCAATAAAGAGGCTAAGGGAATACTTGCTCAGTCGCAATCCTTAAAAACAACAAGGATATAGAAAAGAAGAATGACTAAGAAAATGCACACGCTGTTCATCATCAATTCAACTCCCCTTCTTATCATCCTCCTGATATTCTTCTCCAACGCAGCCCCTCTTCAGCTTTCTATGCACAGCATTAAGGAGACAAAACCTGTTGTGCTTGTTGCTGAGAAACCAGTAGAAAATATCGTTTCCATCTCAAATGGACTTGATGTGCAGAATGCTGATGCTGGCACGCTAACACTGACACTTTCCATGCCGCCAGATAGGTTCAATGATGCTGCCAAAGTGATTCTCTTTGAGTCAAGATTCATCGATGGGCTCACGATAATATATAACATAAAAGACCAATATCTGGAAGGTGGAGTTCCTGTAATGCAGTCCACCAAGATATCTCTTTTTGATGGCAAATTACATCACGTCGCATACAGTTATGACAAGAATCACAATGGTCAACTCTTTGTGGTTGATGGCAACACAATAGCAATGAGCCAATATAAGGGGAAGAAAGCGGAACACAACGGCATTACCGCTGCATTCATCGGAAGATCACCGATGATACTAAAAGGGACACAAGCAACGTTTGATGTTCAAAGCTTAGTACACTGATTATAGGTACACTGATTATCTAATCTTTGTCCTGATGACCACAAAGAAATGCCACAGCATTCCGCAGAAAGAGTTAAATACCAAAGAGCCACCATGCCTTCGATGACAAAACTAGATACGGCGAAAGTAGTAGAAGTCAGCGAGATATTGATACCTGAAGGATGGATGATAGTAAATATCAAGACAATGAATGACTTCGTGAAGCTCGCGAAGAACTATGCAGAAATTCTCAGGAAAGATAACATCTATTATTTGCTCAGCGAATCAAACATAATCTTTGTCTATCGAGAATGAAACATGTTGCACTTGTTATAAAACCGGGAGTCTCTCGTTCGGAGCTCACTTCTGTATTGAAAAACGAAGACTTTTCTCTTGTGACAAAGAATCCAGACTTTGTCCTCTCTGTCGGTGGAGATGGAACATTCCTTGTCTCAGAAAGATTATACCCGGGAGTGCCAAAAGCCGTCATTAAGGAAAGCAAGATATGCAAGCGCTGCCATGAATTACCACTCCGTACCCTTCTCAAATTCATCAAGCAGGGTAAATACAGGATAGAAGAACACGCAAAGCTCGAAGCATTTACACATGGGAAAAGACTTATTGCGACTAATGATATTGTACTGCGAAACAGGAAACAGACGTGCGCTCTGCGTTTCTCTGTGGCTATCACTGGTAAAACAATTTTTCCCGGGGTGATTGGTGATGGAGTAGTGATTGCAACTCCTTTTGGCAGCACAGCGTACTTTCATTCTATCACGAGAAAACGATTTGACAAAGGATTTGGGCTTGCATTTAATAATCCCACAGAATCATTAGGGCCATACCTGCTTAAAGAGAACGCCGTAGTTACCATCACTATCCTTAGGACAAATGGCTTGCTTTCTACAGACAATAATCCAAAGATGATTATGATACATGAAGGCGACATCATCACTGTTAGGAGGTGTAGAGAGAAATACCGGCTATTCTCATTCAAAAAAGAGGTAGTGCATGAACATTAATTTTTTTTTTCTTCAACAAAGTCGATCTCTATCTCCCCGAAGTGCTCCTGTTGTATCAAATCAATTTTACGCTGTGAGGTGAGATGCAATAAGGGAATGAATGTATACACTTTGTCTGCTTTCTCCTCTGATGGAATAAGTTGAGAAAATGTAAGTTTTTCATTTTCATAATAATATTTCTTTATGCGCAGGTAAAGCTCACGGATTGCATTACCTATATCGAATGTCCTTGTGGGTACTGTAAATGTCTGCCCTTTTGGTAAATAACGCATCAGCCTTCTTTTCTTTACGTCCATTGCTTTCTGGAGGGCCTCGATAAGGTCATAGATTGATACCTTCCGCTTGCGAGGCTGTGGCGTGTGCGGGATGAGTGTTGGCACCGGATTACCTTGCTCATCTCCTCCTTCATACTGCATAAGTTCACTGTCATCAAATCCATCAAGCTCTCCCTGAGTGGCCGCAAACAGTCTGTCAAGATTCGATATGTCTTCCCCCACCAAACGGCTTGACTTTACTTTCAGTAGGAGTGCAGCTGCGAGTACAACTTTTCCTGTCACGTGAAAATCAAGCTTCTTGATATTCTTCAGCATCTCTATGTAGCGCTGTGTAAGGATAGAGACATCTATGTCCCACGGGTCCATTCCCTCTGATTTCACCAGTTCAAGCAGTAGACTCTGCCAGCTGATGTCATCCTTAGTGAAGAGTATTTCAAATATCTTGTCGTGCATATCACTCTTAGGGGAGAGAAGTTTTTAAACATTTGGCTACTGGATAAACATTTGACTATTGGAGTATCCCAAGCAAGCGCCCGCTTTCCAGCACAGCGGTAAAATCTTCCGCACCTTGTTCTTTCAATGCATTTGACAGCAGGAAAAGCGCTTTAGCAGTCTCTACCATATTGACGGAGTGGGATGTCCGCAGGTAATTCGTGTTAAGATCGCCAATGCGCCATCTGTCAAGGCCATCAGCATCCTTGAACACTTCCAGTTCTTTAGTCATCTTTGGAATTGCGATGTCTTGTGTAACATGCCACTTTACAATCTCTGCAGTAGACAGACAGTATTGTTCGGGAATCGGTTTTGTGTCGAGCAACCACTTCGCTGCACGCGCTCCATGCGGAAAGTCGTACCAATCATTTATTCTTTTGACATCATGAGTGATAGCTGCATAGCGAAGAGATTCAACGTCTATTTTGTATTCCACATACGTCATCTGCCCAAGCAACTCCACATAAACAAGCACGCGGGTTTCATGCATTATGCCGTGAATTTTGGTTGGCGTAGTGAACCATTCCCGTTTTGGTGCATAAGCAGCTAACGTGGCGACTGCCGGAATCGTCTTGAGATGTGCCATGATATACTGCTTCTCTTCCTCAATAGCTTTACTTGTTTTGATCTCTGAAAGTAATGTGTCAATGCTCATGGTTTTTTCTCCAATGTCCACTCCAGAGGAATAAGCTGTCCGCGTTTTATCTGAGGATCACAATCTATCTTTTCAACGACTTCTTCCTTATCGTTATATCCAAAAAAGTTCTTTGGCCAGACGTAGGTAGTGAGGAGATACTTCTCAAGGAATCCGTCCATGTATTTACCCCAATTTTTATGGGCATACGCTGCAGCTTCTTCGATAGATACCTTTCCATTATGATCACGATCTGCACTAGGCGTACTAAATGCCCTGAAGAAGTCTGCGCTGCTGCTGTAATTTCTGTCAATCCATGCGAGTGTATGGTTTGCGCATGACACCTGAACAGTATTTGGTGCTGAAGAAGACTGAAGCATGGAGCCAGAATAACACGCGAGATAAAACACAACAGCACGTGCTTTTGTTGTGGAGAGCAACTCACCCATTTTTTTTGCGGGAATTTGTCTCCCATAACTCGGGTACAGAATCCCATTATCTCCTCCATGTGTTGATGTACAAAGGATGATAGTATCCTGGTCAGTGAGATCTTTTGTCTGCTCTCTGAATACTTTTTCAAGTTCGCTGTCTTTGCCTTCTGAGATTGTTTTGCTGCTGATTTCTGCTCGGAGAGGGATACTTATATCTGTATAGTCTGGCTTTGCATCATTATAAAGTATGATGACATTTTCACTGGTAATGCCAAGGTTACGGATTGACTGATAGGTCATCGCTGTACCTCGCCATACTGCATTCCTGTCTATCGGGTCATCGTATGTGGCATCGCTCATGGAGGAAAACAGGATGGCTGCCTCTTTTGCTTCTGCATATTGTGCAAACAGTATCATTCCGGCAAGAGCCAACGTTCTCATAGTAAACGGGTCCTAAACCCCAATGCTTTTATATTTTACCCTTCCTCAGAAAAAAATGCTGGTTAACGGCACACATTACAGGACAGTCTGGATGCAGGGACAATCTGTTTTTTTCATTGACCAGAATGCGCTGCCATTTAGTTTCCGAGTTCATGAAGCGAAGACATATCAAGAGACGTGTGAAGCAATAAAGGACATGAGAGTGAGAGGCGCTCCTGCAATTGGTGTGACAGCAGGCTTTGCAATGGCACAGGCTTTTTTGCAAGGAGCTGATATCGAGCTTGCAAAGCAGGATATAGAAGCCACCCGCCCCACGGCATATAATCTCTTCTATGCAACAAATAGAGTCTATAAATCGATGTCTCCTGTGCTTGAAGCCCAGTGCATAGCAGATGAAGATGTTGCTGCATGCAAAAAGATTGGAGAATATGGCGTTTCTTTAATCGGTTCTGGTTTTAGGATTGAAACACATTGTAATGCCGGATGGTTAGCATGTGTGGATTATGGAACTGCGCTTTCGCCAATCTATGTTGCCAAGCAGCGAGGAAAAAACATCTCTGTGCTTGTGGATGAGACCCGACCGCGCGGACAGGGAGCACGGCTTACTGCGTGGGAATTATACCACAATGGTGTTGAACACAAAATAATAACTGATAATGCTGCTGCATATTTCATGTCGCGTAAAGAAATAGATCTCATTATTGTAGGCGCTGACAGGATAGCGAGAAACGGTGATACTGCAAACAAGATAGGAACTCTGGAAAAGGCCATCTGCGCAAAAGAGTTTGGGATCCCGTTTTATATCGCTGCTCCAATGTCAACTATTGACAAAAAATGCGCAACAGGCAGAGAGATTCCTATTGAGGAGAGAAGTGAGGATGAAGTGCTTTATCAGACAGGCAAGACAGCAGAAGGGATGCTTGAGAGGATTCTTGTCTGCTCACCAGATTCTCATGCCAGCAACCCTGCATTTGACGTAACTCCTGCGAAATACATCACGGGAATAATCACTGAAAATGGGATCTTTAAGCCAGGCGAATTGCGTTAAATTTATAAGTACCTTTATTTTCTTAAGGAGTAAATACTAAGAAGTAGACAATAAGAAATGATGCATACTTACTCTCGGTTTATTTCCTGGTGGGATAGCTGTCTTTGTCGTTGGAGAACTATCACTCTTTCTCTCTACTCTTTTTTCACCCACTATCTCCCAAAAGCAGTCTCACCCACTAACTCAACTACTCAGGGAGGAATTTAAAAAATGAAACAAGCATTCGGACCACATTTAACTCTTGACTTAAACCAGTGTAATCAAAAAAAATTAAAAGATCTGGACTTCGTGTCACAGCTCCTGAATGAGCTGCCAGATTTGATAGGGATGACAAAAATAACACAGCCTTATGTGTTCCGTTATTCTGGATTGGTGCCAGAAGACAAAGGCATCACTGGCTTCATCGTGATTGCAGAGAGCCACATATCAATACATACTTTTGAGGCAAAAGATTACGTCTTTATAGATCTCTTTTCATGCAAACACTTTGATTATGAATTTGCCAAGCAATATCTCATTAAAGCATTCGAATCAAAGAATCCGAAGACGCATCTCATCATGCGCGGCGAGAATTTTCCACGCTATGGGGGAGCAGTGCACACAACTGCTGATGCATATGTTTAGATTTCCATTCAGGCGGTTAAGTGAAATGCTATTGTTTGAAGAATGCCTACTATTATCTTCCTTTATCTCCCGCGCCGCCACTTGCCATTCTTTAAGTAGTAAACACTATTGGACGGGGGGATATTATGCGGAGTATATGGGTCTTTGATATAAAACGTGCAGTCACTAGTTTCTTTGCCCAGAGAATCTCCATATCTCCCATCAAGATGGAAAATACTGCGCTCTGTCTGGAACCCAAAACATCTACCTACCTCCCCAATAAGGGTATACTCCTTGTCAGCGAGGCGTGTGCAGAGATAATCTGGCGGAACAGATAAAGAAGAAACATCAATAGTCATCTTTGCTGGAAGTACTGTTACTATTGTGCTTAATGCGATACCTGTGCATCGAGGAAAATTACGCATATTCTTGTATTGATCCAGTGAAGCGCATAGTTTTTCAAACTCATTTTTTGTGCATCCTCTCCTTGTGAGCAATTCACATATATCAGCATATTGCACCTTTTTTTTTCCGTCGAAGAATTGTGCAGCGTCTTTTATTAAAAGAGTGTATATCTCTACGATGGAGGGATAAGCAACAATATGCTTTGCCTTATCCTTTACTTCAATCACCTTTATTCCGTGTTTCTTCAAAAGTTTTTCAAGCGTCATAGGTGAGTCCATCCATTGTTTCTGTACAGATACACATTGCTATTATAATATTTATGACTTTTGACGTCACCATAAATGTAAAATGTACAGTTCTCATTTCTTCCAATGGTTGTCACATCTCCGTGGACGATAAACATCGCATTTTTCGCGTTCTGCGCGCAATTGTAGCCACAGTCTCCTTTAATTTCGAGGGTTATGGTATGGATTCCAGCGCCCATCCTGTGAACTGCCTTTGGAAGAGTAATAGTGATGTATTTCTCAAGTTCTCCCTTCATAAGCAAGTGCATCATCACATCTGAAATAAAGCTGCCTGTGAAGAACTCGAATCCGATAGAGGATTGGTGGCATGACAGTTCGTCTATGATTACTGTCAAATCATCCCTTGTCACGGTGATGATGTCCAGCTTTTTCGGGTCCCATCGTAAGCCATATTCATACCCAAGGAGCATATCTTTATAGAGGTCATGAAGGCTCAATGGCTGAAGTGATTCCTGATAATTTGTCTTTTTCTGTTCACTTACCTTTTTGTCTGGGACCTTTTTTTGTTTGAGGAGTTTGTCTATGGTCATGGGAACACCTTTGTGTGCGCGCTGCCACCACTATTGTAAACCTCGCAACTGGATAGAATATACGGTGAAATCTGCGCTATTGTGCCACGGACAAAATATGAGCATGCATGTGCATACGCTCCAAGTCCGGTTCCCGTCTCTCCAGATACTTTGAAAAGAGTTTTCTCTGCTTTGTAACCAAGAGATTGACCAGCATTGCTTTGGATAAGGATATTGCATTCCTTGCTGTTCATGCCGCAGTAAGAGCCCACAGACCCATCTATCTGAATAGAACAGTTATTTAGTTTTATGCATGCATAGTCTACAGGTTTACTTGCAGCAGAGAAATCGAGCCGAATAAACGTTTTTGTGTGTGTGTTATTTTCCCATAATGCGATCATGGCTGAGAGAAATTTCCCTGCACGGCGCCAGAAACGGTCATATCCTTCATAAACGAGGAAACTCTTTGCGAATGCTTCGATATCATCTTGTGATGGCTCGAGTCCTTCCTTTACTAATAAATCGTAAGAGTGCTTGAATACCCCGGGGAATGGTTGTTCGGGTGTAAAATAAAGGATATGCTCCAGCAAGCGGTGATAGGGTGTAGGTGCCTGTTCATTTATTACATACTTTTCTTTTGATGCTACAACTTCTTTTGACCACAAACCATATTTTTTTATCAGTTTGTCAAGCGTCATTTCCTTATTTTTTTCAGCAGTTGCTCAACAGCGTCCTTGTCTTTTTTGGAGTCCCATGCACTGACGTAATCCACGTACACAGCATGCTTAAAGTGAGACTTCTCAAGGTCGTTTGCGTTGCTATTGACAACAGCATTATAGCTCCGTGCCTGCAGGTCCTTTGTCTCGATAAAATGGGGTGTCTTCTCTTCCACGATCTTTCGTGCGATGTGGAGCTTTAAGGTGCTTTCTCTCGGCTCGCTGACATACTCCTGTAAAATATTATCCTGAAACTCTGCACGGTGCCATAGCGCATAAGGGTATATCATCTTGACGTGTTCCAATGTTACTTTTTTTTCCCCTAATAACCACGCTGTTGCACGGGCATACTTAACCACCGAAAGCTCAAGTCTGCCTCCTATTTTCCCCATTCTTGAACAAAGAAAATCTTTCCAATGGCATTTCTGGCAGGTGGCATGCTCTGGCTTGTCATGGTAGATACAGAATTCCATCTCGCTGGTAAGGTAATCTATGAATAGGGTCGCCTCATCCTCCAAGATAAGAGAAGATAACTCTTTTTTAGCAGTGCGTAGTTCATCATTCGTGGGAAGGGACAAACTGAAGCGCTTGCTGAGTTCTTGCTTGAATTTTTGACTCATCTGTTCTAGCAACTCCAGTTTTTTTTCAGCTGTGTGTTTGGAGTCCATCAGCATAGCGAAAATTTCCGTATACAGTGCTGGCTCCTTCAGCTGTTCGAATGCATCTCGCACAACGCCATTTCTAATGAGTTCGCGGCGAATAGGGTCTGCTCGTCTCACTTCTACAGCGATGTCAAATCTGTCTTTCAACGGTGGGATGAGATCTGTATTTCCCCTGTCAGCATAATTGCATGTTCCGTAAAAGCATCCTTGCGGCACTGTCAATGTACTATCTCGGTACGTCCATACATTTCTATCAATTCCTTTGAGCAAGATGTTCTGCTTGCCTTCGGGAAGACGATTAATTTCATCACATACTTTTGCAGGAGTATACACGAACAACCGCCAGATGACCTCCTCAATCCCTTCTTTAGTGAGCTTGCCTAAATCAATGATAGCCTTTATTTTCTCTTCTGTCTGCTCTGGATGACCATCAAGTTGGCTTACCTGCATGAATTCCAAGGGGAGTCCATAGAGGAGTGCTCCCAACGCTTCTGAAGAAGTTGTCTTCCCTTTGCCATACGGACCATACAGTAATTCTTTGCCGTCGACAAGAGCAGTGAGAATGCCGATAAACGCTACTGGCTCGAAGAATCTGTCTCCTAGCTGGATTTGTGCACGATTCAAGTAGAAGTTTTGGTTCACTAGGTCGTAGACACCATTATCTCCCAGGAGTTTGTCTTGTATTGTCACTTCCCCCACAAGTCCCAAGAAGAGATAAAAACTATATAAAGATATGTTCTCAGCTTTTACTCAACTTACTCAGCAGGTAAGTTTTTTAATGTCACTCAATCTCTCCCTCTTTATGGGCATTGAATCATATCTCGATATCGGCAAACCCGATGAGAAAAAGGAGATTACCATAAAGTCAGCACTATCTGATGTTGTTTTCGAAGAGAAAGCGGTTTATGATGGAAAAGAGAAAAGACTGTACACCTATGACGCCAGTCTGCGTGCATTGCGAGCACGCGGCTACGAGCGCCATCCCAGACCAGTAGAAGCATTTGACCTTATCTGCAGAGGACTGGAAGGGACACTACAACCAGACCAGCAAGCAATTGCTGATAATATGCTCAATGGTTACGGAGAATGGCTAAGCATGGCGATAATGCAGGAAGAGAATATGTTGCACTGCTATCTCGACCCGGAGAATCTAGTGTGGAATGGATATCAATATGTAGTGCAAGGAGGAAAACTGAAACACGCGGGAGAGGAAGTGTATTCCATTGGCTCATTACTTGATTGGAGTACCCCCAAAGGTGTGAACGAAATAAACCCCTTCCTAGTCCAGAAGCTCTGGTCTCGTCCGTATGCGATATTACCCGAGGAAATTAGGCAGAATACATGGCTTTATCTTCCACCGGAAAATGTTTTGATGCCTGTTAGTCGCGGTAATCGTTACGGCTGTGGATATGGTATCGACGCATGTTTCTTCTTTAGAGCGTCTCTTGGGATATTACAAAGAAAATAAAACGTCGAAGGCGCAAGGCGTGCAAGATTTGGATTAGGTAGGTAAAGTCTTTTATATCTCTTAAAAATACCGTTCTGTTTCGGGCCCATGGTCTAGCGGCTATGACGTCACCCTTACATAGCACAAAGAGATAAAACAAATATGCTGAAGAAAGGTGAAGGTCCCCGGTTCAAAGACTGAATACCCAGTAGAAAATCCGGGTGGGCCCATTTCAGCTTTTTGTTCGTTCGCCTTCGGCTCACTCCCAAAACCAAAGACGAGCAAAGCTCGTCTTGGTCCAAGAAATTCCAAAAGAATTTCTTTGGAACCTGGGAAAAGAGTAGGCAGTTTCGCTGCAACTTACACCTGCTTTTTTTCGACTTCACCTTCGGCTCAGCGAAAAAAACCTGGGAAAAACTTAAGAGGGAAATAAATCAATGACCAATGAAACACTCATCTTTAAACTAACAGATGAGGATGTGGATGTGAGAAAGTCACCTTCCGTGTTGAGCACCAATCCAAATAACTCCAATTCCTAACAAAATAAAAATAACTTGCTGTATTGATTTTTTCGTGTCTTTTTCTTTATGTAACTCCGGCATCATATCTACATTTGTAATATATAAAAATCCACCGGCAGCAAATGCGAGTAATGTAGGCGCAAGTGTTTTCATACTAAATGAAAAGAAGTAGACGAGTAACCCACCTGCAAATGCAGTGAGCGCTGAAAGAAAGTTATAGAACAATGCTTTCTCTTTCGTGAAACCACTTGCCAAAAGAATGCCGAAATCACCTATCTCCTGTGGAATTTCATGAAGGATGATGGCCAATGTTACTGTTACTCCAAGTGGTATACTTGTAAGATAAGCAGATGTGATTATTGTTCCGTCAATAAAGTTGTGGATGCCATCTCCTACGAGATTGAGATAAGCAGCAGGATGAACGTGTTTATGGTGTTCTTCATAATGATGGTGATGATGCCAAAACAATTTTTCCAGGAGGAAAGAAACTAATATACCAACTAAAACAATGCTTGTTTCATTTGTTTCAGGCAGTATATCGAAAAATGTTGTACCAAGCAACGCACCAGTAGCAAAACCGACAAGAAGGAATAAATGTCTCTCAAGGAAACCAGAAAAAAAAAATACCCCCACAAGGGAAATAAGACTAACAATAGCTATACTGAAAAGGATATAGAGTAACATGGTAATGCATAGTTTTGTTTTCTTTAAAAGCTTTGTGCGCAACTAATTTAAATACCAGCATTACGACGATTACATTTCGCGCTTGTATTATGACGTTTGAAGACGAAATAATTGCAAAATGGATTAGACGGGTTATTGCCGGGGGGATGATGATGGAAGAGAAAATCAATCCGTACAAGAATGCACAAAAACAATTTGACCAGGCAGCTGCACTGATGGATATCGATAAAAATATCCTTCCACGGTTACGAAAGACTAATTTTGAACTGGAAGTGAATTTCCCAGTGATGACAGATAATGGTGAGATAAAGATGTTTACTGGCTATAGAGTGCGGCACAAGTTCATGACACCAACAAAAGGTGGGATACGATATGCGCCTTCTGTGGATTTAGATGAAATAAAGGCATTGGCATTTCTCATGACATGGAAATGTGCAGTTGTTGACTTGCCTTTTAGCGGAGCAAAAGGTGGCATTACATGCGATCCGAGGACACTTTCCAAAGGAGAGCTAGAGAGAATGACACGCAGATATACCTATGAAATGCGCAATGTCTTCCATCCAGACAGGGATGTTCCTGCACCAGACATGGGGACAAATGCTGAAGTGATGGCCTGGATAATGGACACATATAGCATTATAGAGAATAATGGAAACACTGTATCAAGCGTTGTGACAGGGAAACCCGTAGAATTATATGGTAGTCAGGGAAGAGCAGAGGCAACAGGTAGAGGGGTTGTGCAAATCGCAGAACGTGCATGGCGGGAATTTTATCGTGGAGACCTAAAAGGGATGAAAGTAGCTGTGCAGGGATTTGGTAATGTGGGAAGTGTCTCTGCAAAACAATTGGAGTTGCGCGGATGCAAAGTAGTTGCGGTATCTGATATCAACGGGACAATCCATAACAAAAGGGGGTTGGGCATAGATGATGTCATTGCATATTCATTGAAAACAAAAACGCTGCAAGGGTATCCCAATGCAGAACATAGTGGTGTTAAAGATATTCTCGAGTTGCCAGTTGACATATTGGTTCCGGCAGCTTTAGAGAACCAGCTGACTCCAGAGAATGCCCCCCGTATTAAAGCAAAGATGGTGGTAGAAGGCGCTAACGCTCCTACAACAGTGGATGCGGAAAAAATACTGGCTGCAAATGGCACTATTGTTGTGCCTGACATCCTCGCGAATGCTGGTGGCGTCACTGTCAGCTACTTTGAGTGGGCACAAGATAAGCAGGAACTACAGTGGGAGGAACAGCGCGTGTATGATGAACTTAGCAAGTACATGGATCGTGCTTTTGTGCGCGTGAAGAATGCGGCTAAGCAGTACAATACTGATCTCCGAACAGGGGCTTATGTCCTTGCTATCGGAAAGGTAGCGAATTACGTCAAGATGCGCGGGCATTTTCCATGATTATTCCTTCTTCATATTTGCTCTGGCTGGAAAGAGAAAAGCGTTTCATAAAGTATGATTTGTATTCAAGTGGGATGTGTCCTGAAGAGTATGAGGTTATTGTTCCTCAGACAAAGCTCTCTGTTCCGTTTATGAGTGGAAGTCCTGAGTTACGATCACTTCTTGCAGCAAAGTATAATGTAGAAAAGAAAAATATATTCGTCACCACAGGCGTTTCTCTCCTTGTCCAGCTTATTGTGCAGACTTTTCTTTCTCCAAAAGATAGTGTCGCTGTTGAAACACCGGTGTACGAGCCACTTGTACTGGGAGCGAGAAGCATGGGCTGTGCCATTCAACCGTTACAACGCCTTTTTGAGCAGAGCTTTGCGTTACCTCTTCCTTCATATCAAAAACCAGCTCCGGCAATGGTCATCCTCACCAACCCACATAATCCTTCTGGGACATCACTATCGCAAAAGAATCTTGAAGAACTTGCTGCGTATGCTGAGCAAAACAAGAGCATTATTCTTTCTGATGAGGTCTATAATGAGGCCTCATTTGTGAAGTCATCTCCCCTCTGTCACATGACAAAATATGCCCTTTCTCTGTCGCACGTGAATAAACCATATGGACTTGGCAAGCTCAAAGTTGGGTGGGTTGTGGGAGAAGAGTCGCTTATCTCTAAAATAGAGGAAGCAAATACGCTTCTCCATGCAGACGTCTCTTCGGTTATTGACAAAAAAACACAAGAGGTATTACGTAATGAAGATATGTGGAGAGGGCTGACGCTTGCGAGGCTGCGAAAAAACTTTTCCCTCATGAAAGAATGGGTAACACACTATAATGTCCAATGGGTTGAACCAAATGGAACTCCTATAGGGTTCGTTAAAGTACCTGTCAGTGATACACGCGCATTTGTTGACTATCTTATTGATACGTATCAGACACGCGTGATTCCTGGTGCTTTCTTTGAAGCGGAGGGGTTTCTTCGGATTGGCTATAGTGTAAAAGAGGATATTCTCCGTGAAGGATTACGACGTTTGGGAGAAGCGATGAGGACGTGGAAAGACTAAGAAAAATTATAATTCCCGCTTGCTTTTCTTTATAATATTCTTCGCAATTTTTTCCAGTCCTTCTGCAAAAATAATCCCATCAAGATCGATATGTCCCGAAGGCCAGTACTGTTTTATAATCTGTACTTCAAACCCTCGTTTTTCAAGTTCTTCCTGCGCTTTCTTTGCTATCTCTTCAGAACAGGCATAATTCCCGACTCTAAAACCAACACTCCACTCGGTAGAAAGTCCACCGGCACACCTGCCGTGTTTTTCATATTTGACAAACTGGAAGGAGTCTTCTGAACCTTTTTTACGAGCCGCAACATAATAAGCTGATTTCTCTTCTGTTAGAATCATTTTAGGATAAATTGGAGACGCTCTTATATAAACATATCTTTTCTGTTCCCCACTTCTAAACTATGTCCAAATGCATCTCCAAATATGTTGATGATGCTTTGTTTAATATAAGTCATATCAATTTTCTTCTGGAGAATCTTCTGCATTGAAATAGCTTCTGCATTAGGGTACCCGCATGGTGCGATGGTCGCAAAATGAGCTAAATTGGTGTTCACATCTAATGCAAAGCCGTGCTTGGTGACTTTCATAGAAGGGAATGATTTAATTGCAATGCCTGTCGCTCCGATTTTTATTCCTTCGGCAACCCATACACCGCCATCTTCCTGCCATGCATCAATGTCAAAATCACGTAAAACAGCAAGCAGCATTCGTCGGAGAATGATCATATATTTCTCCACAGTAAGTTGTTGTTCCTCTACAAGTCTGCTGAAATTCAAAATAGGGTATCCTACTAGTTGTCCTGGGCCATGGTAGGTGATGTTTCCTCCGCGATCTATTTCAATAACGTCAATGCCCATTTTGCGAATCTCGATGGGTGAAACACGAAACATCTCTTTAGTTGCTTTCCTGCCGAGTGTGATGATGGGATCGTGTTCAAGCAGGAGAAGGTGATCTTCTATTTTATTCTCTGCACGTAATGCACACATTTTCTCCTGCAGTGCCAATGCCTCTCTAAAGGGGATTATGCCAAGATCTACAACCGTACAATGCATGCTCCATACAAATAGTCAATGCTATAAAAAACTGGCGCCATAAACTTATAAAAAACTGATATAGACATAGTAGTGGCTTTGTTTGTCTTTCATCAGAATATAGGATGTTGTGGAATCATACTTACTTAGGGTGGGAAAGAGATGTTCCTGCAAAGCAACGGTTTCAAAGAGATATCCCCATGGAGTATAGTCCTGATAAGGAATGATGGAAATGCGTTTGTGCATAATTAGGGGCATAATGGTAGTGGATATGGTGAGGTTATAAATTTTTACCTGAAGACGGCATTCCTTCTTCACAACCTCTTTAGAGCATCTTCGATATACTTAGTTATCTCAACAACAGATTCGGTGGTGAATGATAATGGCTTTCCTATTTTCACCATCACTTTTCCTGGTGAAGGGATAATTTTTCCTCTGGGTAAAATAGGCAATAATCCTTCAAGCTTTATCGGCACAATTGGTATCTTCAGCTCTTTTGCCAAAAATCCAATCCCTTCCTTGAATGGCAACAACTTGCCGGTTGTCGTGCGTGCACCTTCAGGGAAAACAAGAATGCTCCATCCATCATCCACTAATTCTCCTGCATAACGCAATGCCTTACGGAAACCTTTTGTCTGCGGGAACATGAAGGCATTCCAGAATATAGTTGTAAAATTATAGGCAAATAACTGATACACTTTCCAGTACCACTCTTTCCGTTCCTCAAAAAAATATTCTTCCCATGCAGCTGGTGTAATTTTTTCACGCAATGAAAATGGCAAGCTCATAAGAAGGACAGGCGTATCAAGATGGCTTGCATGATTTGCAATAAAAATCACAGGACCCCGTATTCCAGAGACATTTTCTCTTCCCTTCACAACACGCCTACACAAGAGTGCTGTTACAATATACAAAAAGTGCTGGATGACAACACGGATGAGACGTATAATACTCCAGCGCGTCCAGCGGCGTACATGCACCTCTCTCTCTCGTATTCCTTTGAGAATTAATTTCTCAACATCAGCTACTGTTGTCTCTGGGCGCAGTTCGTTCTCATCAACATCAGTAAGAAACTCCTGCTCTAACCGTGTTGCAAGTTCAACTCTATCCAACGAGGAAAAATCAAGGTCTCTCAACTGTGCATTTGGCAAGATATTTTTCGTTGTCAGTTGGGCAATCGTTGCTTTGAGCGGGGGAAGTCTTTCCCTCTGAGTCTTTGCAATTCTTTTTGGTGTTATACCAAGAACAATACCAAGAACGACATTTTTCTTCACCTTCTGCAGAGGAGTTCGGGGAAAATCTCGATCTGGCCAAAGTGAATAATCTGTAATTTTTTGTATCTCATCAAGCTGTTTGTTTGCTTCTGCGATAACCTCTTCAGGATTTCCATTTTCAAGTAAGAGGACTGCATGAACTTTTTCTCCTTTGCGTGTTGGAATGCCAATTACACATGCATCTCTTACGCCACTGCATTTTTTCAGCACAGCTTCTATATCTTCAGGATAAATAGTGAAGCCCGAGCTTGTTTTTATCATATCTTTTTTTCGTCCTTTGATGTATATGAATCCTGCAGAGTCACATTCTCCCATGTCACCGGTCTTAAACCATCCCTTAGAAAATGCAGCGCTTGTTTTTTGCTTGTTCCGGTAGTATGCAGTAAAGACATTATCCCCCCGCACTACAATCTCATCGTTCTCCACTTTAAGTTCAACACCTGGCACTGCTTTGCCAACAGAGTTATGCACATGAACTTCTGGCAATAAACAGGTTAGTAAGGCGGTTGTTTCTGTCATGCCATATCCTTGCAGAACCTCGAAACCAAGTTTTTCCCATGCACGCTCAAGTTCATTGTCCAGTGGAGCGCCGCCCACCACAATGAAGTGCAGTGAAGGCGCTAACAACAGCTTCCCTGTTTTTGTCAATGAATAAAAAGAATAGAGTGGAGAACACTGCAACTCTACCAGCAAAAGTTCCATCATACGCGGCATCAATAACAGAATGGTTACACGTTCTTTCCTGATACTGTCAAGCAAAAGGGATGGTTTAAGAGAAGGTAAATAAATAATTCTTGCTCCAAATTGTAATGGCAACAGAAGGCCAATAACTTGTTCGAAAATGTGGCTCAATGGTAGCACAGAGAGAACTGTGTGCTTCTCTGGCTTGATGAGCATCTGCAATGCCAAAAGGCTTGCGCAGAAATTCTTGTGTGACAACGCAACTCCCTTTGGTTCTCCTGTTGTGCCAGATGTGTATAGTATTTCAACAATATCTTTTTCAAAGCATTCTCTTGGTTGGGATGGTGGAAATTGTAATGCATAAAAGAGATTATTCAAGGACAGTGACTTGATTTGGGATAGCGGTGTATTGGTAATGAGCAGCTTCGCTTTTGTCTGCTTTTGCACTTTCTCAACAAAATCTGGTTTGTTATGCACATCTATCGGTACAGCAATCGCACCTCGGATGATGCATGCTAAAAAAGCAGCTACCCACTCCGGCTGGTTAGGTCCCCAGATGAGTACAACATCTTTTTTGTTGATACCTATATGATCAAGTAAAGCTGCTGTCCTACTGGCAAGGTCGTAGAGTTCTTGGTAGGTGTAATGAAAATGTCGATATCCATTGAAAGAAGTTAATGCTATCCCTTCTTTCTCCTTCAGGCTATCAATCAACTCTAAGATAGTGTTCATAGCTCTACGAGCACCTGCGCAATAGCATATTCTTTATCATGGCTTATGCTGAGGCTTGTGTGCTTTATTTTTTGCGCAAGCTGCGGTGTGAGAACACATTGTGGTGCTTTGCCTTTGATGTGGACAGACAGCCAAGATGGATCCTTTCCAAGCGCTTTAAAAAAAGCTTCCTTTGCAGCGTAAATGCCAGCAAGGTGCTCAGCTGTAAACGGTGTGCGTTCATCTTCATGAAAGACTCTGTTGAGGAATGAACTATCTGTGAGAATCTTTTTTATCTTGGGAATAAAGACAATGTCTGTACCTATATTGAACATGGCTTTATCATGGTTCTTGATTATTTAAACGTAATTGACAAAAAAAATAGATGCGACAGCCGGGAATTTCGTTGATTTGATGTTCTTAGTTTGAAGTTTGAGGTTTTATTAATCAAAGTCTGGTGTTCGAGGCTTGTCGTATTCCAACCACAAACCTCATTCTCAAACCACAATCTCTGATCATTTTACCTCAAGCCACAAACCTCTAACCACAAAACCCTATTCGAACCCGGGTTGCTACCGTGGCAGGGTAGCGTCCTACCACTAGACTACTGTCGCATGGACGCAGTGGGACATAAACGTGTTTTTAAATGTTGTTACGATATTTCGCTATTGAAAAGTTCCTCAGCTAATGCTTCGGTTGCAAAGAAAGCATAAGTGATTTCTTGCACAAAAACCAAAAAAAAATGCTTTTGCATTTTTTGAGCATATTCAGAATTCCATGAGCTGAAGGTAGTACTATACACTATGCTCTTGACTCGTGAAACACGAGTGAAATTCTGACGTTTCAACGGCTTCTACGATATATTTATATACACTTTTTGGCTGATGCTACACATGGAATTGGATGAATGCATTGTAAAAAGGCATTCTGTGCATAAATTCTCTCCAAAAGAGGTGGCTGCATCGATCTTGGCTACCATCATTAAGACTGGAACGAATGCGCCTACTGCTGGAAATTTACAGGAATGGCGGTTTGTGGTGGTAACAGATGAGACACAGAAGGAAAAAGTTGCGAATGCATGCGAAGAGCAAATCTGGATGGCAAATGCAGGTGCCCTTATCGTTGTGTGCACTGATAATCGCGATGTGAAAAGATTTTATGGGGAACCTGGAAATGGTTATGCTGTGCAGGATGCAGCTGCAGCTGCAATGCTTATGCTTCTGAAAGCCCATGAGTTGGGTTTAGGCTCCTGCTGGGTTTCGGCATTTGATGAGGAAAAAATAAAGGATATACTGGCACTGCCAACTGTTGTAGTGCCACACCTGATTGTTGTGCTTGGTTACAGCGAAGAGACAGGAACTGAAAAACCGCATTTCACATTGGGAGATCTTATTTACCTGAATCGTTACGGTAAACGGGCTGCTGAATATCCCGAGATGGGAGAAATAATAAAAAAATTGGTGGAAAAAGGGAAGAAAGCGGCGAAGAAATTACATCAACGCTGAATGAATTGTTCTCTATTTGGGCCAACCCCTATTCCATTAACTGTGCAGCCCACGTTTTGTTCTATTTTTTTCAGTAGTACCTTTGCCTCAGAAGGAAGTTCTTCATACGTTTTTATCGTGCACAGATGTTGTTTTATGGTAGGTAAATATTCAATAACAGGTTTTGTTCTCCTATGAGCAAGAGTAGAATTTGGTATATGGCTTATCTGTCTTCCATCTAGTTCATATGCAGTAACAACAGGGATGCCTGATAAAGAAGTTCTGCAAAAGTCAAAGAGACAGTCCATTTTGTTTATGTATAATTCTGTGACACCATTTATCCTGCAATTCTGCGCTAACAAAACCAAATCATGCATGCCAATCCGTCTTGGTCTTTTTGTTGTTGCTCCATATTCATTACCGAGCATTCTTAGCGCAATGCCTATTTTGAAGAAATCTCCCGAATCGAGAAGTTCGTCTACTAAATACTGCTGCATCTCAACTGCTCTACTATTTTTTTTTCCACCATCTTCTGCACAATATCTCTCTGATACAGCACCACCAAATTCTGAAACAAATGGTCCATTGCCTACGCGAGACATGATTGCTTTTGCTACACCTATTGTTTTACGATGGTAATTAGGTGACAAGTCTCCACCAACATAAGCTGAGCCTGCAATCGTATGCGATGACGTGACATAAGGGACAGTGCCTTTTATAACATCCAACATAGATGCTTGTGCCCCCTCGAAAAGAACATTTTTGCCTCCACGTACTAATTCATCTAACCACAATGAGTCTGTGCATATATACTGTCGCAGTGTTTCCATCGCAGCAATCCATTCTCCTGCTTGCTGTTCTATTGTCTTTCTGCTTCCCCCTCTCTGTGGGATTACATCCTCATAATTATCTATAAGCACTTTTATCGCAGCAGAAGTATCTTCAAGGAAATCACTCATACGGAGATTTTTTATTTTTACCCCATTACTTCGCAGTGCTTGATCTGCATACGCTGGACCAATACCATTGCCGGTTGTTCCTAATTCCTTACCGATAAGTTCATCTAAAGCAATATGATGCGGGAGAATTGTTGTTGCCTGTCCTGAAATATGCAGTCTTTCTTGAAGTGAAATACCAAGTTGCTCTACATCTTTTATCTCCTGCACAAGCTTCACAGGATTAATAACACAACCCGAACCGATATAGAGCAATAAATTCAGATGAAAAATTCCAGAAGGTATCTGGTGTAATGAAATTCTTTTGCCATCAACTTCTACGGTGTGTCCTGCATTTGGGCCACCGTTGAAACGAACAATGATATCATATTCGTATGCGATGTTATCGGTAATACGGGCTTTACCCTCATCACCGTACTGCAAACCAACTAGGACATCTGCAAAACCACTCATGACACACCAAAATAAAGGTAAATTTAAAATACCATCTGTTTTTTCATTGGCATAAGGGTCCGTGGTCTAGTGGCTATGACATCTGCTTGACGTGCAGAAAGTCGCCGGTTCAAAGTGGTTTGAGGCTGGATGTTTGCGGTTTAAGGATCTTAAACCATGAACCATAAACCTCACGTCATGAGTGTCCGGCCGGACCCATTTCAGCTTTTTTTCGACTTCACCTTCGGCTCAGCGAAAAAAACCTGGGAAAAGACTAAGCAGCTTCGCTGCGACCTACCCCTGCTTTTTTTCGACTTCACCTTCGGCTCAGCGAAAAAAACCTGGGAAAAACTACCTAATTAGGGAATAAGTTTTTTAATGCTACGTAATTTTCTTTCGTTATGAACATTGATTCCTATCTCGGCATCGGCAAACCCGATGAGAAAAAGGAAATCACCGTAAAGTCAGCACTCGCAGACATAGTTTTTGAGGAGAAAGCGGTGTATGAAGGAGAAGAGAAAAGACTGTACACCTTCGACGCCAGTCTGCGTGCATTGCGAGCGCGCGGCTACGAGCGTCATCCACGTCCAGCAGAAGCTTTTGACCTTATCTGCAGAGGACTGGAAGGAAGATTATCTCCAGACCAGCAAGCAATTGCTGATGAGGTGATGCATGGTTATAGTGAGTGGCTGAGCATGGCAATTCTGCGGGAAGGAAATCTGTTGCATTGCTATCTTGACCCGGAGAATCTTGTGTGGAATGGACACAAATATGTTGTGCCAGGAGGAAAACTGAAACACGCGGGAGAGGAAGTGTATTCTATTGGTTCAACAAATGAATGCGTTCCCATTAAAGACGTGAACGAAATAAATCCTGCTTTGGCCGAGAAGCTCTGGTCTCGTCATTATGCGATATTACCAGAAGAGGTTAGACAGCATGCGTGGCTTTGGATTCCACTCGAAAACATTTTGTGGCCTGTTAGTCGCGGCTTCTTCGACTCGTATTTTATCGGCACCTACTGCTACCTCAGGGCTTCCCGCGGGGTACAACAACGATGAGCATTGACACCTATTTCGGCATCGGCAAACCCGATGAGAAAAAGGAAATCACTGTAAAGCCAGCTCTTGCAGATATTATCTTCGAGCCGAAAGCGGAGAAAAAACTCTATACCTTCGATGCCAGTCTGCGAGTGCTAAGAGAACGCAGCTACGAGCGCCATCCAAGACCGGCAGAAGCGTTTGGCCTTATTTGCAATGGGTTGGAAGGGAGACTGCAACCAGACCAGCAAGCAATTGCTGATGAGATGATACAAGAAGATGGTAGTGAGTGGCTGAGCATGGTGATGTTGCGGGAAGGAAATCTGCTACATTGTTATCTCGATCCGGAGAATCTTGTGTGGAATGGACACAAATATGTTGCGCAAGGAGGAAAACTGAAACACGCGGGAGAAGAAGTATATTCTATTGGTTCTTCTATTGGTTCACTAAGGGTATGGGTTCCAATCAAAGAAGTAAACGAAATGAATCCTGCTTTGGTCGAGAAGCTCTGGTCTCGTCATTACGCGATATTACCAGAAGAGATAAGGCAGAATGGACGGCTTTGGTTTCCATCAGAGAACGTTTTGTGGCCTGTTGGTCGTTTGGGCTACTTCGACGGCAAGTATATTATCGGCACCGTTATCGGCACCTACTGGGACAGCAGCGCTTCCCGCGGGGTACAACAACGATGAGCATTGACACCTATCTCGGCCTCAACAAACCCGATGAGAAAAAGGAAATCACTGTAAAGCCAGTCCTCGCTGACGTTGTTTTCGAACCGAGAGCTGTGTACGAAGGACAATACAGAAAATTCTACACTTTCAATGACAGCTTACAAGCACTAAGAGAACGCGGCTATGAGCGCCACCCCCGTCCAGCAGAAGCATTTGACCTTATCTGCAGAGGACTGGAAGGAAGATTATCTCCAGAACAGCAAGCGGTTGCTGATGATGTGGTGCGTAGTTATAGTGAGTGGCTGAGCATGGCGATGATGCGGAAAGGAAATATGCTGCATTGCTATCTTGACCCGGAGAATCTGGTGCGGAATGGGAATCAATACATTGCGCAAGGAGGAAAACTGAAACACGCGGGAGAAGAGGTGTATTCAATTGGTTCAGTGAGGGAAAGATGGGTTTATATTAAAGAGGTGAACAAAATGAATCCAGCTTTGGTCGAGAAATTATGGTCTCGTCCGTATGCGATACTATCCGAAGATATTAGACAGGATGGATGGATGTGGTTTCCATCAGAGAATATTTTGTGTCCTGTTGGTCGCGGCATCTTCGGGTATGGTGTCGACACTCTCTACTGCCACGGGACTTCCCGTGGGGTACGAAGAAATGCATAGCATTCCAAAGAAATTCGTCACGAATTTCTTGGACCAAAAAATGCAAAAGCATTTTTTTGGTTCTTGTACAAGAAATCTCTGCAGAGATTTCTTTGTGGCACTGTTAAAATGAGCGCCGAAGGCGCAAGGGCACTATTGGGATAAGCATGTAAAGTTTTTTATATCTCTTAAAAATACCGTTTCTGTTTCGGGCCCATGGTCTAGCGGCTATGACACTACATTCACACTGTAGAGGTCCCCGGTTCAAAGACTGAATACTCAGTAGAAAATCCGGGTGGGCCCATTTCAGCTTTTTGTCCGTTCGCCTTCGGCTCACTCCCAAAACCAAAGACGAGCAAAGCTCGTCTTGGTCCAAGAAATTCCAAAAGAATTTCTTTGGAACCTGGGAAAAGAGTAGGCAGTTCCGCTGCGACTTACACATGCTTTTTTGTAACTTCTCCTTCAGCACTTCGTGCTTCTGCTCAGCACAAAAACCTGGGAAAGTGGAGAAGATTTTGTTGCAACACAATACCTATTAATATTTTACGGCGTCATGGCTTAGTAGAAAAGTTAAATAACCCAAAGAGCCTTTAGGGCTCTATGGGGGTAGGATGGTGCCCTACCATGAAAGAAAAAAGTAAGAGGTTATATTATAGATTTGCGGAACAAGTACTTCGCGTACTAAAGATAGCTCATGTAAGACGTTTTCCTCATAAGAATGACCCCAAGAAATATGGCATCTGGGCTCATGCAGTATTGCTTGCTTTAAAACAATTGGAAGATAAAAGTTACCGCTTTATCGTCGAGCTTATAGCAGAAATGTC
>JAHFLT010000037.1 GCA_023264635.1 Candidatus Woesearchaeota archaeon | reverse complement strand
TTTTCCTCATAAGAATGACCCCAAGAAATATGGCATCTGGGCTCATGCAGTATTGCTTGCTTTAAAACAATTGGAAGATAAAAGTTACCGCTTTATCGTCGAGCTTATAGCAGAAATGTCTAGTTTGTTAGAGCTTCTTCAAATCCAAATTGCTCCTCATTGGACTACACTACATAAAGCAGCTCAACGTCTCCGAGAGACGATGATTGAAAAATTAGTTGCTGCCTTTGTGCGCTCAACAAAAAGCAATAAAGTACGAGCAGGTATAGATGCAACAGGTCTTCAGCTCACCCGAGCAAGTGTCTATTACACTAAAGTCATCAGCAAAGACAGAAAAAAGCGTCGCAAAATCAAGAAACACATCAAACTTAGTACTGTTGTTGACCTAGACCATCAACTTCCAATGAGCTTCAAAATTAGAAGAGGCCCAGCAAGCGATCATTTGGATTGTAACAGGCTACTCCGAAAAGCTTACAGAATAAAGCCATTAAAAAGTGTTGATGGAGATAAAGGCTACACTAGTGAAGATCACCGTAAACTTGTCGTTGAGGAGTTAGGAGCTGAAGATAGGATAAAGGTCAAGAATCCGAAAGTCCCTATTTGGCGTACTAAAGGAGAATTTCTTAAGAAAGCTAAGCGAAGAAAATTAAGAGCAAATTATCGTGCATTAAATGAGACATACCACCGTGTCTTGAAAAAAATTACTGGCAGCACTGTAAGAGCAATAACAGTTAGAATGCAAAACATCGAAGTTGCATTCAAAATTCTTGCTTGTGCAGCATACTCCAAAGCAAGAATTTTATTAACATTTAGAGTTTTCTACTAAGCCCACGCAATGTGCTATCCCGTTTTTAGTTCGTAGTCAATCAGTACGAATTAAGAGCGTGATATTTTGCCTCTAGTCTAGTGAGGCAAAATGTACAAATTAACATATGAAAAGCGAGTCTGGATCATTAAACAACATTTGAAAGGCGTAATGACTTCTAGAATCGCCTTTGCACAAAACATTACTGCTCGTACAGTTCAGAAGCTAGTTGCGGTATACGAAGAGTATGGTTGGGATGGCCTAGTTGACCATAAAACTGGACGTTCTGAAACTGTGTTGAACGCAAAAGCTGCGGATATGATTATTGATATAAGAAAGAAGTTTGGTTATGGTGCTTGTCGTATAGAAGAATTGCTAAAAAAACAAGGATTTGGAATTAGCCATCGACAGATAGAGAAATTATTAATCCGATGTGATCTGGTACTCCCAAATATCAAGAAACAGAAATCACGAAGATGGGTACGATATGAACTCCCTAATCCTAATGACCTTTGGCATACTGATTGGTCATTTGATCCGTTTACTAATCAGTAGTTAAGCGTCTATATTGACGATAAAACGAGAATGGTAACGAGTTTTGGGGTCTTCAAAAATGCAAACTTAGAGAACAGCCTGGCCCTGTTACGTGTGGGCATTAGCGAATATGGGAAACCCAAAGCGATTATGACTGATCATGGTACAACATATTGCAATAACACGCCAGACCGAAAAGGTTTGCTCCAATTGAATGCATACCAAATAGCATTGCAGGCTATGGGAATAAAACATTCATTAGCAAGGGTAAACAGACCACAGACCAACGGGAAGGTAGAACGGTTCTTTTTAACATACAAAACCGAGTATATAACAGGAACTTTCTCTTCACTTAAAGAGTTCATCTTGCATTACAATAATGACAGACCACATATGAGCTTAAACTATAAAACACCACGTGAAGTATGGAAAGAACTTAAGAATACGAATTAGTTTCGGGATGCGAACCAGTTTCGGGATAACATAACTAAGCCCACGCAAGAAAATCTTTATATATAAGCAGAGCGTAGGCGCAAACGGTGAGAATGGTGGAGAATAAGCCGCAGATTAATTCTGTTTCTGAAAATGAGATACATCTTTCTAAACAGATAACTCAGCGAAGCTCACACGATATAGATGCTGAACTGGAAGCTCTTATAGCAAAACAGGCAGCGAATATTAAAGTGGTGGGATGCGGTGGTGGTGGCAATAATACTATCAATCGAATTACAGAAGTTGGGATAAAAGGCACTGACACCATAGCACTAAACACTGATGCGCAGGATTTACTCTATACAAATGCGATGAAAAAAATACTTATCGGAAAGAACATTACCAAAGGATTAGGTGCTGGCAGTATTCCAAAAATAGGGGAAGAATCTGCAAGGGAAAATGAGCAGGAGATTAAGCAAGCATTGCAGGGAGCAGATCTTGTTTTTATTACATGTGGACTTGGTGGCGGAACAGGAACAGGCTCGGCACCTGTTGTTGCTGATGTGGCAAAGAAGATGGGTGCGCTAACAGTAGCCATTGTAACGATGCCTTTCAACATGGAAGGTCATAGGCGTTACCAAAATGCCCTTTATGGGCTGGAGAAACTAGAGCAGCTGGTGGACACGCTCATTGTGATACCGAATGATAAGCTGCTGCAGATTGCGCCTGATCTGCCTTTAAATACTGCATTCAAAGTAGCTGATGAGATATTAACTAATGCGGTCAAGGGCATTGCAGAGATGGTAACAAAAACAGGACTTGTTAACCTTGATTTTGCAGATATACGAACAGTAATGGGCAATGGCGGAGTGGCGCTTATAGGTCTCGGTGAATCAGATTCAGAAGGACGTGCAGCAGAGGCTGTGCAGCGCGCGCTCGGAAACCCATTGCTGGATGTTGATATCACTGGCGCAAATGGCGCATTAATCAATGTGGCTGGTGGCAGTGACATGACGCTGGAAGAGGCGCGACAAGTCGTGGAGGCAGTATCCTCAAAAATGGATGAAGATGCCAATATTATCTGGGGAGCGCAAATCTATGAAGACCTCGAACGCACAATCCGGGTTATGCTCATTGTGACAGGTGTGACGTCTTCACAGATATTTGGATCAAGCAAGCAGACAAAGGACAAGAAGCACTCTGATATAGAGAATGAGTTGGGGATAGAATTCATAGAGTAGGTAAAAGCTGGAATTTGTACTCATCAATCAATTCTGTACGTGTGCTGGACTTATATTTTCTCAGATATTGCTAGGGAGTAAGAATGAAACTAAGACTCTCGATGCGACGTACATGATTTCTTTGCAAGGGTTTCTAGTTATGTGTATTGTTCAAGACCAGAACAGGAAGGAGTTACACTAGGGAAGCAATATCATGTAGTGTTGTCAAAAGGGTTGTTGGTCTGTGTAAGGCAGAGAAACAGGTTCCTCTGTTGTTGGGGACACATAAGCTTTCCGTAAATCATCGATGCCATGCACTACTAGTACCACTACAAAAAAAATAGCAAGAGGCTGGTTATCGTGAAAAATGCTTTGAGGTTGATTCTCTGTGAACCTAACGAAATCAAATAACCCAAGAAGGCTGCTGCTCCAATGCCTGTCAATGCAACAAATACATTCATACTTGCAACAAAACTGGCTGCTCCCAGAAACAAGACTGTTTCTATTCCTTTCCGAAAAATAATGACAAAGCTTTCTATTATTACTGTGGGTGGTGACATACTCATAGTAATAAATTCATGGGGTTCTAAGGTTCTGGAAAAAATCGTAAAGAAAATATGCTATGGATGTGTGAAAAAAAAACAGGATTAGTTTAATGTCTCGTTATAGGATAATTTTTATATATGCAGCTTTTTCTCACAGTAGTATGGAAGAACAACAATCAGAAACAGGATGGAAGGTGTATCTGATGCAATTCCGTTCATTCATCGTAGAATGTCAGCGTGTCCTCGCAGTAACCAAGAAACCATCTGGAGAAGAATTCAAAACAGTGGTAAAGGTTGCAGGCATGGGGATTCTTTTTATCGGTTTAGTTGGGTTTATTATCATGACTATTGCATTACTGATAAAGGGACTCTGATTCTAGATTTGACATTCAGATATGCTTTTATAGATGGAGAACTAGGAGAAAAGAGAACAATTGGAGGTGTGTAAAATGGTTCCTGGTTTATTGGAAGCACTTGCTTTGGGAGCGGGAGGATATCACGGATATTGTAATGCACAGGAAATAGTACTTCAGGAAAATACAAAATGGACACTTACATACGGGCCAGCTATTATCCAGGGTGGATTAGTGGGAACACTTCTTGGGATGACAGGTTTTGTCTTTGGTGGAGCAGTAGGGTTACATTATGGACCAGTGGCTGCATTTATGGGAGCTGGTGCTGGAGGAGCCATTGGGGGAAGTACAGGATTAGCGCTTGGAGCAGCTATCGGCGGGTTAGAAACACTGATGGGCTATGGTGGTGGGTATTGTATTGGTTGTCTTGCACCAAAAAGAACTAATACCTCTGAACCAGAATAACGAAAACTCGCCGGCTCGGAGCTCTTCAGGTAGTAAAGTGTATGGTTTTCACTCCTCACTATTTACAGACGAGTTTTCCAGACAAAAAAAAACCGAATGGATTTCTTGTCCAAGAAATGCTGAGCATTTTTGTGGATAGAAAATTGTCCGACTAAAGGTAGAAGTATTAAATCAGACAATTTTAGATAAGAGATACCTTTTTAATGACTCCTTGTTCCTGAGTGCTATGAAAGAACTCTCTACGTCTTACCGTAAGCACATCTTTGTCTGCACAAATGATCGTCTCGAAGGTTCTTGCTGTAATAAAGTTAATGGGTATGGTATCTTTCACGCATTAAAAGAATATGTGCTAAGTAATGGGCTTGCAAATGCAGTCTGGGTAACACGCACAGGCTGTCTCGGCTTCTGTAATGATATTGGCACAACCGTCGTTCTTTATCCAGAGAAGAAATGGTTCACAAAAGTCACAAAGGATGATCTTCCAAAAATAATTGAAGAGATTCACAAGCGAATGGTTTTATAACCTCTAAATAATCTCTATAATTATTAGTCATACAGAACAGCATTGTACACACCGCTATGGGATTAGATGATTATTTTGGACTTGGAAAGCCAGATGAGAAAAAACAGTCTGAACAGCAAACAAATAAGTTTGTAGATGCATTTAACGAATGGGAAAAGTTTATTCTCTCTGTGAAAAAACCAATCTTCGCAGGATGTTGGGTAATAGATTTCGATTTTTTTGATTATTTGCTGCAGAGCTCAATGACGGTATTAGAACCGTATGAACATGCGCTGCCGGAGAGCATTGAACACGAAGTTTTTCTCGTTGAAAAATTAGAGAAAGGATATAAACCTTATGCGGGATTCTTCTTTACTGCACTGCTGAACGTGGGTAGTAAAAATAGAAAAGTGACTATCCCGGCTTCGTATCGAGATATAAGTTTTTTGGGATATGGTCTAAAAAAGGGGACGCTAGAACTTTTTGCAGATGGCAAAAACGAGATTGGGTTTAGAGCTGAAGGGGGAAGGATTATCAATCACGGGTATAATTCATGGAATATCTGTATGGCAACAAGAGATGGTGTTTTTATTAACCATGGTCAGCCTGCTTACTTTGGTACATGTGCAAAAGGAGGAATTTTTGTCAACCACGGCAAGCTGCATACTTTTGGGAGTGTAGCACAAGGTGGGATTTTCATTAATCATGGAAAAATAGATTATGGTTTTGGTGGTGACGCAGAAGCAGGACTTTTAGTTAATTACGGTGAAGCGAATGATACTCTCTTGAATAAGGGGTTGTGTATCGATGCAGGTAAAATTCATTATGGGGGGGAGTGCATTACATCGCATCACAATTGGTGGTTGCGATGGATAGATTTCTTTCGGCTTCCTGCACGTATTCCGGGAGACAAAATCCTGAATGACCTCATTGACGCATTAGGAATAGAAACAAAGAAGAATGACCTTGATCCGAGAAAAGTGCAGTCTCTTACAGCACAGATACAAAAACAATGCGAGCGATATGGCAAGCGATGATCTACTCAAACAACTCGAGGGTATAGGAAAACCCGATGAGAAAAAGGAAAAAGAAATCACTTCCTTAGAGACATTTCTCATTACTTTTCGCATGTGGGAGTCTCTTTTGGAGGAGATAGCGCCACAGGTGCATCATGAAGGGCAGATAAGTTACGATAGCCTGAATAGATTAGAAAAAGAAGGAGAACAAATACTTACACCCTACAAAGAGTTGCTCCCTGCACAGATAGAGGATACTCCTTATTTTATGCCAATACGATTTATGGAGCCTGGTTACAAACTTTATGCTGGTCTTTTTTACACTGCACTCTTGAATACAGGTTGCACATCTACTATTAAAGTGCCAGAGGATGTCCCCCGCAGCTGTTGGGGATACAAACTGAGAAAAGGAACGCTCAATATTCTGAATGGAGTCCAGCATACAGGTGAACAGATGAGTGGCGGTTATCTTGAAGTGCGTGGCAAGATGCATTGGCACGTGGGTTATCTAGCGACTGGTGGCGTTTGTGTCACTGATGGAGAAGCGCCCTCTCTCGGAACATTCGCAACGGGGGGGATTTTCATCAATAATGGACATGTTTCCTTTGGGTTGGGGCATGCAGCGGTAAACGGCGTCTTCATAAACACAGGTTATATCAGCTCTGCATTTGGGAGCGGTGCGCATGAAGGATTTTTTGTAAATTATGGAATACATAAAGACTCAATTGGTTTTGGAGCAGAGAAAGCAATAGTGGTTGACCGAAAATCTCGTGACAGAACTATGGATGAGCATATTATATACATTGCCGACAAAGACCTTAAAGGGAGTATGCTCGATAAAATGCTGGATGAGTTGTTGGCTGCTATTAAGATAAAGGATATTGCAAAGGTCCAGCAGATCCTTCCGAATGTACGCGAGACCGCTATGTATTTTTGGGTATAGAATTTTATCCAGACGAACTCAGAAAGAGATAAATCACTCTACCTTGTTTCCTTCTTGTATCCAGCCAAGTGTCCCGCCCAGAAGAGTATGGATCTTATTATATCCTTTGTCCTGCAGAATAAACATTGCTGCTGCTGCTCTGCCGCCACGGGCACAGACGGTGATAATATTCTTATCCTTTGGCACTTCTGACCACCTACTGTCAAGTTCTGGCAATGGTATATTTACAACACCCGGTATCTTGCCTTCTGCGACTTCGTCAGGCATCCGAACATCCAGCAAAAAGAAATGCTTGCCATCATCAATGGCATCCTTGAGTTCATCAACAGTGATTACTTTATCTTCCTGAGGATTCTCTAAGAAAGTCTGTGCTTTAGTAATGTATTTTTGGTCTAACATAGTTCCTTTGTCATGAACTTATTCTTAATACTTATGTTTTTTAGAGACACTAAAATTATCCCGTGATCTTTGCGCACGGGTAGCGTTATTTCTTTAAATGTCAGAATTCCACTTGTGTTCCACGGTGGAGAGCGTAGCGTATAGTACTAATTGTAGCTCGTGGAATTCTGAGCATGCTCTAAGTGGCGTATAACATAATTGATTTTATGAAGGCTCTTTTAGATAAAAAAAGCTATCAAAGGGAAATAGTTTCAGGATACGACATGAGTTGTTCAGTGAACCAGGAAATACAAAGCAAGCATTCCAAAGCCTATACCTAAAAAATTTTGCCAGGTGAGGGTTTCTCCAAGGAAAACAATTGCAAGGAAAATGCTAACGAGTGGGTAAAGTGCAGTAAGCATAATCACTACAGAAGTCTTGCCTGTCGAAAGCGCAAAAATGAAAAAAAGAGAACCAAGGAAAGCGAAAAATCCTGTGCCAAGTCCAGCCATTATCCCTATAGATTCTGTCTGTACTTGACGTGTAAATGCGAAGAATACCAACGTACATACTGCAGCGCCAAAACCCTGCCAGACAAGGACACTTTGGGGAGGAACATGAGCCAGTGCAACTTTAGGCAAAAAACCCCAGACACCCCACGCCAGCAATGCCAGAAAGGAATACAGTAGCCAGACTTGCATGGGTATTCACTACGAAACATATTTATGAATGTTGTGCATACACGATACGGGTGATGTTGTTGATGTGCGACAAAAGATCTTTGAGCTTCTCAGTCAAGTATATCATACCCGGACTGTTGAGGTTCTTTTCTGCAACTTCGTTGACATGAGCTATCAGTGGTCTACGTCTAACAGCGACTTGATAAGCAAGCTCCTTATCCTTATTATAAAATGCCTTCATACTCATAAGATACGATTTCTCCACTTCCTGACAGAGCGGCAGCAAAAATTGTTGTTGCACTTTGGTGAGCTTCCAGTTTCGTTTGATGCGCGCTACACGCTTGGTTTCATCAGCGAATTTCTCCAGAGCATTTGCCATCTGGTAAACCATCAGAAGATCCAGCGATGTGCATTTGTAGGTCTTTAGAATACCGGGATTGTTAAGTCCATAACGTACTGCACGGAATAAAAGGAAAGCAAGCCTATTGACATCTAAATCACGCTGCTTGAGGTTTTCGTAATTATTCTCTTCAAGGTTCATTAAAGAGTCGCTCATCATGGCACGCGCTATAACGTCCATCTTACGAAGCAGATTATCCATATCAATGCGTTCCATATTAAGAAAATCTTTTGCCACCATCCTGTCAGAAGTCTGTTCCATTATCTCCAGCGCAACAAGATTATGCAGAATCTCACGAACGTCTTGTGCTCTATCACGCAGCTCTTTGCCCGTGACGGTTATAGTGTGATAATGGTTGATATATGCCGGAATGATCTCCCGCTTAATCTGAAAGTAATCCTTGCCATCAATATCTATAGTAGTACTCTTTTTCTCCTCCTGGGAAGAATCTGCCTTTGGACTAAGAACTATCTCTTCATCTTTCTCTGTGATGTAAATGAGGTCACTTTTCTTTAGCTTATTGCGCCGTACCCAGGACTTTGGGAGACTGACAACAAAACTCGATTTTCCAAAACTGATAAGCCGCCTGAATTCCATAGTTTACCTCTTTGTTCTCATCAATTATATTCTATAATTTCTCTATATTTGACATATACCCAATAGAGTTAGCATATATATAAATGTTTCCACGTAGAGATATTATAAAAGAGAGAACGATCCAAAAGAGAGAAATATCATTAGAAATTATCAAAAAAGAAAAAAAGGGGGAGGGTTTTCATGACACGATCTATAATCGATGAGATCGAGGATGAACTTATGCAGGAACAGTCGGAAGAATATGACGATTCCGATGAGGAAGATGAAGACGAAGAGGATCAATGGCGAGCTTACTTTGAGGAAGGATATGAAAAGACTGTGAAAGAAGAGTAAAGGGGTAATCTTTTTAAAGGTGAAAGGGCTTCTTCTATTACAAAAAAAGATAGAATTATCGACGAGGAAATGATAGTCGAGATGAGATGGTTTTATTTACTTTATGAGGAATAAAATGAAAGATGAACTAGAGGACTTTCCAGAGGAGACGGGAGAGAAGGAACAGCATAATTCCGAAGCATATGGCGCAGAGTCTATCTCTGTCCTAGGTGGTTTACAAGCAGTGCGAAAACGACCTAGTATGTATATCGGAACTACCGGATTGAGGGGGTTACATCATCTGGTTTATGAAGCTGTAGACAACAGCATAGATGAGGCACTTGGCGGATTCTGCAACAAGATTGTTGTTGTTATCTATGCTGATGGAAGCGTTTCTGTAGAGGATAATGGACGTGG